>JAHDBV010000164.1 GCA_020630195.1 Acidimicrobiales bacterium
CATAACCCCCGGCCACGTTCCACCCGTCCGGCAGCAGGCAACGACACAGGTCGAAGCCCGAGCCGACACACGGGAGCGACAGAGGTCCACGGCGCACCGGGAAACCGCACCCCCCAACCGGGGGCGTGTTTCCGCACACCCGCAAGGACCCCTGTCATGAGTATCGAACTGTTCCTCGGCCTCGATCTGGCCGACTCCAGCGTCGCACCCGACGCCCAGCTTCCCGCCATCGCCGCTTCGCTCGCCGAGGCATACAACGGCGAGATCGAGGCCGGCAAGGCCGCAGCCGACGTTGCTGCCGCCACCGCCGCCGTCGAGAAGGCCAAGGCCATCAAGGCCGCACTCGAAACCGTCAACGGCCGCATGGCCGCAGCCGACGCCGCCAAGGCCGAGCTCGACGCCCTCGCCCCCATCGAAGCCCCGGTCGCAGACGAAGCCCCCGTGGCTGCCGCTGCCGACGCTGAGGCCGCCATCGACGCCGCCGAGGCCAAGGTCGCCGAGGCCAACGCCAAGCTCGACGCCACCGCCGCCGTGAGTGCGGCGGTCGAGGTGTCCGCCGACAAGGCGATCGCCGCTGCGGTCCACGTCGGTGGCTACACCGAGGAAGGCGCGGTCATCCCGCAGGGCGAGTTCAGCTCGTTCGATCAGCTCGCCGAGGCCATGCGCAGCTCGCTCTCCCGCAAGAACGAGGAGACCGAGGTCATCGCCTCGATCCAGTTGTGGGACGACGATCACCCCCTCGCCCTCGTCGACGAGTCCTTCGGTTCCGCCGGTCGCTGGATGAACCGTGACCGCATCCGCAACTCCGACAGCGCCCGTGCGCTGGAGCCGGTCGCCGCTGCGATCTGCCCCGAGGAGTACGAGCGTCTGCGTGACCCGGCCGAGTGCTTCCGCTCCGGTCGCCCGCTCTACGACCGCCTCCAGAAGCGCCCGATGAACACCCTCGAGGTGCAGATCGCGCAGGACGTCGACATCGAAGGCGGGCCGCACGACTGGACCTACGGCGTCGTCGACCACTGCGAAGACCCCGAGGTCATCGACGGCAACCAGCAGGGCATCGACCCGGCGGATGAGTCGACGTGGAAGTCCGAGTGCGCCACCCTGGCGTGCCAGACCTACGACAGCTTCTTCCTCGAGGCGTTCTACTGGTGCCTCAAGGTCTGCCGTGACGACGAGCTGACCAACCCCCGCGGCATCGAGGCTGCGCTCCGCAAGCTCGCCTCGAAGACCGACAAGTGGGCCGAGGCCAAGCTGATGTACCAGATGCTTCTCGCATCGGTGAACGCCGGCAACAGCTTCGAGCTGACCACGCCGACCCTCAACGCAGCGCACGACCTGTACGCCGCCCTCGAGACCGTCCTGTCCGGCATCGAGACCGACAACGACCTCGGTGACTACCAGGCGATCATCCCCGCCGGCATGCAGCGGTACCTCAACCGTGAGAAGTACGCCACCTCGGTGTGCTGCAACGCCAGCGTCGGCGAGGTCTTCAACGACCTCGGCATCGGCATCCTCGGCGAGACGCCGTACCAGATCGCCGGCCTCAACGCTCCCCGCCCGCGAGTCGGCGCCGAGGGCATGACCCTCGACATCGGCCCGCTCGTGAACGGCGCCACCCCGACGTTCGACTTCTTCCTCGTGAAGCCCGGCGACGTCGCCGTGGGTGTCGGCCAGGAGATCAGCATCGGCACCGGTCAGCGCTTCGCCGACTGGGACCTGACCCGCCAGAACTGCCGCGGCATGTTCTACGAGAAGGAGGAGACCTTGGTCCACACGGGCTGCGATCCGATCCTCCACTTCCGTGTCGCCCTCTGCCCGTCCGGCAAGCGCTCCGAGCTCACCGAGTTCACCTGCGCCGCCCCGTCGGACCCCGGCACGCCGAGCCTCGAGGAAGGCGGCGGCATCCGCCCCGCGGACGCCCTCGGCGCCAAGAAGGCGGCAGCGAAGACGACGGCCAAGAAGGCCGACGCCTGATCCACCACCCCGACGTAAGCCCCCGCCCGACCAGCCACGAGTCGGGCGGGGGCTCCTCGGAACTACGGAGGTGGCCTAAGACATGAGTTGCCAAGACAGCGCAACAAAGGGTGCAGCCCCAGGGCCAGCCCGTGCCGCTGCGGTCCTGCCTCGCTACCGCTTCCGTGCCGCGTTCCCCAACGTGTCCGCCCGGATCGACTGGCGCAGCGGATCACGGTGGGACCCCATTGGTTGCGCTCACCCGCACACCCAGAACCGATTCACGACGTGTGGCCCCTGCGCCACCGACGAGGCCGACCCGCTCAAGTGCGAGCTGGCCGAGCCCGGCATCGAAGAAGCCACCGCGTGGCCCTTCGACATCTACATGCCGAACGACTGCGACTCGATCCACCGCGAGGACGAAGCAGCGCGCCGCCGCCGCTACAACCTCGAACTCGGCATCGACAAGATCCTCGCTGAACGACTCACCCTCGGCTCTGGCCGGGAGTGCGACCCGACGCCGACCCTCGCGGGCCCGAACTCGGTCGCCGAAAGCCTGACGCCCAGTGGTGCCGTGCCGATGACGGCTGGCCTCGCTGCGCTCATCCGTGGCCGAGTCAACGAAGCGGGCAACGCCTTCGGGCAGTTCATCGTGCCGGACGTGGCGGTTCCCGCCATGCTCGAGCACGGCCACATCCAGCCCGGTGCCGCCGGCTACGTCGGGCCGCTCGGCTGGAACGTGTCGATCGGTCCGGGCTTCCCCAACGTCGCCCCCGACGGGACGCCCGCCGACCCCGGCACGGCGTGGATCTACGCCTTCGGTTTCGCCGACTACGCCATCGGGCTCCCCGAGGACCTGCTCTCACGGGTGCCGAACGAGGCGACCGACCCGGATGCGGTCGGCCCCGACACGCTCCCCGAGTCGTGGGACCTGCTGTTGCAGAACCGGCGGCTGGACATCACCGAACTGCTCGCCATCGTCCGCCTCGACCCGTGTGGCGTGTTCGCCGCCCAGGTCAAGACCTCGTGTGGGGATTGCTGCTGATGGCGCACGAGCCGACACCGACACCGGACGCCTACGACCTCGTCGGCGCCGACTGCGAACCGACCGAACCCGTCGACCCGACACCCGTCGGCATCGAGGCCGGGATGGCGCGCCATTGCGACATCTGCGACCCCGAGACCGGCGAACTGGTCGGCGTCGTCTACCTGTGCAAGATCGTCGATGAGGCCACGCTGGCCGAGTCGTTCGGGCTCAAGTTCGCGCCCGCCGGTGGCACTGGTGCCGATGTCGTCGACTACGACCCGGCCATCCACGGCGACTGCGGTGGATGCGTCGAGGTCGGTTGCGGCACCGTCGTCACCGAGAGCATCTGCATCCTCGACCCGGCCATCGTGTCGGCCCCGACCGACAACGGCGACGGCACCGTCACCGCCACCGTCGGCGGGCTGCCCGTCACGTTCACCCTCGCGGCCCCGTCAACGTGGCCCGATGGTGCGTGCCCCGTCACGACCGAGGTCCATCGCCGCATCGACTGCGAAGGCGCCGACGAGATCATCGGCGTGGTCGGCCAGGGTGGCGTGCTGCTGCCGCTGGAGTCCGTGGTCGTGGTGCCCTGCACCGACTACTCCCCCCTCCCCGAGTGCGTGGGTGCGTCGATCCAGTCGTTCACGGCTGACGACATCCCCGCCCTCAACCCCTTCACGTCGCTGGCGGTGTTCGGCCCCGAGTGCTGCGCCGTCACCGTCACCGTGGACGCCGGCACCTTCGTGGTGCCGAAGGGCGTCTGCGCCTATTCGCCCCCCTCGTGGGACTGCGAGCAAACCGTCCTGACGGTCGACACCAACGGGTGCGATCTGGCGGACATCCACATCACCACCCACCACCAAGGATCCTGCATCTGATGTCTCACGACTTCACCCTCGCCCCCAAGCCGGTCAAGAGCTGCCTGCCGGCGACCGCCCCCATCGTCGTCCAGTACGACGTCGTCCACGCCGAGACCGAGGGTGCCGCCGTGGCTCCCGCCGAGCTCGTCATCGCTGCCGGTTCGCCGGCTGCCTATGGCGGCAAGATCGCCATCTCGGGCTGCGATTCGGTCGACGTGACCGTGACCTACCTCGACGGTGGCGACTGCGACAACTGCACGTCCGACACCATCGCCCCGGTCGACGTGACCTTCACCATCCCGGCCGGTGCCACCTACCCGATCCCCGATGGCTACTGGCAGGCGATCTCCTACGCCGTCGCCGGCGGTGCGGGCGTGTCGGCGGGCAACAGCCTGTCGATGCACGTCCTCTCGGCGTGCCAGCCCGACCCGTGCTGCGTCGTCGTGGCCGTCTGAGCCACCCGACTGCCCCGTTGAAGAACACGACCGTCACGACCCGGAGCCCCAATGTTCGACTCTGACGACTTCCAACTCGACAAGAACGCTTGCGCGGACGACCGCGCCACCGAGTGCGTCAAGTGGTCGTCGACGGTCGTGTTCCTCGACAACACCGGAACACGATTCAACGAATCACACGAGATCACGATCACCAACGTCGACGGCACCACCACCGTCGTCAACGCTGCGCCGACCACCGGCTGGACGCCGCAGCTCAACGAGTGGCAATCCATCTTCCAGGCCGCCTACCCCGACGCCATCGTCGAGGTTCGCTGCAACATCCAGCCCGCCGGCTGCGGCGGGCTCCTGCCGCCCCCCGCTGACGCTCAGCCGTCGAGCGCCATCCAGTGGCGCTACCTGTCGATGATCCACTGCCCGACGGACCAGAAGATCCCCGTCTCGGCCACGATCACCGACTCGAGCAACCCGGCCCGCATCGGCAACGCTCTCGTCTACGACTCGGTCTCCACGCCCGAGAAGCGCGGCTACCGCTGCGTCGACTGTGAGGACGGCTACGGCACCCTCCACTTCGAGGACGGCACCGAGGTCCCCGAGTCCGACCTGCCGGTCTGTGTGTTCGCCTGCGCCGAGACCATCCCACTGCCCCCGGCATCGGCGTGCGAGTTCGACGCCCTTGAGGGTGGCTGTGACAACGTCAACTCCGCAGACCAGGCCGACTGGGTGACGATCACCCGCGTCGTGTCCATCTGTGAAGGCAGCATCACGGTCAACTACTACGTCGTGGACCCCGCCGACCCGTCGGCCCTCGTCGACTACACGCTCGTGGGCGACTTCGTCGACTGCGACACCGGCGAGATCGTCCCCGAGCCACCGAAGGAATGCGACACCCCTTCCATCGTGGTCTGCGCCGATCCATGCGCTGAGGGCTCGACCTACATCTTCGGCCGACCGCCAGCCTCCCAGCCCTGGGCGTGGGGGCCGTACTCGGGCGACAACCTCTCCGACTTCGAGGACTCGCTCGCCGCCGGCGGCTACAACGTCCTCCAGGTCAACGAGAAGCACCAGATCTGCCCGCCGTTCGGCGCCTTCGGCGAGGACCCGTCGGCCGAGCTTCTGGTCAACGGTTCGCCGTCGTCGGTGACGATCGAAGCCAACATCGACCCCGACTTCGTGCCCGAGGATCTGTGCGCCGAGGTCACCACCGGCTGCAACGACGACCGCCGCGACAACCTGCTCACGTCCATCGACGACACCCTCGACTCGCTCCTCGCCGACTGCGCCGATGCTGGCGACGGTGGCTCGGCGCGCTGCACCGACATCATCCCCGCTGACGCCCTGGGGGTGTCGACGAAGGTCGGCATCAACGGCGACAACTCCACCATCACGTTCGCCGTGCTCGCCCCGTGGACGCTCGCGCAGCTCGCCGCAGAACTGAACGCTTCCGCCGTGCACGGCACCGGGTGGACGGTGTCGGGCGACCAGCTCTGCACCGACGACGCCACGGTGACGAGCCTCGACCTCGTCTCGATTCCGCTGACCTTCCCACTCGGCGACGTCGGTGGCGAGACGGGCGAGGCTGAGCCCGCGCTGCGGATGATCGGGTGCCTCGATCAAGACATCCTCGACAAGCTCTGCGACATCGCCGACCTGCTCGACGCCGACGTCGACCTCTCCGTCGCCTATGTGTGCTCGGACGACACCGACACCTGGCTGGAGATCGTGTCCGTCGACGGAGTCGCTGGCGACCCCGTCGACACCGGCATCCCCTGCTCTGAGCCGATCCCCGACCCACCGGAGATCGAGTCGTCCACCGAGTGCCGCGA
>JAHDBV010000049.1 GCA_020630195.1 Acidimicrobiales bacterium
AAGATCGCCCACGACGAGGGGATGAACTGGAACGGGCCGACGGCCCGGTCCCAGACGGTGTCACCGTCGTAGCGGCCGTCGTCGGTGTCGGGGATGCGGGCGGTGCCGTTGGTGCCGTCGAGCGGGATGCCGATGATAGGGGGGCTGACGGTCCCGTCGGGGTGAAGTGTCGCGCCACCGTGCCGTCCGTGATCGGACTCGACCTTGCCGATCCCGGCAACGACCTGCCACGGCAGACCTGGGCACGCTGTCGACTGGGCGGCGTAGAGCCCCAGGAGCAGCGGCGGAATGTCGGCGACGGCGTCTTCGGACGGGTCGAAGAGCGCGTGACCCTCGGACGCCGAGGCGCTGACCATGCTAGCCGCGAGAGCTGCGAGTCCGAACAGCGCTGCCAGAGGTGAGGCCAATACGGCGAGCCCCGCCGCAGTGAACTTGGCAATCATGTGACGGGTCCCGAGATCACTGCTCGCTGCCGGTTGGCTCCCGAGCTGCAGGTCGTCGCCCGTGGCGCGCCGGTTGCGCAGCGCCTCGGGGATTCGGTGCGGAGTCTGGAAAGCCCGAGCCGGCAAACGGAAGTGCCTCCGGAGTGCTGCATGCCTCATCTGTGGCCCGCCGGCTCCGGCTACTGGGACAGGCAACATCCGGACCCGAGTTCTCCGAGGGCTGCGGCCACTGTTCGAAGCCGAACTCGGGTCGCGGCGAGGGTGCCTCTTCCGAGCGGGCGCTACCCTCGAGCTGTGGCCGGACGACTTCATCGCTGCCGATCCGATGCGCCGACGACAGACCGCCGTCCACCCGCTCAAGGTCCTCGGCGCGCTGTTCCCCAGCCTGCACCCGCATTGGCTGACGTACTGGGAGAGCGGTGGTTGAGTTCGAAGGCGCGCCGGTAGTCGGGTGAGAGTCGCCCGCATCAAGTTCTCGAACTATCGCTGCCTGCGCGATGTCGAGGTCGCGTTCGGTCAACGCACCGTACTCATCGGTGCGAATGGATCGGGCAAGACGTCGATCCTCGACGCTCTCGACAAGGCCTTCGGCTCGGGTCGGCGCGGCTACGGCTTCCGCGAGAGCGACCTTTGCGACCCCGACCAAGACCTTGTCATCGACTACACCCTCGTGCCCGACGACGGCAATACGTTCACCGCTGACGAGCACACCTTGTTCGAGACCCACGTGGATGTCGCGGGTGACGTCGAGGTAGTGCTGGTGCGGGTTGTAGCGGGCCACGAGGAGGACGGGGTCTTCCGCGCTCGCGCCTTCTTCCTCAAGAGTGACGGTGAGGAGGACGGGGCCTTCGACATCGCGACACGGTCGGCCATCGGGTTCTTCTTCCTTGGGGCTTCCCGAGACTCGCAACGAGAGTTCGATGACCGGGGCGGACTATGGGCGCGGCTATCGACGCTGCTGGAAGCGGCTCACGATCCGGAAGCCGTCGAATCTCTGACGGCCGACGCGGGACGAGACCTCGTCGAGGCTGTGTTGGGTGAAGACCGGCTTGGCGAACTTGCCGAGACGGTGGAACGGTTCGTGGCGGTCCTACCGGCCGAGGTGCCGCTCTCAGCCGAGCTACGCGCAACATCGGTTGACTTCCGAAGCCTGCTGCGGGGCACGTCGCTTGTCGTCGGCGCCGGAGACGAGCTGCTCCCGCTGCGGGAACACTCGACCGGACTTCAGAGTCTCGCCCTCTTCGGTCTGTTTCGGGCATTCCTCCAGACCGCTGGTGGCGGCTTGCTCGCTGTCGGACTCGAGGAACCCGAGATCCATCTGGCTCCGCATGTGGGCCGTTCCCTCGTAGCGCTAGCCAGCGAACCCGGCCATCAGGTGATCTTCACCTCCCATGCGCCGTTCATCACGGACACAGTCGAGGTGAACGAGATTCGTGTCCTGCGGAGCACGAGCGCGGGAACCGTCGTTCGGGCGGTCGACGGAGGCCTTTTTGATGTAGAGGAGCTCGCGCGGCTCAACCGCGAGTTGCGACTTGCTGGAACCGAGTTTCTCTTCGCTCGCGCCGTCCTGCTTTGCGAGGGCGCTAGCGAACTCGGTGCGCTGCCCGAGTTCGCACGGAAGCTCGCGTGTGATCTTGACCGAAGCGGCGTTTCGGTGCTCCCGGTCGGAGGCGGTGGCTTCGAGCCGTTCTTGAAGTTGCTGGGCCCCGACGGGTTCGATATCCCGCACTGCGTTGTCTGTGACAACGACCAGACGTTCGGCACGTTGCGCAAGGTGCTCGACCGACTCGGCCGGCTGCCGAAGGGTGTGCCTGCGAAGGGATCCCTGGATGCCAAGGGTCTGGAGCGAATGGCGAGCGCTGGGATGTTCACCTATCCGTCTGGTGACATCGAGGCGGTGATGGTCGCCGCAGACGGCTACGACAGCTTCGTCGCCGCAGCGGATTTGCTCTACGGCAAGGGGGAGCTGGAGGCGTTCCGGCTCCGGTACGTGCGCGACGGTGGCGATGACGACGATGCGACCGTCGTGCAACAGTTTGGCAAGAAGCGGGGGATTCGGAAGCCAGAATTGGCGGCCGAAGCTGCCAGCCGCATGAGCAGTGTGCCCGATGAACTCGCGGCGGTCATCAACCACATGATCGGTCTCTCCCGCCACAAGTCGGCATGACGCTGTCCCCTGATGCGGTGCTCGAATCTCAACTCGACGCCGAACAACTCACCGTTGCAGTCGCGGAGGGAAACCTTCTGGTCCTTGCGCCACCGGGGAGTGGCAAGACCCGCGTCCTAGTCAACGCTGCCGCCCACAGGGTCAGGAACGGCGAAGCCATCACCGGGCGCCGACACACGCGCGCCATGTGCCTTACCTTCGGGACCGACGCCGCCAGCGAGATGAAGCAACGACTAGGACGCCGTCCGCTCTCCATCCCGTCGCAGCGGTTGTGGGTATCGAACTACCACGGTGTGTGTGCACTGCTATTGCGCCGCTACGGGCACCTGATCGGCTGGCCACGTAGTGCTGGCATCGCTGGCACCGTAGAGACTCAGGGCGTGCTCGCAGAGGCCATCAGCGACCTCGGCATCCGCAACCTCAACGCAGGCGCCGTCACAACTGCGATCAGCCACCTTAAGGGCGGTCGAAGTAGCGAACCTCCCAGCAGCCGTCTGCAAGCGATACGGGCCCGCTACGACGCGCTTCTCGCTGAACGCAACATGCGCGACTTCGACGATCTCATCGCACATGCGTGTCAACTTCTGGCAAGTCAGGAACGAGTACGTTGCATCCTCCACGACGCATATCCGTTCGTGTTCGTCGATGAGCTTCAGGACACGAACGTGGCTCAACTCGAACTCCTGGGCCATCTCGTGGGCCCGGCTACCTCTGTGTTCGGCGTAGCTGACGACGATCAGATGATCTACGGCTGGCGCGACGCACACCCCGAGAACTTGCATGCCTTCATCGAAATGTTCAGGGCCACTGAGCAGCCGCTGGTGGGCAATTACCGCTGCCCGCCTGCCATCGTCGCTGCCGCCAACCGGATCATCAGTGAGAACCCCGACCGGCGCAAGCAGGCGATGGAGTCGCGTGTCACGACACGCCACGGAGAACTCATCGTGATGACCGCATCCACGGTTTCCGAACCCGACGCCATTGTCGCCGCTATCGAGCGGAGCCTGAGCGATGGCTACGAGCTCGGCGATATCGCGATTCTCGCCCCGCACACTTTCAAGTTCGACGATGTCGCCGACGCACTCGAGAGTGCCGGAATCACGCACACTCGCGTGGGACGCGGCGCTCGAACGATCGCTGACAATCCCACGATCCGACTTCTCGCCCAGTGTCTCCGGCACCTGGCCGGTGCCACCCTCACCCCTGGCGAGCTGTCCGGTATCGGGGGTTCTTCTCCCGAGGAGCTGATCAACGAGATTGTCCAAGCCTGCTCCAAGGTCGCCGCCGGTGCCCCGCGTGGCGTGGTCAACAGGCTGCTACGAGAGTTCGATCTCGGCACAACCTCGTATCCAAAGCGGTCGGCCGATGAGGTCAAGGTGTTGGCGGCAATGGCCCGCAAGGCCTACGACGACCAGGGCCCGGCATCCGTCTCCCAACTCGCCGAACTCGTCATCCGCGACTGGGACCGGCTTGAACGCTCAGCCCTTGAGTCCACTGCTGCCGTCAAGTTGATGACGAGCTTTGCCGCCAAGGGAACGGAGTTCCCCGTCGTGATTCTTCCGTACCTCAACAAGGGACTTGTTCCATACAAGCGCCGCAACGAGGACATCGACTGGCCAGAAGCGCGTCGCCTCTTCTACGTAGCGCTCACGAGAACCGAACACCGCGCCGTCTTGATTCATGATGGCGACCTCGATCCATCTGCCTTCCTTGAAGCGGTGCTCGTCGACGCGACCGAGGCGATCGTTCTCTGATCTGATCTGATGTGCGCGGTGGTCCAGCGCACGGAAGGGCTGGCTCACGGACAAGCGAACGTCGCAGCATTGCCCCGAGACTTGTCGGATCGCAACGGAATCCTGTTGCCCAGGGGCCCCAGTCCCGAGGGATTGCTGTTGTTGATGTCCCAATGGCCGATTCGGACGGGCCACAGATGGGGCATGCACGTTGGGCGATTCGCACCAGAACCCTTGACGGTGACCGAGGTCACCTGGTTCCGTGGTTATCCACAGGCTGAATCGCGCGGAGAGCGCGAGTCGGTGGCGGATCGGGCGATGCCAGGGGAGGTGCGACGGTGACGGATGGCTGTCACGACGGGTTTGTACCGTCGACGACACCAGCTGAACCTGCGAGGTTCGGCCGCGCCGGCAGCTTCTCGATCGTCGCGAGCACGGGCCTCGCCTTCTCGAGGAGAACCGCCGTGCGCCTGACCCATCGCCCTGTCGTTCTGACCCTTCTCGCCGCGGCGCTGCTCGCCGCATGCAGCGGTGGCGACGACACGATCGCCGAACCCACCGCAGAGACCGCGCCGACCAGCGAGGCGACCGCGGCTGCGACGACAGCGCCCCCGACGAGTACCGCGGCGCCCACCGCGACTCCCGACCCTTCTGGCGCCACCGAGGCATGGCTACAGCTGTGGGATGGGACCGAGAAGCTGGTGTCCGACCCCGACGCTGCCTCGGAGGAGATGCTGGTCGTCGCCAGCCCATCCGTAGTCGAGCAGCTCGCCACTATCTACAACCCGACCCTGGCGTCGGACGTCGCCAGCACGCCGAGATTGTTCGAGAACAACCCGGTCACGGAACCCCATGCGGACGGCACGGTTGCCGTCAGCGACTGCATCTTCGAGACACCCAAGGCCGGCAACGCCACGATCTGGTACTCGGGCACGGCCGAGGTGGTCGACGGGGACTGGACGATCACGTCGATCACGCTCAACTCCGAGATCGGCTGCGTTCCTTCGGCGATTGCGACCGAAGCGATCGCCGGCTACGAGGCGTATTGGGACGCACGGGTCGAGTTCTGGGACCCGGCCGATCCGTCGAGCCCGCTTGTCGACGAGACGATGGCGGGTGCCCACCTCGAGCTGATCGAAGGGCTGCTCGTCGATCACGCCGATCGGGGCCTCGCCCTGCGCGGACGGCCGACAACTCACCCCGAGATCATCGAGGTCCGCTCGGCCACCGAGGTCGCCATCCTCGACTGCAGCGAGCAGGACACGGGCCGGGGTCTCTTCGTGGTCGAGACGGGTGAGCGTCTCGACGACATCCCGGCCGTGCGGGACGGCCAACGTGACCTCACCTCGGCGGTGATGCTGCTCGAAGACGGGGCCTGGAAGGTCTCCGATGTACAGGGACAGGCGGACGTGTCATGCGAGTCGGCACCGACACCGCAGGGCTTGCCCGTCGTGTAGCCGCCGCGTTCGCGGCGGTCACGGCGACGCTGACACTCGTCGCCGCGCCCGTCGCTGCGCAGCCGACGCCGCCCGATCCGGGCCCGCCGGCACCGATCAACCCGTTGCCGATCACCCCAGCGTGCCCCGACACCGGAGGCGGTGGAGCGGCGATCGACCAGAATGGCGGCGCCGTCCTCGGCACGTGTTGGGGCAACACGCCCGGTTCAGGGCCCGACATCACTGTCTCATCTGCTCTCGTGTGGAACTGGTACGGCTGCGACCAGTGGCGTCCGTACTCACCGGGATCGACCGTCTCCGCCGTCACTCCCCAAGGCGAGCTCTTGCTCGAGGACATCATCGCCCGAGGCCTCGACCCGACCGTCACCTACGTCTGGCACACGGTCGAGTGCACGCATGTCCAACAGGGAGCAGGCGCTGACGGCGCCGACCTCGTCGAGATCTGGGGTTGGGGACTTCTCGTCATCGGCACGACCGCACCGGTCGATCCGCTGACCCTGCGTGACATCGCCGCCGCCCGCATCGATCCCGAACCCCCGACCCCGGCTACGTCTCCCATGTGGGGCGAGGTGGCATCGGTCGTCAACATGAGCACCTGGCTCTGGGTGACCGACGACTGGGAGCCGGTCGAGGAGGAGGAGTCCCAGGGCTTTGTCACCGTGGTGGTCCAGGCCCGCCCGGTGGAGACCTCCTGGGACACCGGCGACGGCACCACCGTCGTGTGCGTCAACGGCCCCGGCGTCCCGTGGACGCCGGGCATGGCGAGCGACGACACCTACTGCTCACACACCTTCACCGCCGCCGGCACGGGACTGGCCGGCTCAGCCACCACCACGTGGACCTTCCGCTGGTGGCTCAACGGCAACGACATGGGCGATTTCGGCGACTTCTCCCGAACCACCCCGATCTCGTTCGACGTGACCGAGATCCAGGCAATCGAGACCGGCAGATAGGAACACCATGACTACGACACTCCGACCCCGGCCCAAGCCGAGCAGCAACGGCTCATCACCACCGACGCGCTTCGACATCGAGCCACCGAACCACGGCTCAGCTCGCAGCAAGTGGCCGGAGATCACCCTCGGTCTGCTCGTGGTCGCCCTCTTTGCCCTCGTCGGAACCTGGTTCTACTCCTCGACCTCCGATCGTGAGCCCGTCATCGCTGTCCGAAACCCGATCGAGCGCGGGCAGCAGATCACCGCTGGCGACCTCATGGTGGTGGACGTAGCCAGCGAACAAGCGATCAACGCTCTTCCAAGCGACCAGTCCGGCCAGGTCCTCGGACGCAGCGCGCTGGTCGACCTTGCGCCAGGGACCCTCGTGTCGGGTGATCTGTTCGCCGAGCAGGCGCAGATCGCTGATGGCGACGGGGTCGTGGGACTCGCCCTCGATCCCGGCGAATACCCCACGCTCACCCTTGCCCCCGGAGACCGCGTCCGCGTCGTCGAGACACCCAAGGGAACCGACGCCACCACCGAGATCGTCCTGGTCGCCGACGCCGAGGTCATCGACGTCACCCCGATTGGGGTCCAGAACCAGCTCTTCGTCTCGGTTTCGATGGCAGCCACCGAAGCCGACGCCGTCGTCGCTGCGGCTTCGCAGGATCGTGTGCGGCTCGTACAAGTGGCGGGGTCCTGACATGGCGCTCATCTGCTTCGCCTCCGCCAAGGGCTCACCCGGTTCGACGCTCACCGCGCTGGCGGTCGCTGCTGCCTGGCCGACATCCGGCGGTCGTCGCAAGCTGCTGCTCGAAGCCGACGCTTCGGGCGGGACGCTCGCGCTCCGCTACGGACTCGGGCTCGAGCCCGGTCTCGTCACCTTCGCGGTCGCTGCCCAACGCCACCTCGATCCCGAAGCTCTCTGGGGCCATGCCCAACACCTCCCGGGCGGACTCCCCGTGATCGTCGGGCCCGACAACCCCGACAGAGCGGCCTCGGTCCTCGCCCGAAGCGCCGGAATGATCGCCAGCCGGCTGGCCGAACAGTCCGACCTGGACGTCATCGTCGACATCGGCAGGCTCGGCACCGAAGCCCCCAACATGGACATCCTTCGGGCCGCCGACGTGATCCTCATGGTGGCCCGGCCGACGGTCGAGCAACTCCAGCCTGGGGCCCATCGGCTCCGCTCGCTTCCGGTCCCCGACGACCGACTGAGCTGGGTCCTCATCGGGCAGGCACCTCACTCCGCAGACGAGGTTCGCAAGGCGCTTGGCTTCGACGTCGCTGGCGTCATCGCCGACGACCCCCGTGGAGCCGCTGCCCTCGAAGGCGGCGCCGCCGGGAGCCGACTTCGCCGATCGGCGCTGGCCCGGAGCGCCAGTGCGCTCGCCGAGACGTTGGCGAAGCGGCACCACCCTGTCGCCCGACAGATGGCCGCGGCGGAGGCCGCCGTCGACGACGACAAGCGAATCAGCCGAGCGACGTTCGAGATGTTGATGAACGGAGCCTCCAATGGCCGCTGATCGCGTTCAGGTTGCGGAGCTCCGACGGAGGGTCGGCGACGAGATCAGCCGGCAGGTCGCTGAGGCGGAGCAGCGAAGCGGCTCCGTCATCGGGGGCGACGACCGTCGCATGCTCGCTCACAACATCATCGCTCGACAGATCGACGCCCTCGACACCGAGGCGATGAACAGTGGACGGCCGCTCGCCACCGAGTCCGAACGGGACGAGCTCACCCGATCGGTCCTCAACGACCTCTTCGCCCTTGGCCGCATCCAGCAGTACATCGACGACCCCAACATCACCGACATCGTGATCAATGGCCACGACACGGTCTGGCTCACCGACCGGCGAGGCACCAAGTTCCGGGGCGAGCCCGTCGCCGACAGTGACGATCACCTCATCGAGATCATCCAGACCGCAGCTCGCCGCGGTCGATCCGAGCACCGTTGGGACCCGGCCAGTCCCCGTCTCGACCTGCAACTGCCCTCGGGAGATCGACTCAACGCCATCGCCTGGCTGGCCAACCGACCAGCGATCTCGATCCGGCGACACGACTTCGACATCAACCGGCTCAAGCAGCTCATCGATCTCGGCACGATCAACGAGCCCCTGCACCACCTGCTCAAGGCGATGGTCCGGGCGCGGTTCAACCTCATCATCGCCGGCGGCACCGGGGCCGGAAAGACCACCTTCATGCGGTGCCTCATCAACGAGATCCCGCCCGAGGAGCGACTCATCACGGTGGAGGACTCCCTCGAAGTCGGTCTTCACCACTTCGCCGATCTCCATCCAGATCAGGTCGAGCTCGAGGCCCGACCGGCCAACGTCGAGGGAGTCGGCGAAGTCACGATGAACGACCTCGCCATCAACGCCCTACGTATGAACCCCGACCGTCTGATCGTCGGAGAGGTACGCGGCGACGAGTCCCTCACCCTTCTGCTCGCCTGCACGCAAGGCAACGACGGGACGCTCTGCACCGTCCACGCCGACTCCTCCGAAGGTGTGTTCGGGCGGCTCCAGATGTATCTGGCCATGACGCGGGAACGCTTCGACCCGGCGGCGACCAACATGCTCGTTGCCCAGGGGATCGACGCCATCGTGCACGTCGCACGGATCGCCGGCAACCGGCGTGTAGTGACCTCGATCCGGGAAGTGACCGGCGCCGACCGCGACCTCGTGTCGACCAACGAGATCTACGGCCCTGACGAGACCGGTCGGGCGGCACCCCGCTACACGTTCAGCCCGGCCCGGCTCGAACGCCTCGAACAGGCCGGGTTCGACCGGCGATGGTTGAACGAACCGGGAAGGTGGGAGCGCTGATGGCCGCCTTCGTGTTCGCCGCTTTGTCGGCCGGAGTGGGTCTCGGCGTTCTCCTGATCTTCCAGGGTCTCCGAGGCCGGGAAGTAGTCCCGCCGGCTGTGATCGATCTCCGGGGCTTCGCCCGGAGCGGTCGCCTCGCGTGGATCGCCGGGGCGGCCACTGTTGGTCTGGTCGTGCTCGCCATCACCGGATGGCCAGTGGCTGCTGCAGCTGGGTTCGCGCTCGCGGTCTCCGGACCTCGTCTGCTCGGCGGCAAGCAGGATCGTGAGACGGGCATCGCTCGAACGCAAGCCATCGCTACGTGGACCGAGACCATCCGCGACAACATGGCCGGTGCTGCCGGCCTTGAGCAGGCACTCATCGCAACCGCAGCGGTGGCCCCGGGTCCGATCGCCGCCGAGGTGCGACGCTTCGTCCATCGCCTCGACGACATGCCGCTCGCCGAGGCCCTCGCCCGACTCGGCGACGACCTCGACCACCCATCGGCCGACATGGTGGTCGCAGCCCTCACGAACGCCGTGCGGATGGAGAGCCGCGACCTCGGGCCGCTCCTCACCCGACTCGCCGAGTCCATTCGAGGCGATGTGCGGATGCGCCTCCGAGTCGAGGTCGGCCGAGCACGAATCAGGACATCGGCCCGCATCGTCACCGGCGTCACCATCTTCGTGATCGTCTTCCTCTTCCTGTTCTCCCGCCCGCTGCTCGACGTGTACGACTCCGCTGTCGGCCAGCTCTGGCTCGCTCTCGTCCTCTCGATCTTCGTCGGCGGCGCCTGGCTCATGAACCACTACAGCCAGGTCGAGATGCCCGAACGATTCTCAGCCCGCCATCGAGCCGAGGACCGCGTCACGGGGAGCCGGTCATGAACGGTCCGCTGTTCGCTGCGCTCATCGGCGCCGGTCTCGGGGCCGGCTGTCTCCTGATCATCCGTGGGCTGCGCCCTCGACCGGTGCCGCTCGTCGTCGCCATCCGAGCCCTGGATCAACCCGGGCGCTCAGTCAGCACACCGCTCGCGCCCTCCCACGACGACCTTCGTCGACGGCTCGGCCGCTCTAGCGCACGGGTCATGGCTGCGTTCGGGCTCGCCGAGAGCGGGGTGCTCGCCGAGCAGCTGCGAGTGCTCGACAAGCCCATCGAACGCCACGCCTACGAGAAGCTCCTCGCCGCAACGGCCGGCTTCGCCCTCCCGATGCTCGCCTACGCAGGACTCACCGCAGGCGGGGTGAGCGTCTCGCCAGTGGCGCCCCTGATTGCAGCGGTCGTCCTCGCAACTGGTGGCTTCCTCTACCCCGATCTGCCACTCGCTGAACAGGTCGAGCAACGCCGCCAGGGGTTCCGTCACGCCTTGTCGAGCTGGCTCGATCTCGTCACCATCATCCTCGCCGGCGGCGGCGGCATCGAGACCGCCCTCACCGGGGCATCGAACGTCGGGGGTGGCTGGGCCTTCGACGAGATCCGCCTCGCACTGCGCCGTGCCGAACTGACCGGGCGCCCCCCGTGGGATCTCCTCGACGAGCTCGGCGCCACCCTCGGCGTCGTCGAGCTCCAAGAGCTCGCTGCCTCTGTCCGTCTGGCCGGCGGGCAGGGGGCGAAGATCCGCCAGTCTCTCGCCGCCAAGGCCGACGCCCTCCGGGCCCAGCAGGCCGCCGACATCGAGACGAACGCCGAGACACGCACCGAGAAGATGATCGTCCCGGTCACCGTCATGGTCCTCGGCCTCACCCTCTTCATCGGCTTCGGCGCCATCGACGCCATCAGCACCGACGGCGGCGCAACCACCTTCACGCCCGCGGCGGTGCAGCCATGACCCCCGCCCCGACGATCGCCCAGCCACCAACTGACCCAAAACCAGAGAGGACCGATCCCATGGATCAGCTCAAAGCACACGTCGAGTTCCTGCGATTCGGCATCGAATACAACCTGACCAAGGCCGGCGTCGCCGTGCGCGACGAACGTGGAGCGATCTCCACCGAGATGGCGGTCGTCATGGCCGGCTTGATTGCCATCGCCGTCGTGGTCACCGGGATCCTGATGTCGAAGGCGCAGTCCAACGCCAACAACATCCCCGACACCGTCCAGGCCCCCTGAGCCGAAGATGACGACCAGGGCACCGACCGTCGACTCGGCGCGCCGCCGTTTGCGTGGCGAAACCGGCGTCACGTCGACCGAGATCGCGATCGTCATGCCCGTGATGCTCATCGCCGTGATGCTGGTGTTCCAGGTCGCCCTGTTCTGGCACGCCAAACAAGCGGCCGACACGGCCGCTGAGGAAGCCGTCGACGCGGCACAGGTCGCAACGGCGACCGACGCCGAGGGCTACGCCGGGGCGGACACGATCCTCTCCCAAGCCGGCAACCTGCGAGACGTTCAGGTCAGCGTCACCAGAGACCTCGCCAGCGGCGTCGTCACTGCGACGGTTACCGGCCGGGCTCCGTCGATCATTCCCTTCGGATCATGGAGCGTCTCGGCCCAGGCGCAGGGGTCGATCGAACGGTTCATCCCGGCGGACGAGCGATGACCCGCCTGGCTCAGTGGCGCAGCGACGAGCGGGGATCGGTCGCGACCGAGTTCGCCATCGTCATGGCCGCAGTGCTCCTCGGCTTCGTTGCGCTCGCCGTCTACGGCGGACGAGTCGTCCAGGCCGAGAACGATGTCCGCAGCGCCGCACAGGAAGCGGCCAGAGCCGCCAGCCTCGAAGGCACCCCGGCAGCGGCCGACGCAGCCGCACGTTCCGTCGCCGTCGCCAACCTGTCCCGATCAGGAGTGTCTTGCCCAACCCCGGTCGTCGCCGTCGACCTCGCTCGCTTCGGCCCCGGCGGCGAGGTGACCGTGACAATCACCTGCACCGCATCCTTCGCCGACGTCGGCAGCCTCGGCGTCGCCGAGTCCCGAGCCTTCACGGCAACGGCCACCGAGGTAGTCGACCGGTATCGAGGTGGCGCATGACCACCCGGGCACCCTCAGCCACGCGGGCTGCGTCATCCCTGGCGGGCGAACGGGGCGCAGCCTCGATCCTGTTCGCCGTGCTCGGGCTCGCGCTGTTGATGGCGACCGGCCTCGCCGTCGACGGCGGCCGCAAGCTCGGCGCACTCAGCGAAGCGCGCGACATCGCCGACAACGCCGCCCGCGCCGGTGCCCAGATGATCGACGAGGACACCTACCGAACGAGTGGTGTCGCAGCCATCGACCCTGCCGCCGCCATCCAACGAGCACAGGCCTACCTGGCCGCGCACGGCCACACCGGCGTCGTCATTGTCACCGGAACCGACGTCACCGTGACCGTGACCATCACGCTCGACCCCACCTTCCTTCCAGGACTCATGACCGTGTCGGCCACCGAGTCCGTCACCGCAACCACCGGCACGTAGAGGACGCCATGCACCGAATCACCGATCTCATCAAGGGCCTCGCCGGCCTCGCCCTCACGCTCGGCCTTCTCATCGGCCTACCAGTCGGGTTGGCCGCCGTAGTCGGCTGGCCCCTCCCGACTGCGTGGCCAGGGCTCGAGACCATCGGGCGTCACCTGAGCGACGGCGACATCCCCGACGCGTTCCTCCTCAAGCTCATCGCCATCATCGTCTGGGTGGCGTGGGCGCAGATCACCGTCGCAACGCTGATCGAGTACGTCACGATCATCCGAGGCAAGGCAGCGCACCGAAGCCCGACCTTGCCAGCTGTGCGGCTCCTCGCAGCGAAGCTCGCCACCTGGACCACGCTGCTGGTCAGCGCCGTCGGTCCGATCCGCCCCGCGATGGCCGCGCCCCTCGCTCCGATTCCGGTCGTCGCCGCCGAGCTCGACCTCCCGGTCGCAGCTGCCGAGGGCCCGGCCGACGTGCCCGATCCGGACGTGCAGGAAGTCGTCGCATCGCAGCGGTATGTGACCCGCCAGGGCGACACCTGGTGGTCGATCGCCGAAGACCTGCTCGGCGACGGACTGCGATGGAAGGACATCCGGGCTCTGAACGTCGAAAGCCGAATGGGCGACGGCACGGTGATCACCGCGTCGACGGACATGGTCCGACCCGGATGGAACCTGGCAGTGCCGAGCGACGCCGCCCTGCCCACGTCGTTGGTTGAGATCGGCGACGATGCGTCGTCGGAGGTCGTGGTCGAGAAGGGCGATCATTTCTGGGCGATCGCAGACGAGGCGCTGACCGACGCATGGGGTCGCCCCCCGACTGATGCCGAGCTGACCCCCTACTGGACGGAGATCGTCGCAGCGAACGAGGACCGGCTCCTGCCACCGGAAGACCCGAACCTCATCTACCCCGATCAGCGCTTCGTCTTGCCGGCACCGCCACCAAGCCCGGACCTCGCCCCCGACCTGAACGGCAACCCAACGATCGTCCCGAGCGAGGGCGCCCCTCCGGAGGAAGCTGCGCCGTTGGAGGCCTCCGAGTCGCCAGTCGTCCCGACATCACCCGCTCCACCCGAGGAGAGCCCTGCACCGTTCGAGGTTCCGACAATCGCTCCGGCACCGGCCGTGTCGACGCTGCCCGAGCCAGCACCCGCTCCTGCGACCGAACCGGCCGCCGGTGAAGACAGGATCGATCGGGCACTTGACGCGGCGAAGCCGGTCGGCGTCGTCGCCGGGGGCATCGCACTGCTCGGTGGCACGCTGCTCTTCACACTTCGACGGCTGCGCCACATCCAAGCGGCCCGTCGGCGACCCGGTACGACGATCGATCCGCCCGATCCCGAGGCGGCATCGTTCGAGCGACGGATTCGTTCCATCAGCGTGGACGGCGAGGACGTCCGGTACCTGGCAGCGGTCAACCGATACCTGAGCCACCAGCTCGAGAAGTCTGACACTGCGATCCCGGCGATCGTCGCCGCCCGAGCTGGACAGTTTGGCCTCGAACTGCTTCTCGACGAGCCGTGCGAGCCCGTCGCCGGGTTCGTCCCCGCGACCCCGGACAAGTCCGCCTGGCAGCTCGACCCGGACCTCGACGCCCGCATGATGGAAGCCGCGTTCGGCGACGACGCCCACCCCTTCGCTCCCGCCCTGTGCCCAGTCGGCGCCACCGATGCTGGCAATCTGCTGCTCGACTTCGAGCAACTCGGGTCGACAGCGATCGAAGGGTCGGTGGAGGACGTCGCCGCCTTCGAGCGAGGCTTGGTCGCCGCACTGTGCGCCGCCCCGTGGGGAACCGGATGCGAGATCGTCGCCATCGGGATCGACGGGCTCTCGAACGACGACCTCAGCCGCGTGACGGTGCTGGCTGATCCGGTCGCCTGGGCCGCCGAGGCAGGGGAGCACATGAAGCGGATCGCCTCGTCGCTTCAGCGGAGCCCCTACGAAGAGCGGGTCGCTCACGGCGAGGTCTACCACCCGACCGTCGTCGTCATCGGGCCTGGGGCAGAGCTGGCCGGGGTCGCCCAGCACCTCGCTCCAATCGCCGACCTGGCGTACTCGCCCCTCGCGGTCATCTCGGCTCACCCTCTCGCCGGTGAGCACCGGATCGCTCTCGAAGCCGGCACCGGAACGATCGAACCGCTCGGCATCAGCTTCGTGCCCGTCTCACTCGCAGCGGCGGACCTGCACGCTGTCGACCACCTGATCGCCAACGCGTCCGACACATCCACCAGCCCGCCAGCCGAAGCATGGGCCGAGGAGATCCGCAGCGCCGATCACGCAGAGTCGTCCGACGGCACGAGCAATGGCTCGGCCCCCGCCGTGATCGACCTGACACCTGAAGCACCGATCGCCGAAGGCGAAGCCGCCGAGCCAAGCCAGGAAGCGCTCGACCGAATCGCCGCGATCATGGAACCCCGGCCGGTCGAAGTGAAGATCCTCGGTCGCAAGCCCACCGTTGATGGACTCACCGACTCGGCCTCGGCGAAGCTCGAGGCGATCATCGTCTACCTCACCTTCCACCGCAGCGTGTCGAGCGAGCGGTTCCGCGACGAGTTCTGGCCTCGGTCGAACAGCCGGGCTGCCGGTGACAACGCCATCACCAAGGTGCGGACCCTCCTCGGCATCGACGCTGAGGGCACGGCACGGCTCGACTCGGCCCGCAACAGCGGAACCTACGTCGTCAGCGACGAAGTCGGCATGGACTGGCACCGGGTCGAGGCGCTCGTCGCTGCCGCCAAGGGGGCACCGGAGGCCGACGAGATCGCCTATCTGAAGGCCGCCTGCGAACTCATCGACGGCCACATCGCTGCTGACGCCCCACCGAGCGCCTACGCGTGGCTGCTCCGGGAGCCGACGATCTACACGCTCATCGAGACGACCCTCGTCGACGCGGCCCACCGCTGCGGCGAACTCGCGCTTGCCGCTGGCGACTGCGACCTCGCCCGCTGGGCTGCTCGCAAGGGCCTCACGATCGTCGAGGGCCAGGAGTCGCTGTATCGGATGCGCATGCAGGCCGCCTACGAGGCCGGAGACCGTGACGGCATCGTCCAGGCCTTCCAGGAGGCTCAGCGAGCAGCGGAGTCCTACGGCTACGCAGAGGAAGTCCAGCCAGAGACCCAGGCGCTGTTCGATCAGCTCACGGCGTCGAGTAGGGCGAGCGGTTCCCGAAACACGTAGGGGTGCCATCGGTAGCATCGTCAGATGGTCTTCTCTAAGCGGAACCACCCGCCCCCACCGGAGGCCGGTCCGGACATCCCAGTCGGAGTGCGGATGTCCATCCTCAGCACGCTCAGCTACTTCGCAAGTCCCACCGACCTGTGGGAGACGATGATGCGGCGAGAGGGCTGGGCGACGTGGCAGGAGATCGGCGACGACATCACTGCCCGCTTCGGGCCTGAGCACGAGACGACGTTCGCCTCGGCCATGGAGAGGCACTTCGCAAGCGAGCGACACAGGATGGTGTTTGCCCCAGGTGTCAACTACGACGCACAGCCGGCGCTGTCTGCGATACCTGCACCGCTGTTTCTCGATGTGATCGAAGACGCGCTGGCGCGAGGGAGCTACTGGCGGGAGATCGAAGAGGCGTCGGCAGAGATCAACCGCCTCTTCGAGCATCGTCGGGTCTTCTACCGAGTGTCTGGCGAAACGCGTCTCGTGGAGTGGAACGGTGACCGTCCAGCTCACGAGGTTGTGATCCGGCCCGCGCTTGACGCTCTGGGCGATGCGCGACTCGCTGGAGCGCGAGCGGAGTTCGAAGCGGCTCTTGCTCACCTTCGGAAGGGAACCTCGAAAGACTTCGAGGACGCGATTGAGGAAGCAGCCAAGTCAGTCGAGAGCGCAATGAAGGTGCTCGCGGCCGAGCATGGGGTCCCGCTGACTGGGAAGGAGACCGCCAGACCCTTGTTCGATCTGCTTGCGAAGGCTGGCGTGCTCATTGCGGAGGCCGACCAAGCCGTGTTGGGGCCGTCGCGCATTCGAAACGCACATGGTGGTCACGGCTCAGGGCCAACCCCACGGCAGATCCCACTGGACCTCGCAGAGTTCGCGTGCCGATCGTCTGCATCAGCTCTGGGGTTCCTCGCTGCAGCCCTTCCGTAGTACGAGGTGTTCTGGCTGCTGCTGAGAAGGGTGAAGGACCTGCTGGCGCGTCGGTCCTAATCGCGGACTGTCGTCTGTCCCGTAGCAGGAAGGCTCGGGACCACATCTGCTGATTGAAGGCGTATGCCGCGCTCTCTGCCAGGGGCGTCCGGCCGGTAGTCCAAATGCCCTCTCACGGAGACCGCCTGGTGTACCTGGACGTCGAGCGGCGACTCGGTGTGGGGCGACCAGCGTTCAACGTCGATCCAGAGGCGACCCGACTTCGAACCAGCTCGGCCAGCTGCCAAGCGAAAGGAATGCATGACGCCACGCTTCGTCGGTCGCTCGGGGTAGAGGGTCTCGACCGTGCCTGCGACGACGACCGTAGAGGGCAGCAGCACGGGCTCCGGTCCTTCGCGTAGGAGATCGACGTCGAGCGCCGTGACGACGTAGCGGTGGCGGGACTCGCCGGTCTCTCGGTCGCGCCAAGTCTTGTAGGTGAGACGACCGCTGACGAGCACCCCGCGTCCGACTGAGCCGTGGTGGGCGACGGTGCCGGCGAGCTGGCCCCAGGCTTCGACGTCGATCCAGAGTCGTCGGTTGTTGGGTGCTCCGGTCTCGAGCCGGAAGGTGGCGAGGACACCGTTGCGGGTCTCCTTGCGAACGATCTCGTCGGAGATGATGCCGGCCGCTACGAAGAAGGCCATTGGAGTGCCTCCTCCGATGGACCATCGAACCCGGGCAACGGTTCCTGCTCGTGTCTGGCGGGGCGCTGTCGTCGGGTTCGGCGCTCGCGATCCCTCGGCTTGGGTCTGGGCGCTGGCGTGGGCGGAGGAGGGTTGTGGCTGGCGACGAGCCGGAGTCGCTCGATGGCGCCGACCGTCTCGCCCGGTGAGCTGGCGTCGCCGCCGGTGATGACAAGGTCGATGTCGCGGCCGAGGCGGCCCGGGAGCGCTGGGAGTGCCTTCATGGCCGTCACGATGTTCTCCAGCTCGGTGACCTTGGGCTGCTCTCCGGCGAGCTGACGGTCGTACCAGGCCACGAGATCGCGGCACGCGCTCGAGATGGGAGCGAGGTCGATGACCGAGCCGCCAGGTGCGGTGGGTTCGTCGTTGGTGTCCATGACTCTTCTGTGGCCCGCGGCAGACCACCGTTGGGACACCGATCGTCGGCGAGGAATCGGAGACCGCCTGTCCCAATGAGGCGAGCGGCCGGGCCACAGATGGGGCACGTCACCCAGACCCAGGAGGCCCGACGTGCGATATCTCTTCACACTCCCGAACGTTCTCGCCCAGATCGACGTCACGCCCAGCAATGATGGGCTCCCCGGCGCCGCCTTCTGGCAACAGGTTCTCGGCTGGCTCGCCTGGGGCGGGCTCGCCGGCTCCCTGGCCTCGCTGCTGATCGGCGGCGCGGTGTGGGGACTCAGCCACGCCAACGGACACTCCATGGGCGCCTCCCGCGGCAAGACCTTTGCCCTCGGTGGCATGGCCGGTGCCATCCTTGTCGGCCTCGCCGCCACCATCGTCAACACCCTCTCGGGCATCAGCTGATGAGAGGAGCGATCAAGTGGACCGCAGCCCTTCTCCTCATCGGGGCCCTCGGTGTCGGTTGGTCGGTCGTGACCGCTGACGGCAACGACACTCCGGCGCCCGCCGCTCACCAACCCGAACCGACAGACCATTCTCAGGTCTCGAGCGAGATCCCCGAGCAACGTCCGATAGCCGCCTCCGGCCCCTCGGAGACGGACCCAATCGACGACGACCTTCGGTTCCGGCAGGACGAGGCGGGGGCACGAGCCGCGGCGGTCGCCTACCTCGAGCTGACCGAGGAGGCGGTGGCGCTCACACCCGCTGAAGCTGCCGCCGTGCAGCGCTCGATCGCAACCGCTGACTTCGCTGAGGAGTTCGGCGCGGACACCGAGCAGAAGATGATGGAGCTCACCCAGACCGTCCCGGGTGGGGTCATCCTGCGTGTGGCTCCCATCGAGGTACGGAGCGTTGCTGACGGCGACGACTGGCTCGTCTCGGTCTGGTACGCACTGGCGATCACGATGGTCGGCGACGCAGTCGTCGACGACTGGCGTACGGCCAGCTACCGCATGCGCTGGGAGGCCGGCACCTGGAAGATCGCCGCCTTCAACTCACAGCGCGGCCCAACCCCGGGCCGTGGCACGCAGCCCGCGTCGGCATCTGCGGTCGACTTCGAGCTGCTTCTCGACGGCTACAGCGACGAGGGGCTCAGCTGATGGACATCCCCGGAGTCGACCTGCCCGGACCGGGCGACATCATCGGTGGCGTCGGAGGCTTCTTCGGTGGACTCGCCGAGGACGCCGGCCAGGCGATCGTCGAGTACGTCATCGAGTTCATCTTCGGGCTGATCGCCCAAGCCGTTGCCTCGATCACCAGCGCCCTTGCCGGTGCATTCAACGGCGACTCGACCAGGGTCGACCTTGCCGGCGGCTGGTTCGCCAGCGACGGCGGATCCACGGTCACGACCATGACGTCGGTCATCGCCGGATCGCTCGTCCTGGTATTCCTGTTCCTGTCGCTCATCCGAGCCATGGCAGCGGGCGAGTTCTCGACTATGTGGCGAGCCGCGTTGATCGATGTGCCGGTCGCATTCCTCGCCACCGCGCTCACGGTCGTCGTCGCCTCCGCTCTGCTGGCGATGGTCGACGAGGCCTCGGCGACACTGCTCGGCAGCGACGGCGAACAGCTCGCCGCGTTCGGTGAGTCGCTGACCGATGTCGAGCAACTCAGCGTCGCCGGGCTCCTCGGGATCCTATTCGGTCTGCTGTTCATCATCGGGGCCGTGCTGGTGTGGATCCAGCTCCTCGTGCGAGCGGCGCTCATTTACATCGTGATCGCCTTCGCTCCCATCACCTGGGTGACTCGGGCCTACCCCGGCACCAGGGGCATCGCCCGGCGGGGCGCCGAGGTGGCCGTGGCGCTCATCGTGTCGAAGTTCGCCATGGCGGTCTCGTTCCGGCTCGGCGCCGAAGCCATGGGCTCGGCCGATGTCGCCTCCGGCGAAGCGGACCTGTCGGCCATGCTCGTCGGCGCTGCGATCATGCTGATGACCGCCTTCATGCCGTGGATGATCTTCAAGATCATCCCAGCGGTCGAGAGCGCAACCTCGGCGGCCGGGGCCGAACGAGCGGCTGTCGGTGCCGCAGTCGTCGGCGGTGGACTCGCCTACGCCGGACTCCGCCACCTCGCTTCTGGTAGCGGTGGTGGATCGGGCGGGAACGGTGGCAGTAGCGGCTCCGGGGGCGCCGGTGGATCGGGTGGTGGAACTGGCGGACCGTCCGGAGACGGAGGTGGAGGTACCTCTGGCGCCGGCGGCGGTGGATCAACCACGGCGACGGGGGCGACCGCAGGCGCCACGCAGCGGAGCACCGACCCGTCGGACCGAAACGCAAACAACGACGATGACGCAGACAACTCCAGCTCGCCGTCCCACGGCGGTGGTTCCACCACGGGATCGAGGGCTTCGGACAGCGCCGATCACGGCGGCGGATCCACTCGTGCTGGCGAGCTCGTCCTGACGGCGACTCCGGTCGGTGGGTCACCCGGCATCGGCGTCGTCGAGATCGAAGCCGATCAGCCAAGTTCACCGGCAGCCCCGGCCATGCCGGACTCCGCGCAGCCACAGACCCTGGCCCGTCTTCGAAGGAGTCAACCGTGACCTCGACCGCCACACCCTCACCTGGGCGGCTCTACCGCCTGTCTCCTCCAGACCGGACTGGGCTCATGTTCGGTCTCGGCCTCGTCCAACTCGCCCTCGTCGCCGGTGGTGTCGTCATCGGATCGACCCTGATGGTGATGGTGTCGGTACCTGCCGGCGTCGCCGTGCTCCTGCTCGGCGCGGTCCTCGGGTTGTTCCGGATGCACGGCGCCTCGGCAGTCGAGCTCGCCCCGCAAGGGGCCCGCTACCTCCGCCAGCGCCGGGGTGGGCAAGGTCAGTGGTTTTCGGTCGTCCCGCTGCTCGGTGGGGACGAGCGCGCGGCACCCACGGTGCTCGCAGACCAGGACGTCCTCGTGGTTGACCCCGGCCCGCTCGGCCTCGGCCCACCGGGAGCCGACATCGCCGTGAGCCGTGACCGCAAGGTCGGTACGTACGCAGCGACGCTCCGGGTCGCAGGCCGCCAGTTCGCACTCATCGATCAGTCCGAACAGGACTGGCTGGTCTCCCGGTGGGGAACGGCGCTGCAGGCCTTCATCACCGAACGGAACCCGGTCGTCAGCATCCGATGGTCGGAATGGGCAGCGCCGGCCGGGCTCGAAGAGCATCGCCGTTGGCTGCGAGATCATCTCGACGACAACCCTCTCCACGACGTCCGCCAGGCCTACGAACAGCTCCTCAACGAAGCCGGCTCCAGGTCGACTCGTCACGAGGTCCTCGTGACCGTGACGATCCACTCCGGCAAGGTCAAGGTCGGCAAGAGGCACAACGGCGACCGGGTGAAGGCGTCGGTCGAGCTGCTCCTCAGCGAGATGAAGCTGTTCGCCCAACGACTCGAGGGTGCCGGGCTGCTGGTCTCGGCCCCGCTGTCGCCCGGCGAGTGGGCCCGGGCGATGCGGCTCCGCCTCGACCCGTCGTGTCGGGCCGCCCTCGACGGGAGGGGCCGCTCCCTGGCTGACACCGCCGGGGAGGTGAGTCTCACCAACGCAGGACCGATCGCCGCTGAGTCGACGTGGACGGCGTGGCACACCGACGGCGCCTGGCACCGGGGCCTGTACGTGGCCGAGTGGCCTCGGCTCGACGTCCCCGCCCGCTGGATGAGCGACCTGATGCTCTACAACGGCTCGGTACGGACCGTGTCGGTGTTCTTCGAACCGGTGCCGCGCTCGAAGTCTCAGCGCAGCATCACCCGGGAGGCAGCGAAGATCGAGTCCGACTCGCAACAGCGAGCCGAGAAGGGGTTCCGGGTCGGCGCCCAGCATCGCCGAGCGGCCCGCGCCGTTGAGGAGCGGGAGGAGGAGCTGGTCGCCGGCTACGGCGAATTCTTCTACGCCGGGGTGGTCTGCGTCAGCGCCGCCAGCCTCACCGAGCTCGAAGCCGCCACCGACGAGATCACCCAGGTGGCGGCGTCGGTCGGCCTCGAGCTCCGCCCGCTGCACGGCCGTCACGACCAGGCAGTCGCCGCCGTGCTTCCACTGGCCCGTGGCCTGGCACCGAAGGGGTTCTGACATGCGAGACACCAGTCGACACACGCCGAGCGCTGCGGTCGACACGAAGCGGTCGAGAGAGAAGGGAATCGGGGGCGCCGTGTTCGCTCCCGGCCTACGCATCCCCCGCCACCGAGCGACGACGGCACACACCTGTGCCCTGTATCCGTTCCATGCCGACCAAGGCCTCGGTCCACGTGGTGTGTACATCGGCGAGGACGTCTCGGCCGGGGGGTCTTCCTGGCACTTCGATCCGTTCCAGCTCTACACCGACGGCGTCATCACGAGTCCCAACATCCTGGTGCTCGGGATGGTCGGGGCGGGGAAGTCCTCGGCGGTGAAGACGATGCTCTACCGGATGGTGGGCCTGCTCGGCTCCGACGGCAAGCCTCGCTGGTGCGCCATCTTGGACCCCAAGGGCGAGTACGGACCGCTGGCCAACGCGCTGGGGCTGACACGCCTGGCTCTGTTCCCCGGCGGGCGGACACGACTCAACCCGCTCGACGCCGGCCCGTACGTCGACTCGACCGACGAGCTACGGGCTCGGCGCACGCAGATGACCGCAGCGCTGGCGTCCTCGATGCTCCGTCGGGAGCTGACGGCAACCGAAGAGGCTGCGCTGTCGTGGGTGATCGACATCGTCACCGATGCCGAAGGCGATTCCCAACCAACGCTGCGAGACGTCGTCGACCTACTGGCCAACCCCACCGACGAGATGCTGGTGCGATCAGCGGAAGACACGAACCGTGACCTAGCTCGGAAGATCGCCGACGTACGCCACGGTCTCGGCAAGCTCCTCGACGGCCCTCTCCGAGGCATGTTCGACGGCCCCTCGACCGTGAGCCTCGACTGGTCCGGTCGGGGAGTGGTGATCGACCTCTCCGCCGTCCATCAGGACCCCGAGGCGCTCACCGTCGTCATGATCGCCGCGACCGGCTGGCTCCAAGCTCTGCTCGCCGCGCCCGAGGGCGAAGACGTGCCGAGACGGGTTCAGGTGCTCGAGGAGATCTGGGCGCTCCTCGGCTCGGAGCGGGTGGCGAAGTACTACCAGTCGTGCCAGAAGCTGGCTCGTGCCTACGGAGTGGCAAACATCTCGGTCGCCCACCGCATCTCCGACCTTCGAGCCCAGACCGACGACGGCACCTCGGCGGCGAAGGTCTCGATGGGTCTCCTCGCCGACACCCAGACGCGGATCCTGTTCCGGCAGTCGTCGGACCAGGTGCCGGAGGCGACGAGCCTGCTCGGTCTGACCGCCGTCGAGGCGAGGATCCTCCCCGAACTGGCGAGGGGTCGATCGCTCTGGCGGGTGGGGGACCACACCGCCATCGTCCAGCATCGGATCGGCTCCAAGGAGTGGCCGATCTGCGACACCGACGGGAGGCTCACGGTATGAGATGGCGCCGCAAGCAAGTAGATCTGGCTGAGCGGCTCCGGCCGTACGCCAACCCAGGCCCCCTGCCGGAGCCAATGGTCGATGCCGACCCGATCCGCATGTTCCTGTTCCGCTGGATGATCGAGACCGGCGACCCGATCGAGGTCGTCGCCCGAGGCTTCGACGTAGAACCCGAGCTTCTTCGGGACATCGTGGATCGGCGGGTGACGGCAATGCCGGCACATCTCGCTATGGAGTTGAGCGAGCGGCTCGGGCTCGCACTCGAGGATGCGGGAACCTAGCTCAGCGCCTTGTACAGGGCAGAGAGCGCCGAGTCGTAGAGGGATGCGATCTCTGCTCCCTCGAAGGCCCGGACGAGTTCACGAACGGCGGGGTCCTTGAGATCGAGGGATCGGAGCCCGCTGGCTGTCTTCGAGATCGACTCGATGCGGACGAACCGGTCGCCATGGGTCTCGGCGTAGTGGGCGAGGGCGGTGAGCTTGTTTCGTGCGTCTGCGAAGTAGTCCCCGTGCGGATCGACGATAGAGGCGCCCAGGCTCCCGTCGTCGCGACGCGAGACGACGATGAAATCGGGCTGCACTGACGTCCAGGCCTCGGCGTCGGTCTGATACGCGATTCGTAGGGCTGCTGGCGTCGCCCGTGAGGGGTTGCGGTACCAAGCGACGAAGCTCGGGCGTTCGATCTCGGTGGCGATGACCTCGGTTTCCCAAGAGGAAGCCGAGCTGACGGGAAAGTTGCCGTCCTCGTCGGCGTAGATGTGGCCGCCGAAGAGGGGTAGCGGATTGCCGTCTGCGTCAACAGTGGCAACTGACAGGTTGTCCCGGAGATCGACGGTCACGGCTTCGGGGGTGAGCGCTTGTTCTTGGACTCGCCGGAATCCATCTCGACGGGCACCGGTGGTGTTGGCGATCTCGACCTTGAACTGGTCGAGTTGGTCTCGTACCCACTCGGTGGCCTTGGCATCGAGTGACGCGACGACCGCCGGGATCCGTAGGAGCGCGGCGATCTCGACTCGCAGCTCGAGCCGGTCCGCGCCGGTGCCGGCCTTGGTGGCCCGGTGCTTGTAGTAGTCCTTCCCTGCGCCCTCCTTGATCGAATTGATGACCCGCCGGGTGTCGCGATCGAGGTCGGCCATGTGGGTGGCGATCTGGCGAGTCGTTGCGGGGAGTTCCTTCCCGTCTGCCCCGAGTCGCGAGCGGTGGATGTCGGTGGTCTTCAGGTCGGCGACGTTGGCTGCGACTTCGTCGGCGTGTTCGGCGGCCAGTCCATCGAGCCGAGCGTTGAGCAGCTTCGTGAGTTGTGCGCCTGCGCCTGGGAGGAGAGCTGAACCGGGGGCAGAGTCGGTCAGCAGCTTCGCCAGGGTGCGGGCTCGCCGGAGCGGGCTGACCAGGGTGTCGGGTGCTGGGATGCTCGGCAACGTGCCGATCAGCTCGAACGCCTCTTCGGGCACCGAGGAGGACCGTCCGAAGACCTTGGGCCTTCGGACAACATCGGCGCCGGTCGTGGCATCGGCGGTACCCGACCGTCCCTCGAGCTCAGCCTTGATGACGCCGAGAGCGGTGCGGTTGAAGTTCGGCAGGAAGCAGGTGACCGTGTTCAGGGCGTCGTCGGTTGCGATTCGGTGGGCGAGGGGTTGGCGCACCATGCGCCCGACGACCTGCGCGATGTGGGTGGCGTCGTTGGCAGGGCGTTCGGAGTACAGGACCTCGGCTCGGGGGCAGTCCCAGCCCGTGGAGATCGCTTCCTTCGCGAACACGATTCGGATGTCGGTGTCCGCCTGGATCGACTCGGGCGGAACCCAGCGCAACGTTCGTCCTGGAAGGTCGATCGCTTCGTGTTCGCCGAAGACGTGGACGACCGCCTCTGCGGGGAGGCTGCCCCACTCCGACTCGATCACGGTCAGCAGCTCAGCGAGCTTGTCCGGCGTGGACTTGTCGGCGACCTGGACCACCATGATCGGGAGGACTTCGGGCTCGTTCTCCGCGGTGGAATAGGCCGACCAGCGCTGCTCGAAGTCTCGCAGCGATGTCACGGCCTCCCGGAGCAGCGTCGTGCCGAAGGTTCCTGATTCGTCGGGCTCGTCGAGGCCGATCTCGTCCTTGACGAGACCAGAGGCCCGGACCTTGTCGATGTCGACCTGGACGTAGGGGTACTCGGTGCGGCCCGAGATGTCCTTCATCGCTGAGGTGAAGCGCTCGATGGTCGCCGAGATGCCCCACACGACAGGAACTGGAGGATTTGAGCCGGGTTCGCCGCTGATGATCCGCTGGACGATCGACTTCCGATCCCGGGCGGGTTTCATGCCGCGGTGTGCCTCGTCCAGAACGAGGTAGAGGTCGGCTCGGTCGCCGTTGATCGTGTTCGTGAGCACGTCCCACATCGAGTGCTGTCGAAGGTTGCGGCCACCCTGGGCGAGACCGGCATTCTTCGAGAGCTTCTGGATGTTGAGGAAGTAGACCCGGCCCGGCGCCAGCTCCGCGTCGAGGAAGTCGTTGTCGAGGACTCGAAGGCGCGCGTTCTGGAGGAGGTCAGATGCCTGCAGCATCTTGTTGCGCGTCTGGTTGTTCAACGCCGGGTCGTCGGTGACCCAGAGGAAGGTCGCTCTGGGGTCAGCTTCGACCTCGAGGTCGGCCGAGCCGTGGAGCATTGCCTCGATGACGGCGGTGGCGATGACGGTCTTGCCCGATCCGGTGATGGCGGAGAGAGCAAACGATGTGAGCTGGCCGCGATCGGTGTCGGCCCGGCCCCAGTCCAGGCGCTGGAGGCAATCCATCGCCGCCGCACGTTGGTAGTCGAACAGCTCGTACTTCACCGGCGCCCGCCTTGGTTGATAGCGAACGTGGAGAGGTAGTTCTCGTAGAGCCGCACAACATCAAGGCCATCAGGCAGCTCGCTGGCGACTCCGGCGAACACCGATGCTGAGTCAGTCACGACAAAGACGGTGCCCACGGTCTCGGGTAACTCCTGGACAAACGAGCGCCACTCGTCTGTGTCGAAGAGGACGGCGTAGACGCCAGTCAGGGCGTAGGGCAGGGGGTCGCCCGCTGGATCGGTCCGCTCCTCGATCACCGGGCCACGGCTCCCGGCCCGCATCCACAGCAGTGGAGCGATGCTGGTGAACGCCATGTCGAGTTCGATCTCTTCAGCATCGAGATAGGTCAGCTCGACGAACTCGACGTTCTCCTCGAAGCCCTCCGCCATCGGGAACTCGTCTATGAACTTGTAGTCCCCTCTGACCGGATCGCCTTCGGGAGTTACGCCGCGGACAGCTGCTTCAACGCGTGGTCGGGTGACATGCTCGAAGATGCCTTGCGCCTCCCACTCGGCGTCGCCGGGACGAAAGCCGCGGTCGGCCAGGGCTCGTGCATCGCGCGCCGAGACCTCGTTGTTCGTCACCGCGATCGCTCTCCGATTCCCTCCGTACTGTCTGTTGAGCCGCATCAATGCGTGGACGGTGGTGCCGGAGCCGACAAAGAAGTCGACCAACACTCCTTCAGGTTTGTCGGCCATGAAGAACCTGACGGCATCCTCGACGGCATAAAGGGACTTAGGGAACGGGAACTCTCGCCCGGGCAGGAATTGGTTGAGAAGCCGAGTTCCGTACTGGGTGGAGTCGTGTCCAGTGATGCGCCACTGCGTCGACGGAACCGTGAAAACCTGATCTGTGTCGATGTCGTCAACGAGGATGGATCCGTCACGACGGTGACCTTTGACCTCAAACTCGCCGCGCAGGATCTTCTTGTACTCTCCGTCCTTCAAAACCGAGATGGTGTAGCCTTTCTCGGCTGAACCGGTGACACGAACACGCCCTTGATCGATCCTCTTTCGCAAGGTCGCTGGCGAGGCTTGCCAGTTGCCCTCTGAGCCATCCTGCCGAATAGGGAGGAGCGCGACGAGCCCGGCTCGGCTTGGTGCTGAGTGCTCCCCCTCGGCCAACGGTTCGCCTACCTCGGCGATGCTTGGAACCGCCGGGTCGATGTAGATCGGATAGAACAGCGCTGGTCGATCAGCACGCGAGGAATTGGTGCGGCCTGATCGCCTCAGAAGGTCCCACCGGATGTTGCCAGTGTGTGTTCTGCCGCGAGCGGATGCCCACTCTCGCGGGAGCTTCAGTCGCTGCGGAGCAGCCTCGCCCAGCATGACGAAGAACAGATACTCATCGTTGCGACCGAAGGCTCCTGACCGCTGAGCACTAGCAGGGTTGATCAGCGTGCTGCACATCTGGAGGCGTGCCTCAGGGAAGAGCTGCTCAAGCAATAGCCCTAGCCTCAAGTATTCCTTTTCGTCGATCGTAACGATGAGGACCGAGTCCGCCGGGTTGAGAAGTTCCCTCGCTAGCAGCAGTCGTCGCTGCATCATGGCAAGCCACTTCGAGTGTCGGTACGCGTCGTCACCGTCTACGTAGTCGTTGTTGTACTTCCAGTCTCTCGCGCCGGTGTTATACGGCGGATCGATGTAGATGCAGTCGACCTTGCCGGCGTGGGTGAACTGGAGTGCTTCGAGTGCGTGGTGGTTCTCGCCCTTCACCACGACATGAGCCGGCTTGTCGCCGCCCCGCTCGATCGAGCCCAGGCGCTCGAGTCCGGGAAACACTGGCTCTCCGAACTCGGCAACTGCTATCAGGTCGCTGGTCTTGACCTCTCGAAGCTCGCCGTCTGCACCGTGGACGGTAGCGATGCCGCCCTCTACGGCTGCGACAAAGCACGGCTCGTCTCCCTGCGCTGACCGGCGGACCGCCTTCGTTCCTCGCCGGATCTGGTGCTGGTGGAGGAGAACGCGCTCGGGTAGGTGCTCCTCGAAGACGAGTCCGAACTGGCGCTTCTGTCGCAATCGATCGAATTGCGTCTTCAGGTCCTGGCGCAGTGCGGGATCATCGACCCGGGCAAGTAGCGCCTCGATCTCACTCGCCACCCCTCACCCGTCCCCTCGCTGGCTCAGATGGGGCCGGCAACGCACTGATCGCATCGCACCATCATCGCACCCGATCGCTGAGCTGCCACCGATCCTCTCGGACGACTCCGAGGAGGTCGGCTTGGCCGTGCCCGGAGGGGTCGACCCGGTTGGCTTCTAGGCGACCTGCTGCGTCCAGCGAGCACCGTTCCAGTAGCGTCGCTGGTGGACGCCCGTTGGGTCTGCTGCCCAGCCAGGAGTCAACGATCGGGCACGCCACAAATGCATGGTCCTTGGCCGAGCGACGCCAAGGACCTGGTTGGGGTCGAAGCCCGCCCGTTCGAGCTGGCCTTGGTAGATCCTGACCAGCTTCCGGGCGGTTCGGCGCCGTCGCGGCCCCCAGTGTCTGCACGCTGCGAGGTGATGGCCGAGGTCGACGTGCTCGCGTGCGAAGCCGTGGCCATCGCGGCGGAAGGCCCCGTCACAAGCCGACGCCAGGTACTGGATCGCATCACGGACGCTGGCATTGGCCGGGTGTCGTCGGTGGAGCAGCACTCGATCTCCTCGCGCGTGAAAGTAGAGAGCGTCCACCAGGGGTGTGACACGAACCTGCTCTGGCAGAGGGGCGCAGGGCGTCGGGCTACTTGAACGGTGCGAAGAAGGCGTCGTCGACGACTGTGATCTGTCGGATGCCGAGGCGATGCTCCTGGAGGAGCTCGATGAGACGTTCACCGTCGATCAGGTCGATCGGCTTGTAGCCAGGTGAGGTGGCCTGCTCCTCGGCTTGCTGGGTGAAGACGCTCGTCGTCATGAAGATGCCGCGATCGAAGGGCCCGAGCGCGCCCTGGAACTCGCGAATCTGGCGAGGGACGACCTTGTTGCCGTCTGCGTAGAGCTTGCATTGGACGCCGACGCGGAACGAGACAACGGCGCTCACTCTGAGATGGCCCTCTACATCGATTCCTCGGTCGCCTGCCTGGCCGACCGTACGGAGCTGCACCAGCCCGAGCTGCGTCAGGAGCCTCTTGCAGAGGTTCTCAAATCCCGCAGGGCTGAGCCCTTGCAGAGTCGTGCGAAGTGCACTGGTGAGGGCGAGTTCCTCAGACTCCTCCTCGTTGAGAGCTTCGACCTCGGGCTCTTCGGCGGGGTCGTCGTCCTCTGGTTCGGGCTCGTTCTGGCCCCACTCGTCTTTCTTGTCCCGGCGTACCTTCTTGAACAGCTCGTGGGCTGCCGCGTGGTCCTGGGCCTCGAGATCGAGGTTCCAGCCGGCTGGTGTCAGGTTCCATGCGCCTCGTGTGGAGCCGTCGAGTAGGCCTGCCCACACGAGGTAGTTCCGCGCCCAGTGAACCTGGTTGTCGACGCGGAGTGATCCGCTCTTGGTTCGTTCTGCGCGCTCGTCGTCCCCGATGTCGGCTTTGTCGAGCGCGAGATCGACGACCTCCCGAGGCTTGGCGGATCCCCCGAGCTCGCGGATGGACGCGAGAACCGGCCAGAAGAAGCGAATGAACTTGGGACCGGCAGCCATGAGACGAGGATCGCACACCTCGGCGGCACCGGTGCGAACGGTTGACATCTTGTCCGACGCTAGTGAGATCTGCTGAAAGTCGCAGGTCAAGGGGCGCGGAGAGATGGAGGAGAGATTCTCCTCTGGAGAATCTCCGGCGGAGAGATGAACGAGAGATCGGCGGTGAGCTGGCTGTAGAGGTGCGGACCTCACGGTCGGGCCATGAAGCACATGGCCTGCAGAGAACTCAGTGCCGCCCTCGTCGACGAGTGGCGTCACATCGCCTCCGAGCGCCGGTCGGGGGATCGGCTCGCCGCCTGGTCGACGGCCGAACCCGATCTGAGGGGCCTCGGTTCGCTCAGCGATGTCGTGGACGTCATCGCGGTGCCGATCGGCATTCCGCGGGAGCGATCGGTGGCCGTGACCCAGGCAGTGATCCGCTTGGCCGAGGACGACACTCTCGCTCGCCGGCTGCTGCTGCAGGTCATGGCGCCGATCCTCGTGAAAGAGATGTTCCGGACCCTGGCTGTGTTGCGACTGGCCAAGGTCGAGGTCGACGACACCGAGGTGATCTCGGTCGTGCTCGGATCGGCGACCGACGCCATCGCCTCGGCTGCCGGTTCGACGCTCGAGTGGCCGCTCCGCAACCTCCACCGCCGGTTGACCAAGCGCCTCGTGCGACGGCGGGAGAAGCTGATCGCTGAGGTGCGGGAGCGCCTGGAGTTCCTGCCGGAGCAGGATTGCGTGGCCCCCGTGTCGGAGCCGTCATCCGCCGTGCTGCTCGCTCAGACCCTCGAGCTGGCTGTCTCCCGCGGCATCGTCAGCGGCGACGACGCCCATCTGGTCTGGGCGAGCGCGTTCGACGGCGAGACCAGCTTCACGCTTGCCGCCGGCAACCCGCGAGAGGCCGAGCGCCTACGCAAACGCCGCACTCGGGCTCAGCAGCGCCTCGCCGCTCGCCGGAGCGAACTCGTCGAGGTGATCGCCGTATGAGCGCCACGAACGGTTCCGGAGCGTCGGCTGACAGCGACACGATGCTGATGCTCGCCATCATCGGGGCTGGCGTCGCCTCGGTCGCGGTGTGGGCCGGCGCCCAGCTCGCATCGCTGATCCACTCCGGGTCGACACTTGGGGTCGGTGCGTCGCAGGGCTTCCGTGCGATGTTCCGCCTTCCCGCTCACGCGTCTGACCCTCGTCTCGCGTGGGACGAACCTGCGGCTTCGCAGCTCCCGGGTCCGGTCCTGTACTGGGGGACGACCGGGATCGTCGTCACGTTGGCTCTCGGCATCGCTGTCGCCCTGGCGTTGAAGTTGACCTCGACATCCGTCGGAACCGACCGAGCCGATCGCCTCGGTGTTGCTCCGAAGGCTCGCCTGGCACGTCGGCGCGACCTCAAGCCGTTGATCGTCGCCAAGCCGACGGCCGGCCGGTTCGTGCTGGGAACGGTCGGACGGCATCTCGTGGCCACCGAGGATCGACGCAGCCAGGCGGAGCGAGCACAGCGTGACCGGAGCCGAACCCGAGTTGGGGACCGCTCAGCGGTGGTGGTCGTCGGCCCGTCGCGTTGCGGGAAGACGGCCAACGTGACCGCCGGGGTGCTCGACTGGGACGGACCCGCCATCCTGTCTTCGGTCAAGGACGATCTCTACCGGGCCACCATCGAGCGGCGCCGCCAGCTCGGCCAGGTGTACGTGTTCGACCCCTTCGGCGAGCTCGAAGAAGACCTTGGGGCGAAGGTCGAACGGGTCGGGTGGTCGCCGCTGCAGGCCTCGGTCACCATCTCCGGAGCCCAGCAGGCTGCGGCTACTCTGCTCGACGCCGGTCCGTCCGAGGGCGTGACGAACGCCAACTACTGGTCGACGAAGGGGCAACAGCTCCTGTGGCCGATGCTGTTCGCCGCCGCCGTCAACGGTCTCACGATGGGCGATGTCGTGCGATGGATGACCCTGCAGGACGGCAACCAGAGCGGCGGCAGCGAGGTAGCCAAGTTGCTGGCCGAGACGGCGAAGAGCGCCAAGAGCGCCGAGGCCCGCCAGGCGCTTGCGGCGTTCACGGGGTTCTGGATGCTCGACTCCAGGACCCGCTCCGACATCTTCTCTACTGCCCAGACCGTGATCACGGCATGGGAAGACCCGTATGTGGCTGCGGCCTCGGCCACCGAGGTCGCCACGAAGGACGGCGTGCTCACCCAGCAGATCATGGATCTGCGGCTTCTGCTGACTGGGAACAACACCCTGTACCTGGTGCAGCCGCTGAAGTCGGTCGAGCGGTTCGCTGTGCTGTTCGGCGGGCTGATCGGCGCGCTGTTGCGGGATCAGGCCTACGAGATCTCCAAGCGTGCCGGGGAGCCAATCCCACCGACGTTGGCGGTGATCGATGAGGCAGGCAACACGCCGCTGCGATGGTTGCCGGACGTGGCGTCGACGTGTTCGGGCATCGGGATACAGCTCGTGACGGTGTGGCAGTCGTTGGCGCAGATGCGGGCGATCTACCAGGCCCAGACCGACTCGCTGCTCACGAACCACGGCTCGAAGATCTTCTTCTCGGGCCTGTCCGACCGGGAGACCCTCGACTACGCCAGCCACCTCGGCGGAGACGAAGAGGTGCCACAGCAATCGACGTCGAGCGATGTTGGTTGGCGGGCCGAGCGCCGGTCGGTGGCGATGTCGACCACCAGGGTTCGCCTACTCCCGCCCGATCTGCTGCGACAGGTGCCGCCCGGGTCGGCGCTCCTGCTCCACGGCACGCTCCCGCCAGCGCATCTCGAAGGACGCCGACCGTGGGAGGACCGGCGGCTTCGAGCGCTGGCCGCCGGACAGGGCCCTGCGCCGCAGTCGCCAGAGCTGTCCAAGACGCTCGAGAGGGCGCTGAATGCCAAGGAGAGCGTGTCGCCGTTCGTCCAAGCACACATGAACGCAATGGCGAAGCTCACCCCGGTGAAGAAGCCGAAACCTCAGCCTGACGACGCGACGGCTCCCGACGGGACGACGTCACAACAGCTCGGGAAGGACTCCGCCGACGATGTCGCATCGGTCGCCGGCATCGAAGGGGTCGAACCGGCGACCTTGCACGATCCTGGCGATGAGGCCCCGGCCGGAGCCATCGACGACTGCGCTGATGACGCCGGTGAGTCTGCTGGTCCGCAGTCAAACTCGGGCGAGAACGATCCGACCGACGACGAGCACCCGATCGAACTCGCCCCAGCTGCTGAACCCGTCGAGGAGGTGACCGCTGCCGAAGCGGTCGGGGCGGAATACGGGCAGGACCAGGATGTCGCCCACATGCTCGAGCTCCTTCGACGCCATCGCACGACTCGGCCTGACCACGGAATCGACCGATAGCGTGAAAGTGCAGCGACCGGTGGGTTACGCCGTCCGTCGCTGGGAACGTCTGAAGGCCGCCAGCTCGGCACGTGCTTCATCGATCTGGGATGAGGTGAGCGAGTTGATGAAGGTGACGAGGTCCGCGGACCATCGGACGTAGTTCCGTTCCGCATCCTCATGACACCAGCGGTCATCGCCCCGCATCCGATGGGTGTGCGTCACCGCCTGGAAGTCGTAGCTGTTGAATGGCCTGCCGTCAGGGCGAGACACGCGTTCCAGAACATCCTTCATGAAGTAGGGGTGGCTGCGCCGCGGATCGACCTTCCGCTCGATGAAGATCGGGTCGTCGGAGGGATCCTCGCCGCCAGCCTTCACCCCCACCACAACGTCGGCGGCCTCGATGCGCTTCATCGACTGCAGCTTCACTCCGTAGATCGTCATCAGGCGGGAAGTGTCGACGCCGTCCTCCTCGAGGCTGGCTGCAGCGTCAGCGAGATTGCGGAGGAACTCGTCGATGGCTCCGCTCGAGTGATTGATCTCCCGCCCTCCCCGTAGGTACGAAATCGGATCGATCGGAGGTTCTGTGCCCAGCGGGAGGAGCTGCCAGGTGATCTCGTCAGCGAGCTCCTGGCCGAACTCCTCACGGAGAAGGTCGCGGTAGTTCGTGATGCTTGTCTGGGCCAGCGAGTAGACGATGATGCCGAAGGATGGCTGGTTGTAGAAGTGGACTGCGGCATCTCGGTAGGTCGTCAGTTGGCGAAGGTTCGCTTCGATGGCGCGAAACGGGATCCCTGGCGGCCACGCCCGCCGGTGGACCGCACGATTGAGAGCGTCCTGCCAGGTGAGCGTTCGGTACGGCTGGCCGACGGACTTCTTGTAGAAGATCGAGACTCTGCGCTTCGACAGCAGCGCTTTCAGCATCAGCTCCCAGGCGTTCAGTAAGAGGATGACGAATACCTCGTCCCGATAGTCGAAGCGGGGCTTGTTGTAGATCTCGATCGCCCCGACCATCGCCGATTTCGAGTTAGCGAGTAGGCGCTTGTAGGAGCCGAAGTAGTTCACGATCTCACTCTCGCGCGGCCGGCCGTGGCAGCGTTCGACCCTCCTGTGCGGCCGCTGCTAGCGCCCTCGGCGTAGCACTTGCTCGTGGGCCTTCGGCATCGCCAGGTAGCGGTCGATCTCGGTGGTAACCCTGTCCCACGCCGTGGCCTTGGCTGGCGTGGTCGGCTTCGCACCGATCGCTCGCGCCAGACCCGCAGCAGATCCCAGCGAACCGTTCTCCGCGGTGATGTGTAGGTGCCGGTGCCGGTAGTTCTCGATGGAACGGGCGGCGGTGTTCCAACGCTCTCGGTCAC
>JAHDBV010000165.1:0-4519 GCA_020630195.1 Acidimicrobiales bacterium
CGATGACGATCTTGCTCACACGACGCTGGGCGATGCCACGGAGTCCGGCCATCCGATCGACGGTAACCAGGGGCGGCCGGTCGGAACCGGCGGGGATGTGGTCGATCTGCGCCAACCTCGGGGTCAGGATGCGACGCAGCTCACCGCCGTGTGCGATAGACGCTGAGCGAGCGGCTCCCCAGTCGGATGGGGCGGCCGTCGGTGACCGAGTGACCGATGCCGGCCATCAGCGGAGTCCAGTCACCGGACTCGTCGAGCAGATCCGTGCCGTTGTGCGAGCCGAGGTCGGTCACGACCAGACCAGCCGACGTGATCCGGATCAGGGCGTGACACCGCGACATCCCACGCTCCGATGCATCGACGACGATGCCCATCGCCCGGCCGGAGCGGACCCGGCGATCGGTGTCGGGCGCTCGACCGATGACGACGTCGTGGGTGAGCCCGATCGACGTGCCGTCGTCGAACACCGCGACCGCGAGGATCTCGCGATCGCCGACGACACGCCCGTCGCCGGGCGGGAGGCGCCGACCCGTGCGTCGGCAGTAGAGCGCGATTCCGGGATCGGGCGGGGTGTTGCGATCCATCATCGTGCTCGAGTCGTGAGGGGCAGGCAGGTGGCCAGCTCGCGGGTCAGGGCGGTCGTCATGGAGTCATCGGCGGCGAGTGCCGTCTCGACGAACGGCCGCAGTGCCGGCGGGAGGTCGGCGGAGATCTCGGGCGGTTCGGTGGCGATCCGTTGCAGTCGAGCGGCGAGCGATTCGGCCCGGATCGAGTGCACCGGCGCCCCGGCGGCGAGCAGATGGGCGACCGCACCGAGGCTGTAGAGGTCCGAGCCGAACGTCGCCGGACGCCCACGGATGATCGACGGGGCCATCGTCAGCACCCCGCCGATCGGACCGACCCCGAGGGTTCGACCGTCGGCGAGGATCTCGGCGAGTCCCAATCCGCCGAGACGGACCGCACCATCGAACCAACCGATGTGACGGCGCTGTACGTCGCGATGGATCACTCCGGCGTCGTGCAGATGACCGAGGGCCGAGATCAGCGAACCGAGCGTCCGGACGAGCTCGACGTCGGCCGCCGCATCGACCGCCGTGCGATCGGGCGCCGGTGTCACCACGAACAGCAGGTCGCCGTCGACACCCGCATCGAGCACGGGGACCAGATGATCGTGGTCCAGCCCGACCATGAGCTCGAGCCGACGGATCGCCCGATCGACGATCTCGTCGTGACCGCGGAGACACGTCGCCTCGACGATGGCGGCGCGACCCGCCACCGAGGTCAGGAAGCGGCGGCCGAGCGAACCGGCGGGGAGTTCGGAGATGACCCGATGGGGGCCGATGTCGAAGGTGGTCATGGTGGGGTCGTCAGTTCGAGGTCGAGCCGGCGCACACTCGGCACCGGCGGGCGGATGGACGCGAGCTCGTCGCGCGTGGAGAGCAGCAGGGCGACGACGAGACCGGTCGTGATCAGGCCGGCGACGGCGAAGGCCGCGACCGCCGGGTCGGTCCGGAGCTCGTCGAGAAACAAGGCGGTGGAGACCACCTCGGCCACGGCCAGGGCCGCGATCATGCGAGCGAGGGTCGGAGCGGACACCCGGGCGGCGAACCAACTCCCGAGTGGCGCCCCAATCACGACGACCGGCACGGCAGCGAGCCACAGACCGAACAGGTCGACCTGCGCCGCTGCGGGGTCGATCACGAGGTCGCCGACGGCGAACGAGCGGGCCAGCCCGATCACGGAGACCGCCGCCATCGTCATGACCGACGTGGCCACACCGACACTCGGGCGGACGCCGAGCACCACGGTCAGTGCCAGATAGACGGCGACGTCGGCGCCGCTGCCGAACAGACTCGACGCCACGCCGCCGACGGCGGCAGCGATGGCGATCGCACGACGGTGACCGTCGATCGGCGCACACGGGAGGTGCTCGACCAACGGCGCCCGGCGGCACACCCAGGTGCAGAAGCCCGCGGCGGCGATGACGAGGGTGAACACGATCTTGACCGGCGCTCCGGGCGGGGTCACGACGGAGAACGCGGACGCTCCGAGCAGGTAGCCGGCGATGGCAGCCGGCAACGTCACCCGGAGGGCGCCACGATCGAACGCCCGACCCGTCAACACGATCGCCGCCGAAGCGGTGCCCATGCCGACGGCCTGGATGGCGAGGCTGAACGTGCGGGCATCGGCGGCCGCGACACCGAGCACCTTGGTGAAGACCGGGAAGGCCACCGCTCCTCCCCCCTGCGGGGTGGAGCCGGCCACGAAGCTGCCGACGACCATGGTCGCAGCGGCAGCGGTGTTGTCGGTCACGCGGGCCCACTGGCCCGCCGCCGTCACGCCCACGAGCCAGGCGAGGCCGACCACGATCGAGCAGGCCGCGGCCCGACGACGACCGTCAGACCGGAGCCGTTCGCGCCGTCGGCGCGCCTCATCGCCCACGGCGAGCAGATCGGCGGTCACCAGAACCGTCCACCGGCGAATCGCCAACGGGGAAACAGGATGCGGATCGGGCCGTTGGCGACCATCCAGATCAGGATCCACACCGTGCCGAACTGCCAGACGAACGGGGCCGGGTCGATCGGGCCGACCGGCCAGGGCAACCCGCGGCGCAGCAGCTGGTAGACGACCACACCTTCACTCACTCCCAGGACCAGACCGAGCACGGTCGGCCAGTCCTTGTCCCAGCGGAGCTGCTGCACGGCGTGATAGGCGAACTCCCAGAGCGTGCCGACGACCGAGACCAGGACGAGCGAGGCGAGACCCGTGCGATACACCGACATGGTGGTCGGACCGGCGAGCGGCAACCACGGACCGGCGGCCAGCAACCACACGAGGCCCACCGTCCACACGAGGACCCAGCGGGTCTGGATCCGTCCGAGCAGTGTCGGGGTCATCGTCCGGTCCGATCCGCGACGTACGGGCGATTCGTGGCCCAGCGGAGCCAGCCCGTGGCTGACCGCCACGGTCCGATCCTGGGCAGCGCACCGATCGCCGCCATGTCGTCGGCGGCACGGAGTGCGGCGTACTGGAGGCCGAGGAAGCTGTCGACCCCCGCATACGGACCGCCGAGGGTCATGGCGCCGGAGGCATAGAGCCGACCCGAGCCCGAGCGGGTACCGGTGATCTCGAAGCTCGATTCGACAGCCAACCGGCCCTTGGGGTTCCGTCGGGCGCCCGAGCGGGCGAGCAGATCGGCGTAGAGGGGATGCGTCGCCGGATCGGCCTGCAGCCCGGTGGCGTCGAGGACGTAGCCCGCATCGATCGCCTCGTCGGTTCCGGTGTCGGTGTGCACGGTCGTGCGGATGCCGTGCGCTCGGGGTTCGACGGCGGCGACTCGTCCGGTCACCTGCCGGTAGGTCCCGGTGCGTCGATGGCGACGGATCTGGCGTCGCCAGCTCCCCCGGGGTGCGGTGTTCGTGCCGCCCATCTGGTCGATGAGTCGGGCTCGCTCCTCACCGTCGACGGACTCGAGCCGAGCCCGGAGTTGGCCACCCCAGCTGGACTTCGGATAGTTGAAGGCCTGATAGGCGAAGCCGCCGCCACCCTTGCGACGAAAGGTGGGCGTCGAGCCCTGGGGGCCGTCGACGTAGTTGCGGAACAGGTGCACCACCGTGGTCTCGGCGCCATGGCGATCGACGTCGTCGAGCAGACGCTGGAGCACCCGACTCGCCACGATCCCGCTCCCGCGGACGAGCACGGTCGTCGGACGTTTGATGAGCTCGTCGTAGAGGAAGTCGTGGGGCTCGTAGGCGTTGACGATCCGGAAGGCGGCGTCGCGGTGGTCGGCCCGGAATGCACGGAGGTCGGGCAGCAATGCCACGCCCGGGTAGCCGAGGGCGAGATGCACGTGCTCGGCGGCCACGGCGACACGCTCGCCCTCGATCGACTCGCTGATCACCCAGTAGCCACCACCGGCGGCACGGCGGACCTGTCGGACCCATCCACCGAGCCGGACCCGATCCCAGCCCAGGCGAACGGTCTCACGCTCCACCGAGCGATAGACCTGCCCAGCCCGAGGGGTGAAGAACTCGCTCATCAACGGCTCGGTGAGGACACGGAGCGCCTGGCGAGGATCGACGTCGTCCGCCGCTTCACGCAGTGCGTAGCCGGGCCACCCCCAGATGGCGTCGATCGTCGACCCGGAGTCGGAGCGGAGCCGTTCGGTCCGGGGGATCTGGCTGTTCGTCGCCAGGTACTCGTAAGTGTCGGAGGGTGAGTCGAGCGGGCCGACGACACACAGGTCATCGTCGCCGACCCCGGCGAGCCGCCACAGGTGGACCATGGCGAGCGACCCGAGCCCTGCACCCACGGCGACGAAGCGCCGCCGCAGGATCCGATACCCGAGTGATCGGAGCTCGGCCTCTCCGACCGTGGCCGCGTGCTCGATGGAGGGGGCGACAGCCGACATCACCCGTTCCCCCCACCGCCGTTGCCACCGCCGTTGCCGTTGCCACCGCCGGTCCCGTTTCCGTTGCCGCCGCGGCCACCACGGCCATTGCCGCCAGGGCCGTCGTTG
>JAHDBV010000165.1:4619-6089 GCA_020630195.1 Acidimicrobiales bacterium
GGGCCGTCGTTGGCACCCTGGCCGTCGTTGTCACCACCACCGGGGCCATCGTTGTCACCGGCGTCGGCAGGCGTGTCCGCGTCGGCACCGTCGGCGAGCGGGCCGCCTCCATCGTCGGCGATCGTCGCCAGCGCCCCGGGAGGTGCCGTGTCGGGGGCCACGAATCGAGCGACCGCCTGCGGCACACCGCTGTTCTCCGTCAGTGACGGCAGGAGCGATCCGGCACCAACGGCGAGCAACGCGAGGCACGCCACCGCCACCAGGGCCCGGACACCCCGGCGGGGTGCACGTCGTCGGGTCGGCGGGGCATCGGCCGACCAGCTGGGCACGGCCGCGAGATCCTCTTCGGACACGGTCATGGTCGCCTCCGGCCCCGAGGCCCGGGCCGAGCGCACCGCGACCTCGGCCAGGCCGTGGGTCGCCCGGATCTCGTTCAGTGCCATGGCGAAGGTCTGGGCGGAGATCGGTCGCTGGGCGGGGTCTTTGCTGAGCGCCATCTCGAGCAGTGCGGCGAGATCGTCCGGCACCCCGGCCTGTCGGATGTCGGGATACGGCTCGGTCATCACCCGCCGCATCACCGACACCGTCGACTCGTCGGGGGCCATCGCAAAGGGCTCGACCCCGGTCAGGCAGGTCGCCAGCACACTGGCGAGGGAGTACACGTCGCCTTCGGGGGTGGGGGCGCCGCCGTCGAAGACCTCGGGCGCGGTGTGGGCGTAGCTGACCTGGACGGTGCTCGTGTGAGACCGGTCGGTCAGGGAGGCGATGCCGAAGTCGGTCAACATCCAGTGCCCGTAGGCAGAGCGGAGGACGTTGCCTGGCTTGATGTCGCGGTGCACCACCCCGACGTCGTGGGCCCGTTCGGTCGCGGCCGCGAGTTCGATCACGAGTGCGGTGGCCGCGTCGAGATCGAGAGGCCCACGCTCGAGCCGATCGGCGAGGGAACCACCGGTCGCGAACTCGAGGAGGAGGTACGGCGCACCCGTGGCCGTCCGGCCGCTGTCGAGCAGCGAGACGATCGCCGGATGATCCGAGATGCGTCCGAGGGCGATGCGCTCCCGGTCGAACCGCCGGGCCGTCTCGTCGTCGGCGAGGTGGGTGTCGAGGACCTTGAGCGCAACGATCCGGTCGTGTTCCCGCTGGCGGGCTTCGTAGACCGTGCCGTGTCCGCCGCGGGCCACGACACCGACGATGTCGAGGCCGGGGACGATCGGGAACAGGTGGTCGGGGGTCGGGCGGTCGGGGAACATGGGTGGGTCCTTTCGAGAGTCGACCTCACCGTCGACCACGACCCCGCGACGGCCCGACAGGGATTCGGCAAGATTTCGGCAGGTGCCGATCGGACGGCGCAGGTGGCGACCGACGGGACTCCCGTGCCACATTTCGGGGCGGCCGACCCGACCGAGTCGACCGCCGTGATCCTCAGGGAGTCAGCACCGTGTCCTCGTTCCAAGCACTCGTCGTCCGTGA
>JAHDBV010000050.1 GCA_020630195.1 Acidimicrobiales bacterium
CTTGCTCTCCTGGATGCAGGAGTTCGCCCCCGGCATCGACGGTGACCCCGCCGATCTCGCCGCCACCCTCACCGACCTCGGCCTCGTCGTGGAGTCGGTCGCCGAGACCGGTCCCGAGTGGGACGGCATCATCGTCGCGAAGGTCCTCGACCTCGCACCGCACCCCGACGCCGACCGCATCCAGGTGGTGCAGGTCGACACCGGCGGCACCGCCGCCCTCGACGGCACCGAGCATCCGGCCGGTGAACCACTCCAGATCTGCTGCGGTGCGTTCAACATGTCGGTCGGCGACCTCGTGCCGCTCGCCACGCTCGGCACGACCATGCCCAACGGCATGCAGATCGCCCAGCGCCCGATGCGGGGCCAGATGTCGAACGGCATGTTGTGCTCACCCGAGGAGATCGGTGCCGGCGCCGATTCCGATGGCATCTGGATCCTCGACCCGTCCCTGACCGTCGGGGCGACCCTCGCCGACGCCCTCGGTGCCACGTCCGACATCGTGTTCGACATCGATGTCGAGGGGAACCGGCCCGATGCCCTGTCGGTCGCCGGTGTCGCCCGCGATCTCGCCGCCAAGCTCGGCGTGCCGTTCTCGTTCGGTGCCTACACCGTGGACGAGTCCGGTACTCCGGCGTCGGAGCGCGCCTCGGTGACGATCGAGTCGAACGAGCTCTGCGCCCGCTTCGCCGCACGCGTGCTCGACGGCATCACGATCGGGACCTCCCCGCGGTGGATGCAGGATCGTCTCACCGCCGCCGGGATGCGTCCGATCAGCTCGATCGTCGACATCTCGAACTACGTGATGCTCGAACAGGGTGTGCCCAACCACACCTACGACCTGGCGCTCGTGCCCGACGGTGCGCTGTCGACCCGGATGGCCCGGGAGGGTGAACAGCTCACGACGCTCGATGGTCAGGACCGGGTGCTCATCCCCGCCGACGGTGTGATCACCAATGCCGCCGATGAGCCGATCGGTCTCGCCGGCGTGATGGGTGGTGCGTCCACCGAGATCTCCGACTCCACGACCTCGGTGGTGGTCGAGGCCGCCGTCTGGGATCGCATGACGATCGCCTGGACGTCGCGCCGGCTCGATCTGCGCTCCGAGGCCTCCACCCGCTTCGAGCGAGGTGCCGACCCCATGGCGGTGGAGCGGGCGCTCGACCGCTTCTGCCAGCTCGCCCAGGAGCTCTGCGGCGCCAGCGTGGCCCCCGGCACGATCGTGACCGAGGGCGGCCACGTCGCCAACGCACCCGTGGCGGTGCGGACCGAGCGGGTGAACCTCATCCTCAACCTGAGCCTGACCACCGCCGAGTGGGTCGCGATCGTCGAGGCGATCGGGTTCGAGTGCTCGAACCCCACCGACACCGGTGCCGAGGTGTTGATCCCGTCGTGGCGTCCCGACGCCACCGGCGAGATCGACGTGATCGAGGAGATCGGTCGACACCACGGCTATGCCGAGTCGGGCAAGCGGGTCCCCGTGCCGGAGCAGACCGGTGCCCTGTCGCCCCACCAGCTCGGCCGCCGCCGGATCCGGCGGGCCTTCATGGCCGCCGGTCTGTCCGAGGCCATGCCGATGGCGTTCCTCGCCCCCGGCGACCTCGCCGCCGCCGGCCTGCCCGACGACGGCATCGTGCTCTCGAATCCGCTCGTCGCCGAGGAGTCGGTGCTGCGGACCTCGATGCTGCCGGGCCTGCTCAAGTCGGTGGCCTACAACCAGTCGCACCGGGCGTCCGAGATCGCGCTGTTCGAGCTCGGTGCGGTCTACCTGCCGGGGGAGTGGAGCGAGGAGACGCCCCTCCCGGACCAGCCAGAACAGGTCTGTGCGATCGTGGCCGGAGCGGATGCGACGGAGGCCGTGCATCTGCTGCATCGCATCGCCGCCGACCTCGGCCTCGACACCCAGATCGTCAACGACGAGATCGCCGGCCTCCACCCGACCCGCGCCGCTTCCGTGGTGTTCCGTGGTCGTCCCATGGGCCAGGTCGGTGAGATCTCTCCGGCCGTGCTCGACGCCTATGGCGTGACGGGCCGGGTCGCCTGGCTCCAGCTCGACGTCGCGCCGATGCTCGCCGGTCTCGGTTCCGTGCCGAAGATGTCGCAGGTGTCGACCTATCCGTCGTCCGACTTCGACCTCGCCTTCGTCGTCCCGAACGACGTGCCGGTCAACGACGTCGTCCGGTCGCTCAAGCGGGCTGGCGGCAACCGGCTCCGGAGCGTCGATCTGTTCGACGTCTACCCGCCGAACCCCGCAGACCGTGCGGACGGCAAGCGGAGCCTGGCGTTCCGGCTCCGGTTCCAGGCGGACGATCGGACCCTCGACGACGAGGCGCTCGGCAAGCTGCGCGACGCCTGCATCGAGCTCGTGACGAAGCGCCACAAGGGCGAACTCCGGGGCTAGAGGGGAGTCGCGGACCGGGCCCCCGATTCGCTCAACCGATCGTCAGGCCGGTGCGCCGCACCACGGTCCGGGTGGCTTCGTCGGGCGTGAGTCCGAGTTCGCCGAGGGTCATGAGCAGCTGGTCGGCGGCGTGGCGGGCCGAGCCCGTGTCGCCCCGGGCGAGGGCCGCGGCGATCACGAGGCGATGCGCCTCCTCGGACAGCGGGTCGTCCCGGAGGACCCGCCGAGCCGTCGCGGCGGCGTCGCCCGCCGCACCGGCGGAGAGCTCGAGCCTGGCGAGCGACAGCGCCGCCCGGCGCAGCGTCGCCCGGACATCCGCGAGCATCGGCGCCGCCGCCGGAACGTCGTCGAGGGCGGGGAGCGGCTCGGCGTGCCAGCGTCCGATGGCCGACCGGTAGGCGGCACGTGCCGCCACGTGGTCCCGTCGCTCCATCGCCACATCGCCCCGCTCGATGTCGGCCAGGCACTCCCACAGGTCGATCCGGAGGCTGTCGCTGCGATGGAGACCGAGCCGCCCGGAGCGCTCCCGCAGGTGGAACGTCGGCTCGCCCTTGGCCCGATCGGGTTCGAGGTCGTCGCGCAGATGGGTGAGGGTGATCGCGAGGTTCGACTTCGCCCGTGCGGGGTCGAGCTCGGGCCACATGAGGTCGCCGATGCGTTCCCGGGACACCTCGGCATGCAGCACGAGGAGACCGAGGAGCTGGCGGACACGGGTCCGCGGCGTGTGCTGGGCACCGTCACCGCGGCGTAGCGAGCACTCTCCGAAGGCCTGCACCTCCACCGTCGGGGTCGGGGTCGGCAGGACGCCCCGGAATCGATCGGCCACACCGCCGGGCTCGGCGTCGGCCTGTCGGGCGAGCTCGTCGAACGCCCGGGCGTCGGTGAGCGCGGCGAGCCGCGTCATGAGTTCGACGGCGAGATCGGCGTCGAGGTGGTGGAGGCGCGCGGCCAGTTCGACCGACCAGACGAGCGGGAGAGCCGACAGGGTGCGGTCGGCGCCGGGGTATCGCCCGAGTCCGGTGTCGTGCCCCGCCCGCAGATCGAGCAGGAGCTCGGCCAGATCGAGCCGCCACCGCTGCTGCACCCCGATCGGCCCGGCATGGAGTCGTCCGGCCAGGTCCGGGCAGAGCACGCGGGTGTGGGCGATGAACCGCCGGGCTTCGCCACCCACCATCGGATCGTCGAGATCGAGTCGCTCGAGGGCCGCGCCCAGGTGAGCGGCCGCGGCGGTCTCCTCGCCCGACGCCAGGAGGGCGGTGGCCTCGACATAGGCGAGGAACGTCTGCTCCCGGGAGCGATCCCAGCACAGGGACCGCACCCGATCGACGTCGGGAACGAGGCCGAGGTGCACGTCGTACATGGCCGACTTGACCGCGATCGGGTAGTCGTCACGGAGGTTGTCCGTGGTCGTGTAGCGCAAGGCCTCCCACACCTCGACCGCTTCGGCCGGCTCACCCGCCTGCATCAGGGTGTAGGCGAGCACCATCCGATTCCGGTCGGTGGGGTTGAGCGCCACGAGCGCCCGGCTCGCCGAGACGGCCTGATCGGCATCGCCGTGGAGCATGCTGCACGTGCCCTCGTAGCGGAGCCAGATCTCCTGGAAGCCCATCGGGAGGCGGGAGGCGTCTCCCTGCCCGAGGACTCGGCTCGCCTGTTCGAAGTCGCCCGACATCTCGGCCATGGCGGCCTCGGCCATCACGAGCATGCCGGCCACCTCGTCGTAGCCGGCCTCGATCAGGCCCGGACCCGACAGGATCGCTTCCGCCATGACGGCGTCGTCGTTGGCGAGCCAGCCGCACGTACCGAGCTCGCTCGCGAGCACGACCAGGGCCTCGTGGTCCTCGTCGGCGGCCGCGAGACGGAAGGCACGATGGATCTCCTCGAGCCCGGCGTCCCCGCCGCGGCCCAGTCGGGCGGCGAGCCCGGTCAGCAACAGCATCTCCGCGCTGTCGGGCGGGGCCGTGTCGAACCACGCCGCCCACTGCCTCACCGCCGACTCGGTGAGTTCGGTGTCGCTGCGGCGGACGGCGTCGGTGATGAAGCGGCGCCCGAGCGGCCAGGGGAGATGCCGCGCCGCCACCCGGAGTGCGTCGTCGTGGCGGCCGTCGTCGGCCAGCAGCGGGGCGACGACCTCGGCGACCTCCGTTCGCATCTCGGCGGTGGTGTCGGGTGCGAGCGCGTCGTCCCAGAGGTCGTGTGGCCGGAGTCCGCCGCCGACGGTGCGCCCGACGAGTGGGGTGTGGGCGGCGAAGTGGTCGAGGTCGATCGTCGGGGCGAGCGCGGCGGCCGCCACCGGGGTGACCTCGCCCATCATCGAGCCCGCCACGAGGAGCCGGCGGGCCTCCCGGCCGAGTCCGCCGGCGACGTCTTCGAGCAGCAGCTCGCTCGGCGCACTCGAACCGCTGACGAGGGCCAGCCGCACCGCTGCGGGCCATCCGTCGAGGCCGATGACGGCGCCGGGCACACCGTCGTGTCGTGATGTGAGCTCGCGGACCTCGTCGTCGTCGAAGCGCAGATCGTCGCCGTCGACGCTCACGAGTTGGTCGGCGGCTCGGAGGCGCGACGTGGCGAGCGTCGGCAGCGTCCGACCGGCGAGCAGCAGCGAACCCTGCGTCGGCAGGTCGGCGAGCAGGCCCATCAGGAACCTTCCGACGATGGGTTCGTCGCCCAGGCGGTGGACGTCGTCCAGCACGATGCACACGAGATTCGGCGCCAGCCCGATCACGGCGTGGACGACGTGTTCGACCAGCTCGTCGTCCGCTGATTGCTGCGAGACGGGGTCGGCGCCGAGCACCTTCAGGATCTCGTTGGCGAGGGCGAGCGGGCGGCGGTGGACCTCGCGGCACGAGACCACGACGTCGAGCCCCGTGGGGTCCTCGGCATTGTCGGCCCGTGCCTGGGCCAGCGCGGTGGTCTTGCCGAAGCCCGCGGGTGCGGTCACCGTGATCAGACGTCGGCGCCAGCGTTCGGCGAGCAGGTCGATGAGGCGGTCTCGTCGCAGCTCGCCGGCGACGGTGTGTTGCATGGCCATCGTGGGTGGTCTCCAGATCTCGCCGGGAACGTACCAAACGGGTTCGGCCCGGATCGGGCCGACCGGTGCGTCCCCGTACCCACTCCGGAGGGATTCCGACCACACGGTGCGGGGCCGTCGGCGCCTCGATCGGCCCCCGGATCCAGCCGGAATCCGACACGTTCGTGCCACGAACGCTCACGTCGGCCCCGCTCGGTGCGATCATGGAAGGGTGACCGACACCGCCCCCGCGACCGACACCACCCCCGATCCCGACGATCTCGCCGCCAATGGCGTCGTCTGGGACCTCGAACCGCTGCTCGCCGGCGCCGCCTCCGTCGACGATCTCCTGGCCGAGGCCGACGCGATCGCCACGGAGCTCGAGGCCGAGCGTGACACGCTCGCCGCAGCCGATGCCGCCGGTTGGGCGTCGGTGATGCGCCGGATCGAACGACTCCAGGAGCTCATCAGTCGGGCCGGCCATCACGCCATGCTCAGCTTCAGCGAGAACACCATGGATCCGGCCGCCGGTGCGGCGATGGCCGGCATGCAGGAGACCTCCGCCCAGCTGGGCGCCCGCATCCTGTTCATCGACCTCGTGTGGGCCGGCCTCGACGACGACGTGGCCGAGGCACACCTCGCCTCGGGCGAGCTCGACTTCTGCGCACACCATCTTGCCAACCAGCGCCGTTACCGCTCGCATCTGCTGTCCGAGCCCGAGGAGCGGGTGCTCACCGAGACCTCCATCTCGGGCGCCGCCGCGTGGTCTCGGCTGTTCGACGAGCTCCAGTCGGCCATCGAGGTCGAGCTGCCCGATCCCGACGGGGGTACCCAGACCGTCGGGCTCGAGGCCGGGTTGTCCCAGCTCCAGCATCCCGACGCCGAGGTGCGTGCCGCCGCTGCGGCCGCGGTCACGAAGGGTCTCGAACCGGGCCTGCGGACCCGGGCCTATGTCTTCAACACACTCCTGCTCGACAAGTCGGTGAGCGATCGGCTCCGCGACTACCCGTCGTGGGTGTCGTCGATGAACCTCTCCAACGAGGCCTCCGACGAGTCGGTCCAGGCGCTCGTCGACGCCGTCGTCGGCCGCTACGACATCCCGCAGCGCTGGTACCGGCTCAAGGCCGACATCCTGGGCGTCGACCGCCTGAACGACTACGACCGGATGGCGTCGGTCGCCGACTCCGAGTCGAGCATCGGTTGGGCCGAGGGCACCGCCGTCGTGCGCGACGCCTACGCCTCGTTCTCCGACGAGCTCGCCACCGTCGTCGGCCGCTTCATCGACGAGGGATGGATCCACGCCCCGGTGACGCCCGGCAAGCGGCCGGGTGCGTTCTGTGCCTACGCCGTGCCCTCACATCACCCCTATGTGCTCCTGAACTGGACGGGTCGAACCCGTGACGTCGCCACGCTCGCCCATGAGCTCGGCCACGGCGTGCACGGCTACCTCGCCCGTGAGCAGGGCATCTTCCACCAGTCGACCCCGCTGACCCTGGCCGAGACCGCATCGGTGTTCGGGGAGACGGTCACCAACAACCGGCTGCTGTCGATGCTCGAGGACCCGAACGAGCGCTTCGCGCTGCTCGCCTCGACCCTCGAGGACTCGATCGCGACGGTGTTCCGTCAGGTCGCCATGAACCGCTTCGAGGACGCCGTCCACGGCGCCCGCCGCAGCGAGGGTGAGCTCAGCGTGGAGCGGTTCGGCGACCTCTGGTCCGACACCCAGACCGCCATGCTCGGCGACGCGGTGGAGGTCTCCGAGGGCTACAAGACCTGGTGGAGCTACATCCCGCACTTCATCCACACACCCGGCTACGTGTACGCCTACGCCTACGGCCAGCTGCTCGCGCTGTCGGTGTATGCCCGATACCAGTCCGAGGGTGACGCTTTCGTGCCGGCCTACCTCGAACTCCTCCGTGCCGGCGGCAGCCGTTCGCCGGAGGAACTCGGCCGGATCGTCGACTGTGATCTCGCCGATCCCGGGTTCTGGGACGCCGGCCTCCGCATCGTCGAGGGCCAGCTCGACGCGGCCGAAGCGGCCGCCCGTGCCGCTGGCCGGCTCTGAGCCGGACCCGGGACTAGGCAACCTGCCCGCGCGAGCGGGGCAGGTTGCCGAACCGGTGCAGCGTCCGGCTGACGGACTGCTCGCGGACGAGATCGAGCCCGGTGCGGAGCGGGTCGGCCACGACCGGATGGTCGGCCACGTGCAGATGTCGGTGGTGCGCGGCGAGTCGGAGCTCGGGGCCCGCCCCGGTGCCGATGATCCGGATCCGGTCGATGTCGAGCGTGTCCAGGCGATCGATCAGCTCGGTCTCCGACTCGTCCACGGCGACACTCTCGACGATCTCGACGTCGAGCGCGGTCGCCGCGGCCCGGAACCAGGCGACCGCATTCGGGTCGGCGTTCGCTCCGAGGCGGAGCAGGACGCGCCGGAGCGGCCGGTAGCGGAACACGTTCGACTCACCTCGGAGCCCGGCCGGATCGAGACCGGCGTCCGCGAAGCCGGCCCACGTCGAGGGTGTCGGATCCATGGCCCCGGGATCGGCCGCCGGCCGCCAGGTGCCGAGCTGCGCGGCGTAGTTCGGCCCACCGGCCTTCGCGCCCGGACCCACCGACGAGCCCTTCCACCCGCCGAACGGCTGGCGCTGCACGATGGCGCCGGTGATCGCCCGGTTGACGTAGGCGTTGCCGACCTCGACCCGATCGACCCAACGGTCGATCTCGTCGGGGTCGAGCGAGTGGATGCCCCCGGTGAGTCCGGTGCTGCCGGCGTTCTGGATGTCGATCGCCTGGTCGAGGTCGTCGGCCCGGACGAGGCCGAGCACGGGTCCGAAGCACTCGGTGTGGCGGAACCAGCTGTCGGGGCCGACCCCGACGAGCACACCCGGGCGCCACAGGTCGTCGGTCAGTCGCTCGGGCTCGATCAGCCATGACGCACCCGGTTCGAGTTCGGTCAGCGCCCGGCGGAGCCGGTCGTTGGTGCCGCCGACGAGCGGTGTGACACGCACCCCCGGGGTGGTCGCCGAGCCGGGAACGAGCCCCTGCACGGCGTCGACGAGCTGACGCCGAACACGAGGGTTGTCGAACACGCCGCCCACACCGATGGCGAGGCTCGCCGCCGAGCACTTCTGGCCGCTGTGCCCGAACGCGGAGGCCACGAGATCGGTCACGGCGAGATCGATGTCGGCGTGTGGTGTGATCACGAGTGCGTTCTTGCCGGATGTCTCGGCGAAGAGGCGGAGGTCGGGGCGCCACGATCGGAACATCGACGCGGTCTCCGACGAACCGGTGAGGATCACCGCATCGGCGAGCTCCACGAGCGCTCTCGATTCCGTGCCGTCGGGGATCGGCCGGAAGGCCACGAGGTCGTCGGGTACACCCGCGGCGCGGATCGCCTCGACCACGATGGCCGCGCACGCCCGGACCTCCGGGGCCGGCTTGAACACGACCGCGTTGCCCGCCGCGAGGGCCGCGAGCACCCCGCCCGCCGGGATGGCGACGGGGAAGTTCCACGGTGGGACCACCGACACGACGCCGAACGGTTCGAAGCTCGCCACCGGCGAGACCAGCTCGGTCGCCCGGTCGCCGTAGTACCGGGCGAAGTCGATCGCCTCGGCGATCTCGCCGTCGGCCTGTTCCGGGATCTTGTGGGCCTCGGCGGCCATCGTCGCGAAGAGACGGTCCCGCCGGCGGGCCAGTTCATCGCCGACTCGTCGCACGATCACCGCCCGTTCGTCGGCCGGCCGGGCCCACCAGTGCCGCTGGGCCGTCCGGAGCGTGGCGAACAATGCCTCGACGTCGACGGGGTCGGCGATGGGTGTGGGCTCCGCGGGCGTCGAGCGGATGTGGTCGAGATAGGCGCGGTTCGATCGCAGGGCCGGATCCGTCAGCGGTTCGTTCCGGAAGCCGTCGGGTCGGTCGGTCGCCGGCTCGTCGACGAGGCGGTTCTGGGTGCGGCGGGGCCCCAGGGCGGGTCGGTGGCGGTCGCGGACCGACGCTCGGAACCGGTCCGCCTCGAGCTCGAAGGTGGGCGAGTCGGGAGTCAGGTCGAGGAGGGAGCGAAGGAAGTTGTCCGGAGCGGCGTTCTCGTCGAGTCGGCGGAAGAGGTAGGCGATGGCGACGTCGAAGTCCTCGCTGCGCACCGCCGGCGTGTAGAGGAGTGGGTCGGTCCGCTCGGCCAGCTCCCCGCTGGCGGCGGCCACTTCGGCCTCGGCCATCCCCTGCAACATCTCGAACTGGATCCGATCGAGCACACCTCGTCGGTGGGCCAGTTCGAGGACCCAGGCGACATGGAACAGGTTGTGGCTCGCCACGCCGAGTCGGAGTCCACCGAGCCGCTCGGGGTGGAGGATGGCGTCGAGACATCGCACGTAGTTCGCATCGGTCTCGGCCTTGGTGTCGTAGGTCGGCGGCTCCCAGTCGTGGAGCTCGGCCTCGACGAGCTCCATGGCCTGGTTGGCGCCCTTGACGAGGCGGACCTTGATCGGCGCACCGCCGCCGTCCACCCGGTCGGCCGCCCACGCCGCGAGGTCGGTCAGGACACCGAGTGCGTCGGGGAGGTAGGCCTGCACCACGATCCCGGCGGTGATGCCGAGTCGGTCGGGGTGGTCGAGCACCCGGCGGAACGCCTCGAGGGTGAGATGGAGGTCGTGGTACTCCTCCATGTCGACGTTGACGAACGTCGACGGCGTGGCCCGGGCACCACGGTCGACGATCTCGGCGAGCGCCTCGGTCACCCGGTCGAGAGAGCCGTCGGGGTCCCATCGGTCGAGTTGCGCCACGACCGCCGACGGTTTGGTCGAGACGTAGTCCACGGCCGGATCGTCGACGAGCTCGAGGAGCCGCTCCCGGCGGCGGCCCGCCTCTGCGTCGCCGAGCACCGCCTCGCCGAGCAGGTTGACGTTGCTGGCCCAGCCGTCCCCGCGTTGTCGGTCGAGGTCCCGATGGAGGCGTTCGGGTTCGGCCGGAGCCACGAGGTGGCCCACGATCGACCGCATCCGGCGCCCGGCGAGCGGCATCACGATCGCCGGAACCAGCGGCGCCAGGCGTGCTCCGAGACGGAGCAGCGCCTGATCGACAGGGGAGAGGAAGCCCGGCAGCGGCGCCGCGGTGACGAGCGAACGGAGCTGGGCGGCGGCGACGCGATGATCGTCCGGTCGGGCGACACGGTCGATGTAGGCCATCACGAACCGCAGTCCGGCGGGATCGGCCACGATGCCCCGGAGCCGCCGCGCCGTGCGTCGGCTTCGTCGCGTCCGGTGTCCCTCTGCCCGACGGAGCCAGGCGTCGACGCGTCGGACGGCCGCGTCCACGACGGCGTCGGCATCGGGCGTCGTCTCCTCGAGCGTCGTGGGGCGGTCGGTCGGGTCGGTTCGGCTCTCGATGCTCACGCTCCCACTGTCGTGGAGGCCCGGGCGGCGGGTCTTGTACGATCCGCGCGGCCATGGTCGGTCTTCCGAACAACGCCGGTGAGCAGGCGCTCTATGCGTGCCAGCGCGAACTGCTGGGTCTGTTCGAGACGCTCATCGACGTCATCTTCTGTGCGAAGGACCTCGATGGCGTCTACCTCGAGGTCAACAGTGCGTTCGTCCGCCGGACGGGCCGTCGCTCGAAGCGGGACGTCATCGGGACCACCGCCGCCGAGCACTTCCGGCCGGAGTTGGCCGAGCGCTACGCCGACCAGGACCGGCAGGTGATCGCCGAGGGAGCGCCGCTCCACGACCAGCTCGAGCTGATCCGGCGGCCCGACGGCCGGCTCGGTTGGTATCTGACGACGAAGATCCCGGTGCGAGGTGAGACCGATGCGGTCGTCGGTCTCGTGTCGGTCAGCCGTGATCTGGTGCTGCCGTCGAGCCCCGACGACGAGTGGTCGCGCTCGGTCCAGCGGGTCGTGGAGCACTGCCGGACCCATCTCGACTCGGCGCTGACCCTCGACGAACTCGCCCGCGTGGCCGGGTGCTCGCGATCACAGCTGGGACGGCGGGTGAAACGGGTGCTCGGCGTGTCCCCGACACAGCACGTGCTCCGGGTGCGGGTCGAAGCCGCGACCCGGATGCTCGCCGAGTCGGACATGCCGATCGTCGACGTCGCCGGCCGGTGCGGCTTCTACGACCAGTCCGACTTCACGAAACGGTTCGCGAGGCTCACGAACCGAACGCCGGCACAGTTCCGCACCGACGCCCGGGCCTCGGCGGCCCGGGGGATCATCGACGCGGGGCCGTTCAGCTGACGCCGCTGAGGCGGAGGGAGATCTGGTCGCACACGACGTCGACCACCATCGGCATGTCCTCACCGTCGGACACGATCTCGGCCGCGTCGCGATGGGGCTGCACGAACTCGTCGTGCATCGGCGCCACCGTGGCGGCGAACTGGGCACGCACCGACTCGGGGGTCCGGCCGCGCTCGGCGACGTCGCGGGCGAGCCGCCGCTCGAACCGCAGCTCCTCGGGGCAGTCCCGGAAGACCTTCAGCTCGAAGAGCTCCCGGATCTCGGCGAAGGAGAACAACAGGATCCCCTCGACGACGATCACGTCGGTGGGCGAGACCATCACGAGGTCCTCGGTGCGGGTGTGGGTGGCGAAGTCGTAGACCGGCATCGCGATCTCGTGACCGTCCCGCAGCATCCGGAGGTGCTCGACGAAGAGCGCGACATCGAGCGAGTCCGGATGGTCGTAGTTCACGACCGCCCGTTCCTCCGGGGTCAGGTGCCCGTGGTCCCGGTAGTAGGCGTCGAAGGGAAGGAGCACGGCGTCGAAGCGCGCCGCCACGTCCTCGGCGAGGGTGGTCTTCCCCGACCCGCTGCCACCACAGATCCCGATCAAGAGGCTCACGGAGACGACAGGGTAGTCGCCCCGCACGCGCCGGCTCCCGGGCGAAGGTGCCCGCGTCCGGAGGCGCTGCCCGCCGTGGCGGACGGCGGGCGATCACCTGCGAAACCAGCGTGCATAGTCATGCATGACTCTGTATGGTCATGCGGTGCCCACCACCAAGCGTGTCGGTGTGGTCGGCGCCTCCGGCTACGGCGGCGTCGAACTGCTCCGGCTGATCGCCCAGCATCCACATCTCGAACTCGCCGCCGCTACCGGGGACTCCCAGGCAGGCGAGTCCCTCGCCTCGCTCTATCCGAGCCTCGCCGCCGCCTACGGCGACCGTCGCTTCGAGACCTACGATCCCGATGCCCTCGACGGGCTCGACGTCGTGTTCTACGCGTTGCCCCATGGCGTCTCGATGGACATGATCCCTGCACTGCTCGGTCGGGTCGGCCACATCGTCGACCTCGGGTCCGACTACCGACTGCACGACCCGGCGCTCTATCCGCAGTGGTACGGCGCCGAGCACACCCATCCCGAGCTGCTCGACACGGCGGCGTACGGCCTGCCCGAGCTGTTCCGCTCCGACATCGAGGCGGCCGAGCTGATCGCGGCGACCGGCTGCAACGTGGCCACGGCGGTGTTCGGGCTCGCCCCGCTCGTGAAGGCCGGTGCGATCGACCCGAAGGGCCTGATCGTCGACATCGCCACCGGCGTCTCCGGGGCCGGTCGCCCGCCGAAGCCGACCAACACCCTCGGCTTCCTCGGCGACAACGTCACGGCCTACGGGCTGCTCACGCATCGGCACACCCCGGAGATGGAGCAGGCGATCTCCGAGCACGCCGGCCTCACGGGCGACGACGCCGCCACGGTGCTGTTCACCCCGCATCTCGTCCCGATGAACCGGGGCATCCTCGCCACCTGCTACGCCCGGCCGGCGACCGACGGACTGACCGACGAGGCGCTCATCGGCATCCTCGCCGAGGCCTACGCCGACCAGCCGTGGATGGTCGTGTCGTCCGCGTCGCCGCAGACGAAGTCGACCCTCGGCGCCAACACCGTGCACCTCACGGCCCGCATCGATCCGCGGACTGGCCACGTGCTCGTCATCGGGGCGCTCGACAACCTCATGAAGGGGGCCGCCGGCATGGCCGTCCAGTGCGCCAACCTCGCCCTCGGTCTCGACGAGACCGCCGGCCTCCCGATCGTCGGGGTCTACCCATGAGCACGTCGCTGTCCCCACTCGCCCCCGAGGCGTTCCCCGAGCTGCCGCCGGTGGCCGGCGTCCGACTCGGCGCCCATGCCGCCGGTCTGCGCTACCAGAAACGGGCCGACCTCTTCCTCGCCCTGCTCGACGAGGGCACGACCGTGGCCGGCGTGTTCACCCGATCCCTGTGCCCGTCGGCCCCGGTCGACTGGTGCCGTCGCATCCTCGAGCGGGGAACCGCCCGAGCCGTGGTGTGCAACTCGGGGAACGCCAACGCGTTCACCGGGCGGGCCGGCGACACCTCCGCCCGTCTCACCGCCGAGACCATCGCCGACGTGCACGGCATCGACGCCGACGACGTCTATCTCACCTCCACCGGCGTGATCGGTGAGACGCTGCCCGACGAGGCACTGGTCTCAGGTCTGCGGGCGATGCAGGCCGGCGACGCGACGTGGAACGAGGCGGCCGACGCCATCCGGACGACCGACACCTTCGCCAAGGGTGCCTCGGCGACGGCCGAGCTCGGCGGCACGACCGCGTCGGTGGTCGGCATCGCCAAGGGCAGCGGCATGATCGCCCCCGACATGGCGACGATGCTCGGGTTCGTGTTCACCGACGCCGCCGTCTCGGCCGAGGTGCTCCAGTCGATCCTGTCGCCCTCGGCGACGGCGTCGTACAACCGCATCACGGTCGATTCGGACACCTCCACGAGTGACACGGTGCTGTTGTTCGCCACGGGCGCCCTCGGCAACGAGCCGATCGTCGACATCGACGACCCCCGGGCCGTTGCGCTCGCCGAAGCCGTCGACGCCGTGAACCTCGACCTCGCCCACCAGATCGTGCGCGACGGCGAAGGGGCCACGAAGTTCGTCACCGTCCGGGTCACCGGGGCCGAGACCGAGGCCGCCGCATCCCGGATCGCTCTGGCGATCGGCAACTCACCGCTCGTGAAGACCGCGCTCGCCGCCGAGGACGCCAACTGGGGCCGCATCGTCATGGCGGTCGGCAAGGCGGGGGAGCGAGCCGACCGGGATGCCCTGCGCATCCACATCGGAGACGAGCTCGTCACCGAAGCCGGCGTCGTGGCCGAGGGGTACTCCGAGGAGCGGGCCAACGTGTTCCTCGCCGAGGACGAGGTCACCATCACGGTCGACGTCGGGGTCGGCGATGCCGAAGCGACGATCTGGACCTGCGACCTCACCCACGGCTACATCGAGATCAATGCGGGGTACCGCTCATGACCGCCGCTCGCTTCGCTCGCTCCCCGAATGTCGGCTTCGCCGACCTCGTCTGCCAAATCCCCGCGGCAGGCGATCGTGATGCGCACCTGGGGGTGGGAACTTCGGCAAGCACTCGTGCTCCGAGTCAGTCCTGTGCTGCGTCGGAGGTCGACCGACCCGGCCGCTCGGTGCGCTGCTGTCGACAGAGGTCGACAGGGCGAGCCGCGACGACGGTCGACTGGTGTGCGCTTGCCAGAGTTCCCGCGCTTGAGTGCTCCGCAGGAGCACCTCTCGCGGGGATTTCGGAGGAGGACGGGCGATGACCGACATCACCGACCGGGGGTACGCCCCGGAACGACGGGCCAGTGCGCTGATCGAAGCGCTGCCCTACATCAACCGATTCCGGGACGCGATCGTCGTCATCAAGTTCGGCGGCAACGCGATGGTCGACCCCGACCTGAGCCGGACCTTCGCCGAGGACGTCGTGCTGCTCCGATCGGTCGGGCTCCGCCCCGTCGTCGTGCACGGCGGCGGCCCGCAGATCGGCCGACTGCTCGGGAAGCTCGACATCGAGACCGAGTTCGTCGACGGGCTCCGGGTGACCGACGCCGAAACCCTCGACGTGGCTCGCATGGTCCTCGTCGGCAAGGTCGGGCGCGACATCGTCGGCCAGATCAACGTGCACGGCGCCTTCGCCGTCGGGCTCTCCGGTGAGGACGGTGGTCTGATCCGGGCGACCCGCCGATCCGAGGCCCTCGGCTTCGTCGGTGACGTCGCCGAGGTCCGGCCGGCCATCGTCGAGTCGCTGCTGAACGAGGGCCTCATCCCGGTCGTGTCGACGATCGGCGCCGACGACGACGGGCAGGCCTACAACATCAACGCCGACACCGTCGCCGGTGCACTCGCCGGCGCGCTCGGTGCCGAGAAGGCCGTCTACCTCACCGACGTGCCCGGCCTGCTCGCGGATGTCGACGATCCGTCGTCGATCATCGCCCGGGCGTCGCTCGACGAGCTCGACGCGCTCGAAGCCGACGGCACGATCGCCGGCGGGATGATCCCGAAGATCGGCGCCTGCCGCCACGCCGTCGAGTCCGGCGCCGCCTCGGCCCACCTCCTCGACGGGCGGGTGCCCCACGTCCTCCTGCTCGAGCTGTTCACCGACGCCGGAATCGGCACCATGATCACACCCACGCACGCCTCCGAGACGGGAGAACCCGCATGACCACCACCCCGCACACCGCCGCCCTCGCCGAGGGCGCGACCGACGGTCTCGAGCGTTGCCCGATCATGCCGACCTACGGCCCTCCGTCGGTCCAGTTCGTCCGTGGCTCGGGCGCCGAGCTCTTCGACGCCCACGGCAACCGCTACCTCGACTTCCTCTCCGGGCTGGCCGTCACCTCGCTCGGCCACTCCCACCCGGCGATCGCCGAGGCCGTCACCGAGCAGCTCGGCCGGCTCCAGCACGTGTCGAACCTCTACGCCACCGAGCACAACGGCGCCGTCGCCACCATGATCGACACCGCCATCGGCGACGGTTCGCCGGCCGGCGGTCAGGTGTTCTTCTGCAACTCGGGAGCGGAGTCGAACGAGGCGGCGATCAAGCTCGCCCGACGCTTCGGCGGCCACGGCCGACACAACGTCGTGTGTGCATTCCAGTCGTTCCACGGGCGCACCCTGGCCACGCTCCACGCCACCGGGCAGCCGGCGAAGTGGGAGACCTTCCAACCCCTCCCGGAGGGCTTCCGTCACGCGGTCTGGAACGACCTCGCCGACATCGAGCGCCAGCTCGACGAGACCGTTGCCGCCGTCTTCCTCGAACCCGTCCAGGGTGAAGGTGGCGTCAATCCCGCCACCATCGAGTTCTTCCAGGGCGTCCGGGCCCTGTGCGACGAGCGGGGCATCCTCTTCATGGTCGACGAGGTGCAGACCGGACTCGGCCGCACCGGCCGGTGGTTCGGTTTCCAGCACTTCGGGGTGACCCCCGATGTCGTGACGATGGCGAAGGCACTCGGCAACGGGATGCCGATCGGCGCCTGCTGGGCACGAGCCGACGTCGCCGCGTCGTTCCAGCCGGGCGACCACGCCACCACCTACGGCGGGCAGCCGCTCGCCACCTCCGCCGCCCGGGCCGTGCTCGAGACGATGCGGGCCATCGACGCCCCGACGCTGGCCGCATCGGCCGGGCAACGGCTCACCGACGCCCTGATGGCGAGCCCCGTCGTCGACGAGGTGCGTGGACTGGGACTGCTGCTCGCCGTCGAACTCCGTGGTGCCGACGCCCGTCTCGTCTCGGCCGAGTTGTTGCGGCGTGGCCTCGTGACCAACGGCGTGACCCCGACGGCGCTGCGTCTCGCCCCGCCGCTGATCATCACCGATGAACACATCGCCGAAGCCGTCGCCATGATCACCGAGGTCACGACCGAGCTGGCCGAGGCCTCGTGATGGCCCGGCATCTCCTGGAGATCGACGATCTCACCCCGTCCGAACTCCGTGCCGTCGTCGAACGGTGCCGGGTGGAGGCGTCGACGCTCCAGCGCCCGCTCGATGGGCACGGGGTGGCGTGTGTGTTCCTGAAGCCCTCCGCACGGACCCGCAACTCGACCGAGATGGCCGTCGTGCAGCTCGGTGGACATCCCGTCTACATCACCGACGCCGAGGTCGGCATCGATCGGCGTGAGTCGGCCGAGGACGTGGCCCGCACCCTGGCCTGCTACCACTCGGCGATCTGCGCCCGCGTGTTCGACCACACCCACCTGGAACGGATGTCGGCCGTGGTCGACATCCCCGTCATCAACCTGCTGTCCGACGCCGCCCATCCGCTGCAGGCGATCGCGGACGTGCTCACGCTGCTCGACGAGTTCGGCGTTTCGAACGCCGAGGCGCCGTTGGCGGGTCGGGTCGTGACCTACGTCGGCGACGCCAACAACGTGACCCGCTCGTTGTTCCTCGCCGCCGGGATGCTCGGCGCCGAGGTCCGCCTCGCGACACCCGCCGGCTACGGCTTCGACCCCGTCGATCTCGACCGGATCCGGGCCGCCGGCATCGAGCCGGTGATCGGTGAGCGCCCCAGCGACGTCGTGCCGGGTTCCGACGCGGTCTACACCGACACCTGGACCTCGATGGGCCAGGAAGCCGAACGGGAGCAGCGCCTCCGTGACTTCGAGGGCTGGACCGTCGACGACGCCATGGTGGCCTCGGCGGGGGCCGGTGCGATCTTCCTGCACTGTCTGCCCGCCCACCGGGGCGAGGAGGCCTCCGACGACGCGCTCGACGGGGATCGCTCCCGCATCTGGACCCAGGCGGGACATCGCCTGTCGGCGGCCCGTGGTGCGCTCGCGTGGCTCGTCTCGGAGGGCTGAGACCGGTGACGACCAAGGCCGCGCGCCAGCACCAGATCACCCAGCTCCTCGCCGATCACCCTGTGTCGAGTCAGGGGCAGCTCGTCGAGCTGCTGGAGGCGGAGGGCACCTCGGCCACCCAGGCCACGGTCAGTCGCGATCTCGATGAACTGGGAGCGATCAAGGTCCGTGTCGGGGGTGGGGCGACGGTGTACGCGATCCCGGAACACCCCACCGAGGCGATGGCTCCACGGGATCACCTCCGGCGCATGTTGGGGGAGTGGTTGGCCGGCATCGACCGATCGGGCGACCTCGTCGTGTTGCGGACACCTCCGGGATCGGCGCACGTCGTCGCCTCGGCGCTGGACCGATCCGGGCTCGACGACACCGTCGGCACCGTCGCCGGTGACGACACACTCCTCGTGATCGCGGCCGAGGGTCGGGGTGCGGCCGTCGTGGACGCGCTCGTCGAGCTGGCGGGCTTCGACGCCTGAGCCGAACGACTCATCTCCGGTCGGGACGGACCGACGGGTAACCCGAGAAGTCGCCCCCTTCCGGAGTGCCCCATGCATTCGACCATCACGTTCCTCGACCCCGCCGGCATCCCGCCGGCCGGTGATCCCGACCTCGTCCTGGCCTTCGCCAGCAGAGCGAACCTCACCGACGACCTCGCCCGCCGCCTCGCGGAGGCCCACCCCCGTGCGACCGTCGTCGGGTGCTCCACGGCCGGACAGTTCGTCGACGACGAACTCCGCGACGATGCCGTCGCCTACACGGCCCTGACCTTCGACGAGGCCACGGTGACCTCCTCGACCGCCGAGCTCGCCGACCCGGCCGACTCGCGGGAGGTGGGTGCCAAGCTCGGCGCCGCGCTCGCCGCACCGCAGTTGCGGGTGGTGCTCGTGCTCTCCGACGGCACGGCATGCAACGGCACCGCCCTGGTCGAAGGACTCTCCTCCGAGCTGTCCGCCGAGGTGGTCATCGTCGGTGGGCTCGCCGCCGACGGCGACGCGTTCGAGACGACCAGCGTGCTCGCGGAGGGCCGTGTGCGTGGTGGCGTCGTGACCGCCGTCGGACTCAGCGGTCCGTCGCTCGTCGTGGGCACCGGCTCCGAGGGCGGCTGGGACCGGTTCGGTCCCGAACGCACCATCACGGCGTCCGACGGCGCCGTGCTCAACGAACTCGACGGCGAGCCGGCACTGGGCCTCTACAGCCGGTACCTCGGTGATCGAGCCGCCGATCTGCCCGGCTCGGCGCTGCTGTTCCCGCTCGCCATCCGCGAGCCGGGAAGCGAACCCGACTCCTCCGTGGTCCGCACGATCCTCGGCATCGACCACGACGCCGGCTCCATGACCTTCGCCGGCACGGTGCCCGTCGGCTGGAAGGCACAGCTGATGCGGGCGAACTTCGACGCACTCGTCGACGGAGCGGAGCTCGCCGCCGAAGCGCTGGCCGACACCGGCGGGGCGGGCGACATGGTCTGTCTCGGTGTGTCGTGTGTCGGTCGTCGGCTGGTGCTCGGGCAACGCACCGACGAGGAACTCGACGCCGTGGTGTCGATGTTGCCGGGCACCGCCCAGTTCACGGGCTTCTACAGCTACGGCGAGCTCGCACCCGGCCAGACCGGGTCGTGTGAGCTGCACAACCAGACGATGACCCTCACGCTGCTGTCGGAGCGATGACCGACCGGCGCGATCGCTCGGGTCGCCTCGTCGACCGCCAACTCCGCAAGGCCGGTCTCGACGGCCCGACGGAGGGGCCGATCGCGGAGTTCGTGGCACTCGTCCGCACGAGCTACCACGAGGCCGACTCCCGGCGACGGCTCGACGAGCAGGCGTTCTCCCTCGCGTCGTCGGAGCTCGCCGACCTGGCGGACGAGCTGCGGGCGAAGAACCGCGAACTCGAGTCCGCGCTGGCGTCGCTCAGCCGCAGCGAGGAGATCCGCGAACTCAACGACCAGCTGTCGGCCCAGAACGACCGTCTCGAACGCCTCGCCACGACCGACGCGCTGACGGGACTCCTCAATCGGACCGCCTTCCTCGAACGTGTCGAGGAGATGCGGCGACGATGCGACGGTGGCGGACGGATGGCCGTCGCGATGCTCGATCTCGACCGGTTCAAGCTCGTGAACGACACGTTCGGTCACCTCCGCGGCGACGATCTGCTGGTGCAGGTGTCGACGGCGCTCGCCGCCGGCACCCGCCGCGACGACGCGGTCGCCCGTCTCGGCGGCGACGAGTTCGCCGTGGCGCGCCTGTTGCGCACCGATGCCGAGGCGGCCGACTTCGCCGCCGGGCTGGCCGATGCCTGCTCTCGTCCGGTGCATCTCGGTCGCACGATCCTGCACGTCGCCGCATCCGTCGGCGTGGCGGTGGCGCCGTGTCACGAGGCCGAACCCCACGCACTGCTCCGGGACGCCGACACCGCCATGTACCGGGCCAAGGCCGACCCCTCCTGCAGCCATCAGGTCTTCGATCATCGCTTCCGAGACGAGGTGACCCGACGGTTCGCCCTCGAGGACCGTCTCCGCAAGGCCATCGACGATCACCAGATCACCGTCGTGTACCAGCCGATCGTCGACGCGGTCTCGGGCAAGGCCCAGCTGGTGGAGACACTGGCCCGCTGGAACTCTCCCGACCTCGGCGTCGTGAGCCCGCTCGAGTTCATCCCGGCGGCGGAGCGCCTCGGGTTGGGCGGCGAGCTCGGGCGACAGATCCTCGACCGGGCGGCATCCGACCTCGCCGGCTGGTTCGCACTCGATCCGGCGAACCGCAGCCTGTCGGTGTCGGTCAACGTCGGCAGCGGCCAACTCCTCGATCGGTCCTTCGTCGACGACGTGCGCAACACCCTCGCCCGCCACGGTCTGCCCGGTCGAGCGCTCGTGATCGAGGTGACCGAGGCCGACGTGCTGCACGACTTCAACCGGGCGGTCGTGGTGATGGACGAGCTCCGACGGATGGGTGTGCGCATCGCGATCGACGATTTCGGCACCGGGTTCTCGGCGCTCGCCTATCTGGCGAAACTGCCCGTCGACTTCCTCAAGCTCGACAAGAGCTTCGTGCAACAGCTCGGTTCGGCCGACGCCGAAGGCGACGAACGCCTGGCGGAGGCGATCATCGACCTGGCGCTGCGCTTCGAACACACCCCGATCGCCGAGGGCGTCGAGACCGAAGCCCAACGTGCGGTGTTGCGTCGATTCGGGTGTGGTCTGTTGCAGGGGTACCTCTTCGCCCATCCACGCCCGGCGAACGACCCGCTGCTGTTGTCCGATCTCGCCGTCGGGCGGACGATCCTGCCGACCGTCGGGATCTGACCCCGCCCGGACCCGGTGGCGGCGGGGCAACTACCGTCACGGCGATGGCGGACGTGCGGGCATCGGGCTGGAGCCGGTTGGCGTTCTGGATGCTCGCGCCGCTGATGGTCACCGCGATCGTGTCGACGCTCGGGGTGCGGTGGCTGCCGTTCGCCGTGCCGGTCTGGCTCGTCGGCGGGATCCCGTGGTGGCGACTCCGCCAGCACGCCCGTGGTGATGCCGAACTCACCGTCGCCGAGCCGCTCGTCACCGCCTTGTTGGGGCTGGTCTCGGCGGCCACGGTCCCGGCGCTGGTGCTGGCCGAGCCACGGTTGCGTGCGGTCGCCGCGGTCCTGGCTTCGTTCGTGTTCGTGGTCCCGGGGCTCATCGCCGTCGTCGCCGCCGTGCCGCTGTTCGAAGCGACCCGGCGCCGCGCCGCCCCGGCCGGTTCACGATGACGGTCGCCGGGGTGGTCTGGCCGCCGTGGCGGCAGCTCCGGGCGCCCCGCCCGTTCGAGACCGTTCGACGGTGAGCCGACCGGCGTGTCCCGACCCGGCGTCGTCCGGCTAGAACGGGTCCATGCAGCGCATCGAGTTCTCGGTCACCGGTGGGAGCGACGTCCTGGAGTTCGTCGAGGTCGAGGGGCCCGTCCCGTCCGGGGATCAGGTGGCCATCGAGGTGGCGGCGTCGGGTGTGAACTTCATCGACACCTACCACCGCTCCGGGCTCTACGAGATCCCCCTGCCGTCGGGTCTCGGCCTCGAGGGCGCGGGCACGGTGGCGGCGCTCGGTCCCGACGCGGGCGAGTTCGCCGTCGGCGACCGCGTCGCGTGGACCGGGGCGATCGGGTCGTACGCGACGCACCACGTCGTGGCCGAGGGGTCGCTCGTGCGCGTCCCGGAGGGAGTCGCGCTCGACACCGCGGCGGCCGTGATGCTCCAGGGGCTGACGGCGCACTATCTCGCCACCTCGACCTGGCCGCTCGAGGCGGGGCAGCGGTGCCTGGTCCACGCCGGCGCCGGAGGCGTCGGGCTCCTGTTGATCCAGATGGCGAAGCTCCGGGGCGCCGAGGTGTTCACCACCGTCGGGACCGACGAGAAGGCCGAGCTCGCGAGGGGCGCCGGTGCCGATCACGTCGTGATGTACCGCGACGTCGACTTCACCGACGCGATCCGTGAGCTCACGGGAGCGGAGCGACCGCTCGACGTCGTCTACGACGGCGTCGGTGCCACGACCTTCGACGGGGGCCTGGCCCTGCTGCGACCCCGTGGTCTCATGGCGACCTTCGGCAATGCCTCCGGGCCCGTACCGCCCGTCAGCCCGCTCCAACTGATGCCGTCGCTGTTCCTCACCCGGCCGACCCTGTTCGACTACATCCAGACACCGGCCGAACTCCGCCGGCGAACCGACGAGCTGTTCGCCTGGATCGCCGACGGGAAGCTCGACGTCCGGATCGGCGCGACGTACCCGCTCGCCGAGGTGGCCGCCGCCCATGACGCACTCGAGGGCCGCCGGACCACGGGCAAGGTGCTGCTCACCCCCTGAGGTTTCCGACCCCCGTCGCCGCCTCTGGACGAACGGACCGGAGCCGTGGGAGGCTCGACCCACGGCGCTTGTGAAGGTGCTCACAAGCTCGTCCGGACGCCGGAGGCGAGTCGTGCAGATCGAGAGCGTGGTCATCCCGGCGATGCGGTGGGTGGTGAACCGCCCCCGGGTCGCCGACGCGATGTTCCGGCTCGATCCGTGGGGCAGCCCGTTCTCCGATGCGTTCGTCGACGACCCGATGGTGCTCGCCGACGAGATCCGAGCGAGCGGGCCCGTCACGTGGCGGCGGCTCTATCAGCAGTGGTTCGTGAGCGGTTACGACGAAGCCCGCGAGATGTTGGCCTCGCCCCACACGGGCACGTCGAACCAGATCCGCGTGATTCTCGGCATCACTCCCTACACCAAGCTCACCGAGCGGTCCCGGACGTTCTTCGCCCACCTGTTGCTCGGGACCGATCCGCCCCAGCACACCCGGCTGCGCAGCCTCGTGAACCGGGCCTTCACGCCCCGGCAGGTCGCCCGACTCGACGATCGGATGCAGGCGATCCTCGATGGACTGCTCGCCGAGCTCGATTCCGACCGGATCGAGCTCATGCACGACCTCGCGCTGTCGTTCCCCTCGTCCGTCATCGCCGAACTGTTCGGTCTGCCCGAGACCGACTGGCCGTGGCTGCGCCGGGTGTCGGCGACGATCGCGCAGCTCACGGATCCGATCCGCTCGTTCGACCCCGCGGAGATGGACGCGACCATCGCCGACTTCCACGAGCGGATCCTCGCCCTCGCCGAGGAGCGCCGGGCCGAGCCGGCGAACGATCTGCTCACCGGGCTGGTGTCGGCCCAGGCGGACGACGGCGATCGGCTCAGCGACGATGAGCTCGTCGCGATGGCGGGGATCATCCTGATCGCGGGGCACGAGACGACCGCCGGCATGATCGGGATGGGTCTGATCCATCTCGCCGAGCATCCCGACCAGCTCGCACTGCTGCGTGAACGCCCCGAGCTCTGGCCCAACGCGGTCGAGGAGCTGCTGCGATGGGACACCGCGGTGCGGTCGGTGCCCCGAGCCGCACTGGAGGACTTCGAGTTCCGAGGGCATCGGATCAAGAAGGGGCAGAACATCGTGATCCTGCCGCAGATGGCGAACCGGGACCCGCGCCGCGCCGTCGACGCCGACACGTTCCGGGTCGACCGTGACGAGCTGCCGCCACTCTCGTTCGGTCACGGGATCCACTACTGCGTCGGGGCGAACCTCGCCCGTGCGGAGCTGAACCTCGCCCTGCCCGCGCTCGTCGAGCACCTCGGCGACTATCGGCTCGATCGTTCGGAGGTCGAGTGGAGTCCGTCGATCGTGCTGCGGCGCCCCGAGCGGGTGCCGATCACCCCGGGAACCGCCTCCTGACGGTCCGGGTTCAGCCCTCGCCGGTGAGCTCGAGGAACTTCTTGAGCGCCCTGCGGTGGTCGTTGGCGCCCGAACCGATGATGCCGCCGTCGCGGGCTTCCTTCGTGGCGTCCTCGAGCGCCTTCAACAGATCGTGGACGTTGTCGGTCGGCTCGGAGTTCCGCACCGCTTCGACGGCGACCCACACCTCGCCCAGGCTCTCCATGACCTCGGCGTGCTCGGCTTCGAGCTTCGCCCGGGCGGCCTCGATCTCTTCGTTGATCATGCGTCGAGTCTGACAGACCGTCGATCAGTCCCAGGCGAACGACGAGATGATCTCGAGTTCGAGCGCCGGGTCGAACGGTCCGGCCGGAGACGAGAACGTGATCGCCGCCGTCTGCGCCCCGCCGCTCTGCATCATGTACTGGCGGGTCCAGCTCGATCCGTAGATCGTGGGGACCTCGTAGGTGAGCATCGCCACGTCGGTGCCGGAGATGCTGACGACGTCGGTGGCCACCTCGACGCCGAACATCGTGGACAGCTGGTCACCCATGACGTCGGCCACGAACTCGGGGTCACTCGGTGGCGCCTGGAACAGCACGACGTTCACGGCGCTGCCGTCCCAGCCGTTCACGTAGGCGAGGTCGGTCAGTTCGATCATCGAGGCGTCGAAGCCCGACATGACGTCTTCGATCTCGGTGCCCTCGAAGACGTCTTCGACCAGCGCCGGATCGAGCGCGGCGCGGATGTCGAGCCACCCGAGCGGAACCGTCATCGTGTAGCCGGATCCCTGGATCGGCTCCCCGTCGGCGTAGGCGAGTTCCTCGGCGGGGTCGCTGGTGCCCTTCTGGGTGGCCCGTCGGTCGAGGCCGTCGCCGTCGGCGTCGTCGGTGTCCGCCGCGACGGTCGTGCTGGTGGCCTCGGTCGTGGTGGTGGTGGGCGCCTCCGTGGTCGTCGGCGCCTCCGTCGTGGTCGGTGCGACGGTCGAGGTCGTCGACGGCGCGGACACCGTGATCGTCCCCCCGCCGGGCGCGGCAACCGTCTCGTCGACGGTCGCGCCCGTGCCACAGGCCGTCGCCGCGAGTCCGATGATCAGCAGTCCACCCAGATGCTTCATGCCATTGGTTCTCGGCGGGTGGCGCCCACGGGTTGAGGAACCGGCCCGGCACGTCCGTTCGCCGCCGCGACGGACGGATCTCGCTAGCCTGCGTCGCCATGTCGTCGCGCATGCTCGGGCCCGATCCCGCCGATGTGAACAAGGTCGTCCTCGCGTACTCGGGAGGTCTCGACACGTCGGTCATCCTGACCTGGCTGCGTGAGACCTACGACTGCGACATCGTCACCTACACCGCCGATCTCGGCCAGGGTGAGGAGCTCGACCCGGCCCGGGCCAAGGCGCTCAAGATGGGCGTGCCGGAGGATCAGATCGTCATCGACGACGTGCGCGAGGAGTTCGTGCGCGACTTCGTGAATCCGATGTTCCGGGCCAACACGATCTACGAGGGTGAATACCTGCTCGGCACGTCGATCGCCCGGCCCCTGATCGCGAAGCGCCTCGTCGAGGTCGCCGCCGAGCACGACGCCGACGCCATCTCCCACGGCGCGACCGGCAAGGGCAACGACCAGGTCCGGTTCGAACTCGGCGCCTACGCGCTGTCGCCCGAGATCAAGGTCATCGCCCCGTGGCGCATCTGGGACCTCGGCGGCCGGGAGACCCTGCTCGCCTACGCCGCAGAGCGGGACATCCCGATCGACAAGACCCGGGGTGCGAAGTCGCCGTTCTCGACCGACGCGAACCTCCTGCACATCTCCTACGAGGGTGGTCCACTCGAGAACCCCTGGACCGAGCCGCCGTCGGAGATGTGGCGCTGGTCGGTCTCACCCGAGGCCGCTCCCAACGAGGCGACCTATCTCGATCTCACCTACCGGGGTGGCGACATCGTCGCCATCGACGGCCGCGAGATGAGCGCCGCCGAGGTGCTCACGTATCTGAACGAGGTCGGTGGGGCCAACGGCATCGGTCGCCTCGACATCGTCGAGAACCGTTTCGTCGGCATGAAGAGCCGGGGCGCCTACGAGACGCCGGGTGGCACGATCATGCTGCGAGCCCACCGCGGCATCGAGTCGATCACGCTCGACCGTGAGGCGGCGCATCTCAAGGACGAGCTGATGCCCCGCTACGCGAAGCTCATCTACAACGGCTTCTGGTGGAGCCCTGAGCGCGAGATGCTCCAGGCCGCCATCGATCAGTCGCAGCGCTTCGTCAACGGCGAGGTGCGGGTGAAGCTGTTCAAGGGCAACGTCGACGTGGTGGGCCGCAAGTCGGACGATTCGCTGTTCGACGAGAACATCGCCACGTTCGAAGAGGACGGCGGCACCTACGACCAGTACGACGCCGAGGGCTTCATCAAGCTGAACGCCCTGCGCCTGCGCAATCTGGCTCGCAAGCGCGCCGAGCAGGGCTGAGCCGGTGAGCGGCGACCCGAGCTCCGACCAGCCCGACGAGAACGCCCAGACGCTCTGGCACGGGCGATTCGCCGGTGGGCCGTCCGAGGCGCTCCAGGCGCTGAACGACTCGTTGCCCTTCGACCGCCGCATGTACGCACAGGACATCGCGGGGAGCCGGGCCCACGTGACCATGCTCGCCGAGGTGGGCTTGCTCTCCGAGGTCGAGCGGGACCAGATCCACTCGGCGCTCGACACGGTCGAGGCCGAGTTCGACACCGGCACGATCCGGTTCGAACCCTCCGACGAGGACATCCACACCGCCGTCGAGCGGCGGGTCACCGAACTCGTGCCCGAGGCCGGCGGCAAGATCCACACGGCCCGGAGCCGGAACGACCAGGTGGCGACCGACCTGCGCCTGTGGACCAAGCGGGAGGTCGGCGAGCTCGCCGAGCTCGTGCTCCGCTTCCAGCAGACACTGCTCGACCAGGCCGTGGCGGCCGGTGAGGCCCACCTGCCCGGCTACACCCATCTCCAGCAGGCCCAGTCGGTGAGCCTCGCGCATCACCTGCTCGCCCACGGCTGGACCCTCGCCCGCGACGTCGACCGCCTGGTCGCCACCCGCGATCGGCTCGACGTGTCGGTGCTGGGTGCCGGCGCGCTCGCCGGATCGTCGTTGCCGATCGATCCGGTCCGTTCGGCCGAACTGCTCGGCTTCGCCGGTGTGTTCGACAACTCGCTCGACGCCGTGTCGGACCGTGACTTCGTCGCCGAGACCCTGTTCGACCTGGCGCTGCTCGGTGTGCACCTCAGCCGGATCGGCGAGGAGCTGATCCTGTGGGCGTCGGCCGAGTTCGGTTTCGTGACCCTCGACGACGGCTTCTCGACCGGGTCGTCGATGATGCCGCAGAAGAAGAACCCGGACATCGCCGAGCTCGCCCGTGGCAAGGCGGGCCGCCTGGTGGGACACCTGACCGGCTTCCTGACGACGTTGAAGGGTCTGCCGCTCACGTACAACAAGGATCTCCAGGAGGACAAGGAGCCCTTGTTCGACGCCTGCGACACGATCCGACTCACCCTCCTCGCACTCGACGGGATGGTGTCGACGCTCACCTACAACACCGAGGTGATGGCGGCCCAGGCCGACTCGCCGTATTCGGCGGCCACCGATCTGGCCGAGTACCTCGTCCGCAACGGCATGCCGTTCCGGTCGGCCCACGCCGTGGTGGGGGAGCACGTGCGCCATGCGCTCGAGGGGCGCGACAGCCTCGAGAATCTGGTGTCGGGCGATGAGCGCCTCGGACCGGAGGCCGCCGCGTTGCTCCGGCCCGGCATGTCGGTCCGCCAGCGCACGAGCCGAGGTGGCGGCGCACCGTCGTCCGCGGCGGATCAGATCGAACGGTTCCGCGCCCGCCTCGCCGGCGACCACGCCCGCCTCTGACGAACCCGGGTTCCCGGATCGGTCCGGCGGGCGGATCCCGGCCGGTTCACCACGACGAGGCCTGCCGACATCGGTGAGGTTCACTCGGGCCGCCGGCGGCCGATGGGAACCGGATGGCTCGTTCCCGCCGACGCCGCGTCGCCGCCCTCACGGGGCTGGCCGTGTTGTTGCTCGTACCCGGCGCGGCCGAGAGCGGGCTGATCGTCGACTCGTTCGTCCGGGGCACGGTCACCGTCACCGATGGCATCGATCTCGTCGATCCCGCCTCCGGACCCGAGCTCGTGGTGACATCGTCGGCCGACTTCGATGCGGGGACCCACGGCGACACCGAGACCGTCGACGGCGCGCTGCAGCTGTCACGCCGCGGGCTCGCGGAACCCTCGGTGTGGCCGTGGCCGACCGGACAGCTCCAGCGTCGCTGTTCGACGATCCCGGTGGCCGAGCTCGACGATCCGCCGGTGGTCGATCCCGACGCACCACCGACCGAGCCGGATCCCGACACCACCGTGGCGGTGCGGTTGTTCCTCGACACGGCGACCGAACTCGCCGCCGGACGCCTCGATGCCGCGGGCGCGAGCCTGCGGATCCACGACGGCTCGGGCGCCGAGCTCCCGATCTGGGTACCCGATGGTGTCGGGACGGCCGACACGGTGATCTGGACCGAGCTCTCACCGGTGCCGACGACCGCGTCGCCCCAGGCCGACCGCACGCTCTGCATCAGTTGGGGAGACCCCGAGGCCGAATCGGTGTCGAGCCCCATCGAGCTCCCCTTGCTGGCCGACGGAGTCGCCACGGTGCGGACATGGCTCGACCTCGGGCCCGACACCCTCCGTTCGATCGACTGGACGGCGACGCCGGACACGACCGGCGCCGTGCTCGACGCCGCGCTCGACGCACCGGCGTGCGATCGCTGCGCCCACGAACTGGTCGGGCGCTGGACGCCCACCGTGACCGGCTCGGTGCGCTTCTGGCTCGCGGCTGCCGACGTCGCGTCCCTCGAGATCTCCACGTCCGGTGCCGTCGCGGATCTGACGACCGTCGTCGAACTCGATGCGGGAACCCCGGCGTCGACCTGGACCGACGACGCGCAACGGTCCGAGCCGATCCCGGTCGTGGCCGGCACGCCGGTGTTGGTCCGTGTTCGCCAGCGCGATGCGGGCGACACCGTCACCGATCTCGAGGCGGGACCGACGCTCGATCACGCGTCCGTCGCCGTGTCGATCGAGCCCGAGGAACCGCCGGCCGGGGATCCACCGGCGGACGATCCGCCCGTCGAGGACGGTGCGGCGGAGGACCCGCCAGCGGAAGATCCGCCCGCCGAGGACCCGCCAGCGGAGGACCCGCCAGCAGAGGAGGCGCCGGCCGAGGACGGTGCGGCGGAGGACCCGCCCACGGCCGAACCGGAGCCGATCGCGCTCGATCCCGCCGAGCTGTCCGGCCCGGACGACGGCGACCCGGCCGGCTGGACGCAGCGCACCTGGCTCGACACCCCCGATCCCGGCCCCACGCCGTGGACTCGTGGGCTCGCCGCCGCATCACTCGCCACCACGACCACCACCTCGCTCGCCGGCGGAGCCTGCGACGACTGCGCCCGCCGGATCGAAGGGTGGTTCGTCGTGCCCTCGTCGGGTGCCCACGGCTTCGCCGTGGCCGCCGGTGGGTCGGCCACGCTCGAGCTCTCGACGACCGGCGAACCCGCCGACGCCGTGACGGTCGCCGTGGTGGCGGGTTCGTCGCCCGTCGACGGCCTCGTCACCGACGGGCAGATGTCCGAGCCGATCGACCTCGTCGCCGGTCAGATCGTGTGGTTCCGGGCCGGCGCGGTGGTGGGTGATGCCGACCACCTGCAGGTCTACTGGCGCCCGGAAGGCCGCGACACCTGGTCGGGTCTGCCTTCGGCCGACCTCTCGTCGACCCGGCCCGAGGTCGCGGCGCCCCTCACCGCCGAACCCGGGCCGATCGAGGGGCGTCGAGCCGCCACCGGCGTGTGGACCTCCCCCGTGTACGACCTCGCCGACACGGGTGGTCGATTCGGTGTCGTCCGCGTCCTCGCCTCGCTCGCTGCGGCCACCGACGTCGAGGTCCGCCTCGCCTCCTCCGACGGAGCCGACGGCCCCTGGGCCTTCACCGGTCCGTCCGCGGGCACCGGTCACGGGATCGGCGATTCCCTCGCCGCCGGACTGCACGACGGCCGACGGTTCCTCCGGCTCCAGGTGACCCTCGCCGGTGACCCGACCCTCGACGCCACACCCGTCGTCGCCGAGATCGGGGTCCGGACCGCCGTCACCACCGTCGCCAACGGGCTGTCGAACCGCACCGAACTCGCGGTGTCGGCGGACGGCACGGGCTCGGTCGACCGGGTGATCCTCGACATCGACGACCTCCCCGATCTCGACTTCACGACGTCGATCGAGCTGATCGAGGCCACGGGGCTCGGCGCCGTGGGTGAGCTCGATCTGGCCCTCGGCGGTGCCACCGGTTCGATCCGCATCGTCGATGGTGCGATCGTGGCCGCCGCCTCCGGTGCCGCTCCCCACACACCGGGAACCGCGAGCCCCGTCCGTCTGAGCGGGACGGTGACCGGCACGGTGGTGCTCGAGGTCGACTGGGTGGCACGTGAGACCACCGGCGGGCTCACGATCGTGCGCCCGTTGCGCATCACGGTGACGATGCCGCCAGGCTGAGGCGGTGTTCGAACGTCGCCCACTGGAGGTCGCCCCGGCGTTGCTCGGCTGGCGTCTCCGCAGCGAGATCGACGGTGAAGCGGTCGAGGCCGTCATCACCGAGACCGAGGCCTACGAACACGCCGGCGATCCGGCCAGCCACGCCCATCACCCGGTCGACGGCATCCGACGGAGCGAGCGCAACGCCGCCATGTTCTCGGCGCCGGGACGCCTCTACGTCTACCGGAGCTACGGCATCCACTGGTGTGCGAACGTCGTCTGCTGGCCGGAGGGCGAGCCCGGCGCCGTGCTGCTCCGGGCCGTCGACGTGCTGCACGGCCACGACGTCGTCGAGCGCCGTCGTCCGGGTCGCCGCTCCGACCGGGACCGCACGGGAGGCCCGGGACGCCTCTGCGTCGCACTGGCGATCGACGGCGACCACGACGGGATCGACCTGCTCGATCCGGGCTCGTCGATCCGGCTCGCCGCCCCGGCTGCGCCGCTCCCCGCCGACCGGATCGTCGCCGGGCCACGGATCGGCATCAGCACGGCCGCCGAGCGGCCGTGGCGGTTCGGCGTCCGGGCGCATCCCACGCTGTCGAAGCCCTTCCGGTGACCCCGTCGGGATCATCACCGGGTGGCCGGGCCCCCGTCGCTACCGTGCCGCACGTGCGCTTCTCGCTGCTCCCCGACGACGCTTCCGAACTCCGCTCCTCGGCCGACCAGCTGGCCGTGGCCACCTCGCAGCTCGAGGCCGCCGACCTCGATGCGTTCGACGGCGACGACCCCGGCGCGCTCGGCCGGGCGGTCGACCATCGGGCGACGGTTCGTCACTTCTGTGAGGAGCATCCCGACGCACTCCACCGCAGTTGCCTGACCGGGCATCTGACGGGGTCGGCCGCGATCGTCGACGACGCCGGCTCCCGGGTGCTGCTGATCCATCACACGAAGCTCGATCGTTGGCTGCAGCCGGGTGGGCATGCCGATGGGGAGGGCGCCCTCGCGCTGGTCGCCCGCACCGAGGCCGAGGAGGAGACCGGCCTGCGGGACCTGCGGGTGGTGTGGCCGGCCGTCGACGTCGACGTCCACGAGATCCCGCAGCTGGGCGACACCCCACCGCACCGACACCTCGACCTGCGATTCGCCGTCGTGGCGCCGGCCGATGCGGTGATCTCGGCCGATCCCACCGAGACGAAGGGCGCGCGCTGGTTCCTGCCCGACGAGGTGGCGGCGGTCGATCCGGAGGGTGAACTCACGCACCTGGTGCGTCGAGCGCTGTCGGTGGTGCGTTCCCTGCGTTGACGAGGCTCCGTCTCAGCCGGAGCCGACGTCGCCGGGTGTGTCGCAGGCGAGGATCCCGTTGAAGTCGGCGACCCGGAAGATCCGGCGGGTGGCCTGTTCCCTGCTGTCGGTCTCGGCGACGAAGAACCGGGCGTCCGGGTCGGCGGCCAGGCGTTCGGACCAGTCGGCCCGATCGTCGAGGTGCTGGCGCCAGTCGGCCACGAAGCCATCGATGATCACGAGGTCCTCGGGCGTTCCGGCCGCCGACTCCTCGAGTCGGTCGACCATGTCGGCGAGGATGATGCCCGAGGCGGCGAGCTGCTCGATGCGGTCCTCGGCGGACGTCATGTTCTGCGGCAGGGTCAGCTCGCGTAGCTCGGCACGGGCCGACTCGCAGACGACGATCGCGTTGTTGGCCCAGGCTCGTTCGGTGAGCAGATCGGGGATGTCGGCCCGGCCGAGCCCGGTGAAGCCGTAGATCCAGAGCCCGAAGGTGGAGGCCACCAGGGCATACCCGACGAACCGGCCGATCCGGCCGAGCACGCCGGGCGCCTCGTAGGGCTCGAGCTCGTGGTCGTCGTGGCGGGTGGGCGCTGCCATGCCCCCATGGTGCCAGCAACCGGACGCCGCCCGTCAGTCGGATTCGTCGGGGGAGCGTCGCGACCCGGGCGGCATGGCGAAAGCGGGTCGCCAGCCGGGCTCGTGACGGGCAGAGTGGTTGCCATGAACACGAACGCGCCCGTCGATCCGGGCCTCCTCGACGACCTGATCGCTCGGGGCCTCGTCCACGACACGACCGATCTCGATCGTCTTCGAGCCCGTCTGGCCGAGGGACCGATCACGGTCTACGTGGGGTTCGATCCCACGGCGCCGTCGCTCCACGTGGGCAACCTCATCGGTCTGCTCGCTCTGCGACGGTTCCAGGACGCCGGTCATCGCGTGATCAGCCTGGCCGGGGGAGCGACCGGGATGGTCGGGGATCCCTCCGGCCGATCCTCGGAGCGGAACCTCCTCGATGACGACGGTCTCGCGGAGAACCTGGCCGGCATCGTGCCGCAGCTGCGGCAGTTCCTGCGCTTCGACGACGACGCCGCCGCGGCATCGGTGCTGCCAGCGAAGCTGCTCGACAACCGGGCGTGGACCGTGGGCAAACCGATGCTCGAGTTCCTCCGGGACGTGGGCAAGCACATCACGGTCAACCAGATGCTCGCTCGCGATTCGGTGAAGAGCCGGCTCGACGCCACCGACGGGCTCTCCTACACGGAGTTCTCCTACATGCTCCTCCAGGGCATGGACTTCGCCTGGCTCTACGACAACGAGGGCTGCGAGCTGCAGATGGGCGGATCCGACCAGTGGGGCAACATCGTCACCGGCACCGAGTTGATCCGGAAGATGCACGGCGGGCAGGGCCACGCGCTCACCTGGCCGCTGCTCACCAAGCCCGATGGCGAGAAGTACGGCAAGACGGCAGGGGGAGAGACCATCTGGCTCTCGCCGGCGCTCATGAGTGCCTACCGCTTCTACCAGGCGTGGATCCAGGTGGACGACGGCGAGGTCCGCAAGTTGCTGGCCCAGCTGACCCTGCTCCCGTTGAGCGAGATCGACGAGGTCGTCACGGCACACGAGCAGAAGCCGCACGAACGGGCGGCGCAACGCCGCCTCGCGGCCGAGCTCACGACGATCGTGCACGGGGCGGACGCCACCGCGAGTGCCGTCGACGCCTCGGCCGCCGTGTTCGGCGGGCCCGTGGCCGATCTCGACCGGGCGGCGGTGGGCGTGCTGGCCGCGGAACTCCCCGGCGCGTCGGTCACACGCGACGACGTCCTCGCCGACGACGGCCTCGTGACGACGCTCGTCGCGGTGGGAGCGGCGAAGAGCCGATCCGAGGCCGGACGTCTGCTCGGGCAGAACGGCATCTCGGTGAACGACGCCAAGGTCGACGCGGACCACCGGATCGGCCCGGAACAACTTCTCCACGGAAGATTTCTGCTGATCCGGAGGGGCCGGAAGCAGGCCTTCATGGCCGACACGCAGGGCAAATGACATCGATGTGACTCACGTCTCCGCGATCTCGGCCGAAAAAGACGAGGTCGGGGTTGTCACCCTGGTTGTGGTCCCTCTAGGTTTGTCCCTCGCCGCACCGGCCGGTCACGAACCAGCCGGGGGCGAGCCACTCAAGCAAACCGCCACCGAATTCGGCGGTCACTGCCGGTTGCTCCTTGAAAACGGAAGAGAGGAATGAACGCAGCGTGTGCGGTCGATCATTGGAGCCAAGCAACGATGATCGCCCGTCAACATATTTGAGTAATAACGCGACCTCGCCGGCCAGATTCCTGGCAGGCGAGAGAGCTTAGGTGCCATCCGGATTGGCTTCTGGATGGCGCTCTCCAAATCGTCTCGTCCTCCACCGGCTTCGGCCAGCGGGGGACGTCATGGTTTTCGATGGAGAGTTTGATCCTGGCTCAGGACGAACGCTGGCGGCGTGCCTAACACATGCAA
>JAHDBV010000051.1 GCA_020630195.1 Acidimicrobiales bacterium
GCGCGAGTGCTCGATCCAGCGTCGCCACCAGAAGATCGTCGAGGAGGCCCCGTCACCGGTCGTCGACGACGAGATGCGCACGGCGATGGGGGAGGCGGCGCTGTCCCTGGCCCGAACGCTCGGCTACGCCTCTGCGGGCACCGTCGAGTTCCTCGTCGACGACGCCACGAAGGAGTTCTTCTTCCTCGAGGTCAACACGCGGCTCCAGGTCGAGCACCCCGTCACCGAGGAGGTCACGGGGTTCGACCTCGTGCGGGAGCAGCTCCGGGTCGCCGCGGGGGAGCCCCTCGGGTACGGCCAGGACGCCATCGACTGGACGGGTCACTCGATCGAGGTACGGCTGTACGCGGAGGACCCCGACAACGACTTCCTGCCCGCCACCGGCACGCTCTCGGCCTACCAGCCGGCCGCCGAGCCGGAGGTTCGCTGGGACACCGGGGTCGAGCAGGGGAGTGTCGTCGGGGTCGACTTCGACCCGATGCTCGCCAAGGTGGTCGCCCACGGGCCGACCCGGGCCGATGCGGCCGGTCGGCTCGCACTCGCCCTCGAGCGGCTCCACCTGGGCGGTGTGGTCACCAACCGGGACTTCCTCGTGGCCACGCTCCGCAACCCGGCGTTCCTGGCCGGCGACACGACCACCGACTTCATCGAACGGATCGACCCCGGTGGCTCGCAGGCCGCCCCCGATGACCGCACCGCGGCGATCGTCGCGGCCATGTGGCTGATGGGGCGGAACCGAGCCGCCGACGATGTCTGGGGGTTCGCTCCGGCCAACTTCCGGACCGGTGGCCTGCCGCCCCAGTCGATCGAGTTCGTCGGTGCCGACCCGGACACGCCGACTCGCATCGAGTACCGCCGTCGTCGTGCCGGTGGTGTCACGCTCGGTTCGGGCGAGACCGTGCTGACCCACGACTGGTCGCCCGAGGGCATCGAGGTCGAGATCGACGGCCGGCGGCTCCGGGCCCCGGTCACCGAGGCCGGCGGCGTCGTGTACGTCACCCTCGGCCGGACGACCGTGGTGCTGCCGATCGTGCCCCGGTTCACCGTGCCGGGCTCCGAACTGCCGACCGGCGGACTCGTGGCGCCGATGCCGGGTGCCGTCATCGAGGTCCGTTGCGCCGTCGGTGACGCCGTGACCGCCGGCCAGGTGCTGGTCGTGCTCGAGGCGATGAAGATGGAGCACCACATCTCGGCGCCGTTCGACGGCACGGTCACCGACGTCCCGATCGCCGTCGGTGGACAGGTCGACAACGGCGCGCTCCTCCTGACGATCACCGAGCCGGAGGCGAGCGAATGAACACCGAGCCCGAAACGGACGCCGAGGCATGACCGACCCGATCCGCATCGCCAACTGCTCCGGCTTCTACGGCGACCGACTGTCGGCCGCGAAGGAGATGGTCGACGGCGGCCCGATCGACGCCCTGACCGGCGACTGGCTCGCCGAGCTCACGATGCTCATCCTCGCCCGCACCCAGGCGAAGCGGCCGGGCTCGGGCTACGCCCGCACGTTCGTGCAGCAGATGGAGCAGGTCATGGGCTCCTGCCTCGATCAGGGCATCAAGGTCGTGTCCAACGCCGGAGGGCTCGACCCCGACCACTGCGCCGAGGCCGTCGCCGAGGTCGCCGACACCCTCGGGCTCAACCCGACGATCGCCTACGTGAACGGCGACGACCTCCTGCCCCGACTCGGCGAGCTGCGTGACGCCGGTGTCGACATCCTCGATCTCGAGACCGGCGAACCCGTCGCCCCGATCGACTACATCTCCGCCAACGCCTATCTCGGCGCGTGGGGCATCGTCGAGGCCCTCGCACAGGGCGCCGACATCGTCGTGACCGGTCGGACGACGGATGCCGCCATCGTCGCCGGACCGGCGGCCTGGCATCACGGCTGGGCCCGCGACGACTGGGACGCCATGGCCGGTGCCGTCGCGGCGGGCCACGTCATCGAGTGCGGCACGCAGGCCACGGGCGGCAACTACTCGTTCTTCACCGAGATCCCCGGTCTCGAACGGGCCGGGTTCCCGCTGGCCGAGGTCGCCGCCGACGGTTCGTCGGTGATCACGAAGCACCCCGGCACCGGCGGTGCGATCACCGTCGGCACCGTCACCTCGCAGTTGCTCTATGAGATCGGCCCGCCCGGCTACCTCGGTCCGGATGTGACGGCCCGGTTCGACACGATGCAGCTCAGCCAGGAGGGGCCCGATCGTGTCCGGATCAGTGGGACGAAGGGCGAACGACCACCCGACACGTTGAAGGTCTCGATGAACGCCTGGGGTGGCTACCGCACCGATCTGACGGTCGCGCTGACCGGCCTCGACGTGGAGGCCAAGGCGGATCTCGTGGAGGCGGCGTTCTGGCGGGCGACACCGCTGTCGCCCGACGACTTCGAGAGTGTGAGCCAACGGGTGGTCCGCACCGACCACACCGATCCGAACTCGAACGAGGCGGCCACCGCGCAGTGGCGGCTGACCGTGAAGGACCCCGATGAACGCAAGACCCGGGCCCTCGCCCGGGCCGTGAACGACCTCGCACTCGCCACGATTCCCGGGATGTACGGCCTGCCCGGCGGTGGCGCCGGCCAACCCTTCGGGGTGCACACCTCCGGCCTCGTGCCCGCCGATCTGGTGCCCCAACACGTCACCGTGATCGGGGGCGATCGAACCGTGGTCGACTCGACCGCCCCGGCGGGCGAACCCGTGGTGGCCGCCACCGCGGTCGACCTGCCCGCACCCGCTGCGGGCGACACCCGGCGGGTGGCGCTCGGCTCGATCCTCGGCTCCCGCTCGGGCGACAAGGGCGGCAACGCGAATCTCGGTGTCTTCGCCCGCTCCGACGAGGCCTACGCGTGGATGGCCGAGTGGCTGACCGTCGACCGCCTCCGCGAGCTGTTGCCCGAAGCCGCCGCACTCGACATCGACCGCCACGAGCTGGCGAACCTCCGGTCGATCAACTTCGTGCTGCACGGTCTCCTCCAGGAGGGTGTCGCCGCGTCGACCCGCCAGGACGGCCAGGCGAAGTCGCTCGGTGAGTGGTTCCGCGCCCGCCACGCCGACATCCCGGTCGTACTGCTGGAGGACAGCTGATGCTCACCCGTCTCGACGACTACCCGATCCACCAGACGCCCGACCCGGTCGCGGTGCCGGCGTCGTCGGACCCGAACGTCTACGACCGGACCTGGTTCAACGCCTACAACGACGACGGCACGGCCTACTTCGGCTTCGGCACGGCCGTGTATCCACACCGCGAGATCCTCGATGCCCACTTCAGCGTGGTGACCGAGGGTGGGCAGCAGCACTGTGTGTACGCCTCCCGGCGGGCACCCGCGGAGCGGACCGATCAGTCGGTCGGTCCCGTGCGCTACGAGATCGACGAACCGATGCGCCGGTGTCGAGTGATCATCGACGACAACGAGGCCGGCGTCGGGTGTGATCTCACCTTCTCGGCCCGCACGTCGCCGATCCAGGAAGCACGACAGATCCTCTGGAACCGCCAACGGCGCTGGATGGACGCCACCCGCTACGCCCAGTTCGGGCGTTGGACGGGCACGGTGTCGACGCCCGACGGCGACCTCGAGATCGACAGCTGGCGGGGCACGAAGGACCGCTCCTGGGGTGTGCGTACGGTCGGGGAGCGGGTCCCGATGGGTGCACCCGGGCCGTTCCAGCCGTTCTTCTTCGTCTGGGCCCCGCTGCAGTGGGACGACCACGTGAGCCACGCCGTCTTCTTCGACGGATCCCGGGGCGAACCCCTGATCCGGGAGGGCCTGACGGCTCCGCTGTACGCGGCGCAGGGTGACATCCCCGAGAGCACCAACGAGTCGACCCACATGGCGGCCGCTCTGCACCGCCTGGAGTACCACCCGGGGACCCGCTGGGTCCGCCGTGGTGAGCTCGACCTGATCGGTCTCGACGGAGCCACCCGCACGATCGAGATGACCCCGACACTCCGGTTCCAGTTCAAGGGCCTCGGCTACGGCCACCCCGAGTGGAAGCAGGGCATGTGGAAGGGTGAGCTCGCGGTCGGCGGTGAGAGCTTCGACCCCCTGACGCTCGACCCGCTTGCACCGGAGAACATCCACGTCCAGCAGGTCGTGAAGGTCGCCGACGGCGAGCGCACCGGCATCGGTGCCCTCGAACAGATCGTCATCGGCCCGTACGCACCGGCCGGCTTCACCGACCTGCTCGACGGTGCGGCCTGAGGCAGCCGGATCGAGATGAAGCGCCGAACGTCATCGGACTAGCGTCCGGCCATGGCGCTCTCGATCGACTCCGGTTCCACCGACACCCCGCTCATCGAGCTCACGATCGGTGAGCAGCTCGCCGCCACGGTCGCCACCCACGGCGACCGCGAGGCCCTCGTCGTCGGCCACCAGGGCGTCCGGCAGACCTGGGCGGAGTTCGCCGCCACGGTCGACGAGGTGGCCAAGGGGTTGATGGCCCGCGGGATCGAGGCCGGCGACCGGGTCGGCATGTGGAGCCCCAACTTCGCCGAGTGGGTCTGGATCCAGTTCGCCACGGCCCGCATCGGGGCCGTCCAGGTCAACGTGAACCCCGCGTACCGCACGAGCGAGCTCGAATACGCGCTCAACCAGTCGGGCTGTCGGATGCTCGTCACCCGCACCGAGTACCTCACCTCGGCCTACCGGGACATGGTCGACTCGGTCGCCCCGAACGTGCCCGGGCTCGAGTCGGTCATCTACTTCGACACCGACGACTGGGCCGCGCTCGTTGCCGATGGCGCCTCCGTGAGCGACGAGGCCCTCGCCGCACGGGCGGCCTCGCTGAGTCCGGACGATCCGATCAACATCCAGTACACGTCGGGCACCACCGGGTTCCCGAAGGGGGCCACGCTCAGCCACCGCAACATCCTGAACAACGCCGCCCTCGTCGGCCGGATGTGTGACTACGACGAGACCGACCGGATCTGCCTGCCGGTGCCCTTCTACCACTGCTTCGGCATGGTGATGGGCAACCTCGCCGCCTCGGTGTACGGCGCCGCGATGATCGTGCCGACGCCGACGTTCGAGCCCGGGACCGTCCTCCGGTCGCTCGAGGAGGAGCGGGTCACGTCGCTCTACGGCGTGCCGACGATGTTCATCGCCCAGCTCGGCCACCCCGACCTCGAGACCCGCGATCTCGGCAGCCTGCGGACGGGGATCATGGCGGGGTCGCCGTGCCCGATCGAGGTCATGCGACAGGTCATCGAGAAGATGAACATGCAGCAGGTGACGATCGCCTACGGCCAGACCGAGACCTCACCCGTGTCGACCCAGACCCGCACCGACGACTCGGTCGAGGTGCGGGTGACCACCGTCGGTCGGGTGCTGCCCCACACCGAGGCGAAGATCGTGGATCCCGAGACGGGCGACGTGATCGAGCGGGGTGCGAGCGGCGAGTACTGCACCCGGGGCTACCACGTGATGCTCGGCTACTGGAACGAGCCGGAGAAGACGGCCGAGGCCATCGACGCCGACGGCTGGATGCACTCGGGTGACCTCGCCACGATGGACGACGACGGCTACGTGAACATCGTCGGCCGGATCAAGGACATGATCATCCGGGGTGGCGAGAACATCTATCCCCGGGAGATCGAGGAGTTCCTCTACACCCATCCCGCTGTGGCCGATGCCCAGGTGATCGGGGTGCCCGACCAGAAGTACGGCGAGGAGATCATGGCCTGGGTGCAGCTCGCCGAGGGAGCCGAGGCGACCGAGGACGACATCCGGGAGTACTGCCGCGGCAAGATCGCCCACTTCAAGATCCCCCGGTATCTGAAGATCGTCGACGGCTTCCCGATGACGGTCACCGGCAAGGTCCGCAAGGTCGAGATGCGGGAGAAGTCGATCGCCGATCTCGGCCTCGCCGCCGCGGCCGAGACGGCCTGATCATGTCCGACGCCACGACCTCCCCGAGCGAGCTCGCCTCCACCACCGAACTCACCCGTGAGCAGTGGCTGGAGCGATCACGGTTCCGCAATCCCGAGATGGAGCAGATCCGCTTCGGCGGTGATCCGGCGCCGGCCGCCGGGCTCGCCGTGGAGGACATCAACCCGTTCAACGCCCACCTGTTCCGAGAGGACCGCTGGCAGGAGCACTTCGCCCGGCTGCGGCGAGAGGATCCGGTCCATCTCAACGAGCTGGCCTCGGCCGGTCGGTACTGGTCGATCACGACCTGGGACGACGTCCGCACGGTCGAGGGCGACTGGGACACGTTCTCCTCCGGCCCGGGGGTCACGCTGTCGACGCCGGTCGGCACGGCACTGCCCGAGGGGGCCTTGCCGTTCGACGCGTTCATCTCGATGGATCCACCCCGCCAGACCGAGCAGCGCAAGACGGTGCGTGGCATCTCGGCACCGAGCAGTCTGCGCAACCTCGACGACCTGATCCGCGAACGGACCGTGGCCGTCCTCGAGTCGTTGCCGGAGGGGGAGACGTTCGACTGGGTCGAGACGGTGTCGGTCGAGCTGACCACACTGATGCTCGCCACGTTGTTCGGGTTCCCGTTGGAGGACCGCCACCTGCTCACACGCTGGTCCGACGTCGTGACCACCGTGCCCGAGCCCGGGACCGATCGTGGCACGGCCACACGACTGCGTGACGAGATCCTCGACTGCGTCGCCTACTTCGACGGCCTCTGGGCGCAGCGTCGGGCCGAACCCGGCTTCGATCTCGTCTCGATGCTCGCGCATGGTGAGTCGACCCGCGAGATGTCGGCCATGGATCATCTCGGCAACCTGCTGCTTTTGATCGTCGGCGGCAACGACACGACGCGGAACTCGATGTCGGGCAGTGTGTACGCCCTCAACCGGTGGCCCGAGGAGTACGAGCGGCTCGATGCCGACCACTCCCTCGTCTCATCGCTCGTGCCCGAGGTGATCCGTTGGCAGACGCCGCTGTCGTACATGCGTCGGACCGCCACCCGTGACACCGAGCTCGGTGGGAAGCGGATCCTCGAGGGTGATCAGGTGCTGATGTGGTACTGCTCGGCCAACCGTGACGAGGCGATGTTCGGCGACGACGCGGATGCGTTGCGGATCGGGCGGACCAACGCCGAGCGGCATCTGTCGTTCGGCCACGGCGTCCACTACTGCATGGGTGCCCGGATCGCGGAGCTCCAGCTCCGGATCCTCTGGGAGGAGATCCTCCCGCGGTTCTCCCGGATCGAGGTGCAGGGCGAGCCGGAACGCACCCTCTCGTCGTGCGTGCACGGCTACACGAGCCTGCCCGTGCGGGTGTCCCGCCGCTGAGCGCCGGGCCGACGGCGCGGCCCGCTCGGCCATCCGGGCGCCCCGCTCGATTCGGCGCGCCCTTGCTGGAATAGAACATCGCGATATATCGTTATCTTCATCACGTCGTCGGATGGACCGACGACGATCGACCATGGAGACGCATTGCATCGCAAGCATCGACGAATGGACCACGACACCCTCGATCGCACCGATGGCGGTCGGGACGGCAGCCGGCGCCGCCGGCGGAGAGGAGGCCCCATGAAGGGTGACCATCCACACGGCCGCGGCGGCCACGGCTCCCGAGGGCGCGAACGAGCACGACGGGGAGCGGCCGCCGAGGCCGTGCTCCTGCTGCTCGGCGAACGCCCCATGCACGGCTACGAGATGATCGAGGAACTCGATCAGCGCAGCGACGGCAACTGGCGCCCGAGCCCCGGCTCGGTCTACCCGACACTGCGGCGGATGGAAGGCCGCGGTGTCATCGCCGGCGCCGAAGGCGACGACGGCAAGCGGGTGTACACACTCACCGACGCCGGCCGCGAACGCCTCGACCAGCGCGACCCCGACGCACCCGCCCCCTGGGAGGCCTTCGCCGAAGACGGCGCCTCCCTCCGCCCGATCGTGCACGAACTGATCGCCCAGGCCAAGCAGGTCGGGCGCTTCGGAACGGCCCAGCAGCGGGAGAAGGCCAAGGAGATCCTGACGAACGCCAAGTCGGATCTCTACGCCGTCATGGCCGACGGCTGATGCCTCGAGCGTCCCGTCCGTCCCGGCGGATCCGAATCCGGTTGGACGGACGGGCCGTCAGGGTGTGAAGGTGCACCACCGAAGGGGCGACCGTGCCCCGAGGGGGCGACGCCCCTCCCGAAGGGGGCGATGGCACTGACCGCGACGGCACCGAGACAGTCCGACGGTCGACTCCGGTCGTCGTCCGACCGCAGTGACGGATCGAGTCGGGCCGGCTGGGCGCTCATCGCCTCGACCGCGCGGGAACAGCGCCTCGGGATCGCACTCGGCATGCTGGCCGGCCTGCTCTACACCGCCGGTCGTGTCGCCGTCCCGCTGCTGATCCAGCTCGGTCTCGACCGCGGCATCCGTGAGGGTGGACCGCTGCTGCCGTGGTCCCTCGCCATCGCCGGCGCCGGCCTGTTCTCGGCGACGTTCCTCGGCGTCCGCCGCTACCTCGCGTTCCGCAACGCCCGGGTCATCGAAGCACGCCTGCGTGACCGGATCTTCGCCCACGTGCAGCGTCTGCACTTCTCGTTCCACGACGCCAACGCCACGGGCGAGCTGATGAGCCGGGGCAACACCGACCTCCAGCACTTCCAGAACTTCGTGACGCTCGTGCCGCTGACGTTCGGCAACGCGCTCGTGGTCATCGCGGTCACCGTCATCATGCTCAGCCTCCAGCCGCTGTTGACCGTGCTGGCACTCGCCTCGTTGCCTTTCGTGAACGTGCTCGGCCGACGCTTCGCCCAACGCCTGCATCCGGCGGTGTTGCTCGTGCAGCAGGAGTCGGCCCAACTCGCCACCGTCGTCGAGGAGTCGATCTCGGGCGTGCGGGTGGTGAAGGGCTTCGGATCCGAACCCGTCCAGGCCGCCAAGCTCGCGACCGAGGCCGACGACGTGCACGACGCCGCCCTCCGATCGTCGGCCATCCGGGCCCGCTACCTGCCCGGGATCGAACTCCTGCCCGGCATCGGGCTCATCGTCGTGCTCGGCTACGGCGGCCATCTCGTGCTCGACGGTCGGATGACCGTCGGTGAGCTCGTCAGCTTCAACCTCTACGTGATCATGCTGATCCAGCCGCTGCGGATGCTCGGCATGATCGTGGCCAACGGCCAGCGGGCTTCCGCCGCCGGCGCCCGGATCTCGGAGGTCCTCGACACGGCGCCCGCCATCGTCGATCCGGACGACCCGACACCGCTGCCGGTCACGGGCGATCTCGGCCGGATCGAGCTGCGCGACGTCGACTTCGACTACCCGCCGGCCGAGTCGGGTGCCGGGGTCCTGCGGGGCCTGTCCCTCACGATCGAGCCGGGGGAGTCGGTCGCGCTCGTCGGACCCACCGGGTCGGGCAAGTCGACCATCGCCCGGCTCCTGCCCCGCTTCTACGACGTCGATGCCGGTGCGGTTCGCCTCGACGGGGTCGACGTCCGAGACGTGGGTCGCCACGAGCTGCGACGCGCCGTGTCGATCGTGTTCGAGGAGACGTTCCTGTTCTCCTCGACCATCCGGGACAACATCGCCTTCGCCGATCCGGAGGCCGACGACGCCGCCGTGCTCCGGGCCGCCCGTCTCGCCGGCGCCGACGAGTTCATCTCGGAGCTCGCCGAGGGATACGACACCGAGATCGGTGAACGGGGCTTCTCGCTCTCCGGCGGGCAACGACAGCGCATCGCCATCGCCCGGGCGATCCTCGCGGATCCCCGCGTGCTCGTCCTCGACGACGCGACCTCGGCCGTCGACCCGACGAAGGAACACGAGATCCGAGACGCCCTCGGTGAGGTGATGGACCGTCGCACCACGATCGTCATCGCCCACCGGCCGGCGACGATCGCCCTGGCCGACCGGGTCGTGCTGCTCGACGAGGGTCGGATCGTGGCGGAAGGCACCCACACCGAGTTGCTCGCGTCGAATCCCCGCTATCGGGAGGTGCTCGCCGCCGACCGGGGCGACGAGCGCCCCGATGCCGAGGGCGGTCGCTGATGGCCTGGTCGTTCGCCCACGGCACCGACGACGACGCGAAGCTCGGCCTCGCCGGCACCGGTGCGGTCCTCCGCCGCACCGTCGCCTACGGCCGTGCCTACCGTCGCGGCGCCCTCATCGCCGCCGTCCTGCTGGTGCTGTGGACCTCCACGACGCTCGCCGGTCCGCTGCTCGTCCGTCGTGGCGTCGACAACGGCATCATCGCCGGCGACCGCGGTCAGCTGAACCTGTCGATCGCCCTCTACGTCGTCGTGGCGATCGTCAGCTACGTGAGCTTCCGGTTCGCGATCCTCCAGCTCGCACGGGTGGGGGAGGCGTTCCTGCGGGACATGCGGAATCGGGTGTTCGACACCCTGTTGCGACAGTCGATGGCGTTCTACGACCGGGAGAAGGCCGGTGTGCTCGTCAGTCGGATGACCTCCGACGTCGATTCGCTCCAGGAGCTGATCCAGTTCGGTCTCGTCATGTTCACGAGCGCCGCCCTGCTGCTCGTCGGCACGACGGTCCTGCTCTTCCTGCTGTCGTGGAAACTGATGCTCGTGTGCCTCGTGGCGATGCCGATCGTCGGGCTCGCGAGCATCAAGTTCCAGCGGGACTCCAACAAGGCCTATCTGCTCGTCCGGGATCGGATCGCCGACACCCTCTCGGGCCTGCAGGAGGGGTTCAGCGGCGTGCGGGTGGTGCAGGCCTTCGCCCGCGAAGAGGTCGAGGCCGCCCGCTTCTCCGAGGCGAACCAGGATCTGTACCGCACCCACATGGGGGCGGTGCGGGTGCAGTGCTGGTACCTGCCGATCATCGAGTTCGCCGGTGTGGCGACCACCGCCGTCGCCCTCGGTGTCGGCGGCTGGCTCGTGAACGACGGCCAGATGACGATCGGCACCGTCGTCGCGTTCATCCTGCTGCTCGGTTCGTTGTTCGAACCGGTCCAGCAGCTCAGCCAGTTGTTCAACATGGTGCAATCCGCGGCAGCGTCGCTCAACAAGCTGTACCTCCTGCTCGACGAGCCGGTCGACATCGACGACCGCCCGGGTGCGGTCACCATCGACGGTCGGGCTCCGATCACCCTCGAGGGTGTGGCGTTCGGCTACGCCGGGGGCGCCCCGGTGTTGTCCGGCGTCGACCTCGAGATCGCGGCGGGTGAACGGGTCGCCTTCGTCGGCCCGACCGGTGCGGGCAAGTCGACGTTGGCGAAGCTCATCGCCCGCTTCTACGACCCGACCGACGGCACGATCCGCCTCGGCGGGACGGATCTGCGTGACATCGCCGTCCGCTCATTGCGGGACGAGGTCGTGGTGGTGCCCCAGGAGGGCTATCTGTTCTCGGGTTCGGTGGCCGAGAACATCCGGGTCGCCCGTCCCGACGCCACCGACACCGACGTCCGCGATGCGCTCGACCGCATCGGGGTGTTGCCCCGATTCGAGGCGTTGCCCGACGGGTTGGCGACCGAGGTGCAGGAGCGGGGCAGTCGGTTGTCGGCGGGGGAGAAGCAGCTGGTGTCGCTGGCTCGAGCGGCGCTGGCCGACCCGTCGGTGCTGATCCTCGACGAGGCCACCTCGTCGGTCGACCCCGGCACCGAGGCGATCGTCGAGACCGCCATGGAGAGCCTGATGCAGGGCCGCACGGTGATCGCCATCGCGCACCGTCTGTCGACCTCGGAGCGTTGTGATCGGGTGGCGGTGGTGGCCGACGGTCGACTCGCCGAGCTCGGGTCGCACGACGAGCTCGTGGCCGCCGGCGGCCACTACGCCGAGCTCTACGGCGCCTGGGTTCGTGGGCTCGGCGACGGCAGCGCCTGACTCCAGTCGCTGAACGCCGCCGCGATCAGCCCGGGCGGAGCACGGCGACGCCGGACGGTTCGTTCTGGCCGATCTCCTGGATCGTGATGCCGAAGGCCGGGAAGTCGTCGAGGTCGACGCCGGCCCAGAGCTCGATGTCGCCGTCGCCGCCGCGCATGTGGAACGTGCCGGCACTCACCGCGCCGCCGTCGCCACGCAGCCAGGCTTCGTAGTAGGTGCCCGGCTCGGCCGGTGGCAGGCCCGAGACGTCGAGCACGATCCGGGTGCCGAGTGGTGTCGCCCAGACCTCCGCGGTCGCCGCGGCCGCCGGGGCCAGGTCGGTCCCGCCGAGGGCGAGTGTCTGCACGATCTCGCCCGAACCCATGGCGCTCGCGATCTCCTCGCCGTCGTCGTCGCCGAGGGTGCCGACGTTCGAGATCACGGCGAAGAGCAGGAGACCGGCGGCGATGCCCGCCACGAACGGCATGATCCGGCGGCGCCGTCGGGCGGCGAGGTCGATCACCTCGGCATCGCTCCGGCCCGTCGCATCCGAGACGGTCGCCGGGGTCGACTCCGTGCCGACCCGGCCGGCCGACTCCGCCGCGATCCCCGCGAGGATGCCGTCGAGCGCGCCCGTGGGCGCCGGCGTCCATGTCGCCTCGTCGTCGAGGTGACGTCGGACGTGATCGGGAAGGCCCGGGTCGGCTGCGTCGTGGTCGTTCATGACATCTCTCTGCCGATCATTACGTCGCAACCGGCCGAACGGTTCGCGGAAACCTCGAGAATCATCGTGGATCCAGATGGTCGAGCGCTCGTCGGAGCCGGCCATGGGCCCGGGCGGAGCGCGACTTCACCGTCCCGAGCGGCACACCGAGCTGTGCGGCGATCTCCGCATGGGTGAGCTGATGGCGGTGCGACAGCTCGACGACGTGGCGCTCCTCCGCGGGCAGCTCGTCGACGGCGCGGCGGACCTCGAACGCCTCGAAGGCCTCGTCGAAGCCGATGCCCTCGATCGCGACGTCGGTCTCGGGTTCGTGGTCGCCCGCCGTCGGGCGCTGCTCCCGTCGGAGCAGGTCGATGGAGGTGCGCCGGGCGATCGTGTAGAGCCACGGGGCGAGGTCTCGGCGATCGTCGAAGGTGTCGGCGGCCCGCCATGCGTTCAGAAACGTCTGCTGTACGGCTTCCTCGACCAGCTCCGGGCGGCCGAGGAACGAGCGGGCGACCGTGGCCACGGCTCCGCCGTAGCGGTCGTACACCTCCCGGATCGCCGTCTCCTCGCCGGCGACGAACCGGCGGACCAGATCGTCCATCGCCGACACCCTGCCAAAAAAGTTCGCCGATGTCGCGAACCGATCGGGCTCGCCCGTCGTACAGGCGGTCGAGGGCGGCCCGGTGCAACCGCCGGCCCGGCCTCATGACCCCCTCCGATGAAAGCGAACAATCCGATGATCCTCTTCTCGAACTCCGACACCCACCCGGACCACGAATCCCGGCCGGCCTGGCGGCTCCGGGCCGGAGCCGCGGCGGCAGCGCTCGCGCTCCTCGCCGCCGCCTGCGGTTCCGATGCCGCCGAGACCGCGGCCGCCGCCACCGACGCCGCGGCGGACGCCCCGGCCGACGATGCCGCCGACGCCACCGATGGCGACGGAGCGATGGAGGACGATGCGATGGCCGAGGACGCCATGGACGACGAGGCGATGGCCGACGACGCCATGGACGATGCGATGGCCGACACGTCCCACGCGGACGTGACCACCGCGTCATCCGCCGTCGGCGACATCCTCGTCGACGGTGCCGGCCTGACCCTCTACGGCTTCACCCAGGACCGCGATGGTCAGTCGGTGTGCAACGGCGACTGTGCCGGGATCTGGCCGCCGCTGTGGGTCGACGGTGCCGACGTGCCCACAGGCCTCGACCCCGACGTCTTCTCCGTCATCACCCGGGAGGACGGCTCGTACCAGCTGGCCGCCGGTGGCTGGCCGCTCTACACCTTCGCCAACGACGCCGCCCCCGGTGACGTGAACGGCCAGGGCGTCAACGACGTCTGGTTCGTGGTCGCTCCCGACGGTGCGCTCGTGATGGACGCCGTCGAGGTCGAGGCCGACGCCGGCTCCGACTACTGATCGCCCACACCCCGGCACCGACGCCGGCCGGACGCCCCCACACGGGGCGCCCGGCCGGCGTCGCCGCGTCCGGTCGTCGTGGCGTCCGAGAGGATTGGTAGACATCCGGGATGAGCGATGACGCGGCACGGGCTCGGTCCGACGACCTCGCCGCCGCGGTCGTCCGCACCCGTCGGGCGTTGGAGGCGTTGCAGGCCGGTGTCGTCCCGGGCCGCTCGGCTCGACGTCGGAGTCTTCAGCCCCAGCTCGAGCTCCAGATCACGGGACTCCGTCGGATGGAACGTGCACTCGGCGACGGCGCGCTGCCTCGCCATGTCTGGTCGCTCGGCCAGGCCGCCATGCCCGTCCTGCCGACGTTGATCACCCGCCTCGGAGCCGACGGCACGGACGCCGTCGAGCCGTTGCTCGCCGAGGCGCACGCGGCGGTCGCCGGGCTCGGTGCCGAGTTGACCCGATTCGCCGAGGGGCGCTGAGCGAGCCTCAGAGGGTCGCCATGTTGGTGTCGAGGCCGAGTGGCATCCGGCCGAGCGTCTCGAACGTCCGCGGCGCCACCATGGCGTGCTGGGTGGCGACGAAGACGTCGCGGAAGGTCTTCTGGAGGGTGTTGTCCCGGTAGACGGCGGCCCCGCCGCCGGTGCGGTACATCGACTCGGCCACCTCGGACGCCGCCTGGGTGGCGTGGGTGGCGGCGAGACGCAGGCGCCGCTTCTCGTCGTCGGTCGGAGCGTCGCCGGCCTCGGCCCGGGCCCAGGTGGCCTCGACGATCTCGCGCATCCACGCCCATGCCGAGGCGAGCTTCGCTTCGGCGATGGCGACATCGGCCTGGACCTGGCTCCGCTCGGCCAGGGCGCGGGCGCTGCCCTGGGGGCGTTTCGAACCGGCCAGCTCGACCAACTCGTCGAGCGAGCGTCGGGCGATGCCGACCGCGCAGGCGGCCACGCCGCACGCCAGCAGTCCGAAGAAGGAGAACTGGGAGAGCGGCCCGGGTCGGATCGGCGCCATCCGACCCATCTCGACCCAACGGCCCTCGGGCACGAACACGTCGGTCACCCGGTAGTCGCCCGAGCCCGTGCCCGACAGGCCCGAGACGTGCCAGTTGTCGATGAACTCGACCTCGTCGGCGGGGAAGAACACGAACGGCGCACGGAGCCCGTCGGCCCGCCGGGTCGGCTGCCCGTCCTCGTCGACGATCAGACAGCCTCCGGCGATCCAGGTGCAGTGCCGTGTGCCCGACCCCCACGCCCAGCGTCCGCTCACCCGGAGACCCCCGTCGACCATCGTCGCCCGGCCCTCGGGCATGGCGAAGCCGCCGCCGATCGTGGTCGGGTCGCCGAAGATCTCGGTCGCGAACGGGTCGGCGAGGGTCGTCGAGGTGAGCGAGGTCGTGGAGCCGATCATCGAGCACCAGCCGGCGGCGCCGTCGTGATACGCCAACTCCTCGATCACCCGGAGGCTCTCCCACGCCGGCACCGCCGGCCCGCCGAGGACCTCGGGCACGTACATGCGGAACGCCCCCGTGTCGCGGATCCGTTCGACGAGATCGAGGGGGATGCCGCGGGCCGCCTCGGTCTCCGGAGCGCGAGCGGCGAGTTCCGGGCCGAGCGTGCGGACGGCGTCGAGCATGGTGGAGGCCATGGGGAGTTTCTAGAGTTCCACTCTGGATCACGCAAGTGTTTCGCGAGTCGAGGTCGGGTCATCCGGTAGTGTGCCGGACATGACCACCCGGGCTCCGGCCACCGAACGCTCGCGTCGAACCCGAGCGCAGCTCGCCGGCGCGGCGCACGAGGTCGTGGCCCGTGAGGGTGCCGTGCTCGCCGACCGGATCGCGGCCGACGCGGGCGTCTCGACGGCGACGTTCTACGCCCACTTCGAGACCCACGACGACGCCCTCGCCGCCGCACTCGATCTCGCACTGTCGGCGGTCGTCGACGCCGCCGAAGCCCGCTTCCATCTCGAGGCCCTGCTCGACCGAGGCGTCGCGGCCGTGGCCGCGGAGGTCGTCGCCGCGATGCACGAGGTGTTCCGGACCGAAGGGCCCGTGCTGCGCGTCGCCCTGGCCCGGCTGCCGGTGCACGCCGGGCTCCGGCAGGTCTACCGGCACCACGAGAGCCGCAGCCTCGATCATCTCGTCCGTCAGCTCGATCTGGCACAGAAGGCCGGTGTCGTGGGCGGCGGACCCGTCGTGAACCGGGCGACGTCACTCCTCGTCGTGCTCCAGGGCATCAACAACCCGCTGCTCACGAAGCGACACCTCGAACCGTCGGTGGCCGCCGATCTCACCCGCTCGATCGTGGCGCTCCTGGAGCCGGGACCGTGACCCGTACCGCGCTGCGCCTCCTCCTCGGGGCCTTCCTGGCGCTCGCCGGCCTGAGCCACCTCACCTGGGAGCGGTCGGAGTTCGCCGCGCAGGTGCCGTCGTGGTTCCCGCTCGACACCGATCTGGTGGTGATCGTCTCCGGGGTCGTGGAGATCGCTCTCGGCGTCGCCCTGCTCGCCGCCCCGGTGGCCGTGCGACCGCTCGTCGGTCTCGCCACCGCGGGGTTCTTCGTCGCCATCTTCCCCGGCAACATCGCACAGTACGTCGAGGGCACCGACGCCTTCGGGCTCGACTCCGACACCGCTCGACTCGTGCGGCTCTTCTTCCAGCCGGTGCTCGTCGCCTGGGCGTGGTGGTCGACCCGGGCCGGCGATGCCCTGGCCGGGTGGCGGGACCGGCGGCCCGACTGACCGCTCAGGCGGTGTCGTCGCCGCTCAGGCGGTGTCGTCGCCGCTCAGGCGGTGTGGATGTCGGGACGGATCGTGATGAGGTCCTGGCAGAGCAAGCCGGCGTCGCGGTGTCGTGACATCGCCTTGTAGCCGGGGTGGTTGAGCGTCGCGATGAACGCGGCACGGGTCGGGAACTGGTTCACGAGCACGCCGTCCCAGTCGCCGTTGCCGATGAAGTAGCGCTCGGTCTCGCCGTAGAGCAGGCACACGCCGCCGACCTCCGCGGCCGCCTCCGCGAACGCATCGACGTAGCGGCGGTAGGCGGCGCCACCGGGCTCGTCGCCGCCGTGTTCGGGGTCGTCCGGCCCGTACTCGGCCTTCACCCGGAACTTCAGCAGGTTCACCTGCGTGACCGGCCCGTCGTGGGGGTCGTCCCGGAACGCCCGGAACTGGTCGGCGGTGGGTTGGAAGGCGGGCATGGGGTGCTCCGGGGGTCGGTGGTCGCGGTCGGGCCGGCGAGCCGCTTCGCCGTCGGGTCTAGTGTCCGGACCATGGTCGAGACGGTCAAGTCGGCGGCGCCCGAACCTCCACACGACGATCAGGCGGCCTGGAGCTCCCTCGCCGAGCTCTACCACCGGTACCTGACGGGTCTGCTGCTCGGCATGGTCACCCGGCTCGGGACCGAACGGGCCGCCGAGGTGGTCTTCCGGACGTTCCGGAACCAGCACCTCGAAGCGTTCCATCCCGGGCTCGAGAAGCTCGGCCTCACCGACGAGCCCGATGCCGTGGCGTGTGCGAAGTACCACGTGCTGTCGAACGCCCTCGGTGGTGTCCGGGTCGAGTGGATCCCCGAGACCGATCGCAAGTCGTGGGTGCGGTACCTGCCGCCACGCTGGATCTTCGACGGCGTCGCGGTGTGCGGTATCCCGACCGAGCTGAGCCGTGCGATGTTGCGGGGCTGGCACGGGCACAACGGCGTGTCGCTCGGCAACGACCGGCTCGGCTTCGTCGCCACGTCGCAGACGACCGACGGCCAGGTCGGCCTCGTCGGGTACTACGTCGAGGAGGATCACCCCCTCGACCCGGCCGATCGGGTGCGGTTCCGCCCGGGCGAACGGCCGCCGGGACCGGCCGCCGAGTTGCCGACGCCGACCTGGGATCCGGTTCGGCTCGCCAAGGTCGAACGCAACTACGCGATGAACTACATCCACACGATCCTGCCGGCCATGGCCTCCGTGCTCGGCCCGGGCGACACCCGCTCGGTCGGCACCGTCGTCGGCCACCAGATCGGCATGCAGTTCCACCCCACGGTCATGGGCGACCTCGATCCGACGACCACGTCGTTCGCCGAACGCTTCACCCGTCTGCTCAGCGGGCACGGCCCCTCGGCCGAGCTCGACCGCACCGGCGAGTTCCCGATCGTCCGCCTCGACACGTGGCGTCTCGTCGACCCGGCCACCGCCCATCCCGTCGTGTTCGACGCCTGGCATGCCCTCTGGCAGGGGCTGGCCGCCATGGAGGACCGGCACCTCGTCGTCCAGCGTCGGCTCGACACCGGCGATGGCTGCTTCGAGTGGGAGGTCCGGCCCGGCTCGGTGCTGTGATCGCGGTCGATGGCGAGCCCGGCCGTCGCCGCTGCCAGGATGACGGGATGCCCAGGCGCCCCCGCTCCCGATCGCTCGCTCTCGTCGTGGTTGCGCTGATGGCCGCCGCCTGCGGTTCGGCCGGAGATGACGCGGCGGGGTCCGACACGACGACCACCGCGGCGCCGACGACCACGACCACCGAATCGACGACGACCATGGCCGATGACGAGACGACCACGACGGCGCCCGCGACGACGGCACCGCCGACCACCGCCGCCCCGACCACGACCGTGCCCACCCACTCGGACGACCTCGAACCCGTCGAACTCCTCGGCGACGGTCCCTACGAGATCGGCTCGTTCAACATCCTGCTCAACGGGATCGAGAACGGACGTCCACTCGCCGTGCAGGTCTGGTATCCGCTGGCCGAAGGCGTCACGGCCGAGCCGATGCGGTACACGTTCATCACGGGTGACTTCTACGACTCCGACACGGCCCTCGACCTGAAGGCGACGGAGGACACCACCTCCCCGGACGGGCCCTTCCCGCTCGTCGTCTACTCCCACGGCTCGGGTGGCCTCCGGTTCATCCACAGCGACTACACCGAGACCCTCGCCACACACGGCTACGTCGTGGTCGCCCCCGACCACATCGGCAACACCGCCGTCGAGCAGTTCCTCCAGTCGGAGGACGACCGGGAGACCGTGGCGTTCAACCGCGTGGCCGACATCACCTGGGTGCTCGACACCGTGCTCTCCGGCGACCGGGGCCTGGAACCGATCCAGGCGATCGTCGACCCGGAGCGCATCGCCGTGACCGGGCACAGCTTCGGCGGATTCACCGCCTACGGCATCGCCGCCGGGTTCGAGAACCCGATCGGGGCGGTGCCCGCCGACGATCGGGTGAAGGCGATCATCCCGCTCGCTCCCGCGGTCGGCGCCCGGGGCGAGCCGACACTGCTCGACGACGCGACCCTCGCCCGGGTCGACGTGCCGGCCCTCGTCATCGCCGGATCCGACGATGCGACCACCCCGGTGGAACCGAACGTGAACCGGGCCTGGGAACTGACGAACTCCGAACCCCACTATCGGCTCGAGTTGCTCGCCGCCGACCACCAGAGCTTCACCGACGTGTGCGACTACCTGACCGCCTTCGACAACGGCCAGGAGGTGAGCGATGCCGTGCGGGGCATCATCGAGACGTTCGCCGAAGCCGGGTGCGCCGAGGGCCAGATGCCGATCGAACGGGTCCAGGCGCTGACGAACACCTTCGCGGTGCGGTTCCTCGACTCGGTGTTCCGAGACGGCGAGATGATCGATCCGACGACGCACAGCGCCGGCGCCGACACGATCTACCGGCGCCGCTGAGCGACGGCCCCGACGCTCGCCGCGAACTGCCAGACTGGCCCGACGCGACGAGCACTCGAGCCGGGAGCCACCGATGACCGACATCAGCACCGAGAGCGCCAGCCTCAAGGCCAGCCTCAACCACCAGCGTCGGGCGGCGATCACCCACGGCGGCGCGGTCGACCACGCCGGTCGGGTCACCGTCGAGCGCATGGTCGGTTTCGACATGACCCGGACCATCTTCGGGGCACTCACCGGCGTCCCGAAGATGTTCATGACCGAGAAGCTCGCGAAGGAGCCGGTGTGGCACGCCGCCGACGCCGCCGCCGTCGACGAGGCGTACGCCGCGGCGGAAGCCGCCGACCCGGCCCCGACGATCGATCAACGCCTGGTCGACTTCATGGTGTCGGAATGCGACTTCAGCATGGAACACGCCGACGGCACGTTCCTCGAGCACCTGGTGTTCTGTCACGACTACGCCGCACGCCACTACCCGCAGCATTCGCCGAACGTGGCGTTGCTGCACTCGATCCTCGGCACGGCCACCAACACCTTCGCCATGGAGGCATCGAAGATCCCGGCGCTGAACGAACTCCTCACCGAGTTCGAGGCGCTCCACGTCGAGGTCTTCCCGTCGACCCTGCGGCTGTTCTACGAGGGGTCGTTCCTCGACGAGCTCGAGGCCAACCTGCACCGCCTCGACCGGCTCGAGACGCTCCACCTGCATCGGGTGATCGACAACGAGCCGCTCTCGATCGACGCCGAGAACCTCTGGATCAACCTGAACTTCCATCTGATGCACTTCGTCGACTTCATGCCGGCGGCGAACTGGTCGACCCATCGGGCCGATCCGCTGCTCCAGATGTTCCGGCGCCTGTCCGACCTGCTCGACCGTGCCGGCAAGCGGGAGGCGACGGTCGACGTCACCTTCCCGACCGACAAGGTCGACCCGGTGGGGGAGGACCGGACCCTGTTCGGTCGGATCAGTGGTCTGTTGCCGGCGTCGGTGACGATCAAGCTCGCTCGCAAGTCGATCCTCGAGTACTCCGAGGCCGCCGGACACGACCTGTCGTATCGGATCGACTGGGCCGACTGAGCCCCCTCCTCCGCGCAGCGGCGCCGACCACCGGAGCCGACACGGGTCGGGTCGGCCCTGTCACCCTTACGAGAGGTGAAACCCTCGCCCCGAGGGGAACGCCACGCCGGGCCGACCGGTTGGTGACCGTGATGTTCGATTCGACCCTGCGCCCCGTGAAGGACGCCGCCCTGTCGCCATTCGCAGCCGGGCCGGCGTCCCGCCTGCACCCTCTGACGGTCTCCGTCGCCGGGCTCGGCGTCTCCCTCGCCGCCGCGGTGGCCGCCTGGCGCGGCGCCGTGGTGCTTTCCGTCGCCCTGTGGCTCCTCGGACGTCTCCTCGACGGCTTCGACGGGACGCTCGCTCGTGCCACCGGGCGCCAGAGTGACCTCGGCGGGCTGCTCGACTTCCTCTTCGACACCGTCGGCTATCTCGCCGTGCCGCTCGGACTGGCGCTCGCCGTCGACGACCGGACGACGTGGATCACCACGGCGGTCGTGCTCGCCACCTTCTACCTGAACGCCGTGTCGCTCGGTCAGGTCGCCGCGGTGCTCGAGAAGCGTGCCCGGGGGGCCGCCGCCTCGGGGGCGCCGACCAGCACGGTGCTGCCCCGTGGGCTCGTCGAGGGCACCGAGACGATCGTGTTCTTCACCATCGCCCTCGCCGTGCCGTCACTCGCCTGGCTCGTGTGGTCGGCGATGGCGGTCGCCGTCGTGGCCACGGTCGTCGAGCGCACCTGGTGGATCCGCCACCACCTCCGCGCTGGGGCCGCGAAGCCCCCGGCGGCCGGGTCACCCCTGCGAGTCGAGGCCTCCGCACTGGAGGTGACCCGATGAACCGGGTCTGGGTGCAACGAGGTGCGATCGCCGCGCTCTGGCTGTCGGCGATCCTCGGGTGGCGTTGGTTCCAGCAACGTGAGGGCCTCTCGACGATCGAGACCGCGCAGCAACTCGTCGACGCGATCGACGGGGCGTGGTGGGGGCTGCTCGCCTTCGGGCTCGCCTACCTCGCCCGACCGATCCTGCTGTTCCCGGCGAGCATCGCCACGGTCGCCTCGGGGCTGCTGTTCGGCCCCGTCGTCGGGGTGCTCGCCGTGGTCGTGGCCGCCAACGCCTCGGCGATGCTCGCCTACGTCATCGGGCGCGCCCTCGCCGGCGGCTCACGCCGGGGCGCCGCCGGGGACGAGGGCGACGAGCACGCCGGCCTCGTCCGGCGCTGGGGCGACCGCATGCGAAGCAACAGCTTCGAGACCGTGTTCGTCATGCGGCTGCTGTTCCTGCCCTACGACCTCGTGAACTACGCGAGCGGGGCACTGCGGATCCGGTGGACGTCGTTCCTGCTCGCCACCGCCCTCGGCACGCTGCCCGGCACCATCGCGTTCGTTCTGCTCGGCGCCTCGATCGAGCGCCTCGACGAAGGCTTCGGCGGCATCAACCCGTGGACGATCGTGGCGAGCGTCGCCATCTTCGTCGTGAGCATCGCCATCGCCCGGATCACCCGGGCCCGCACCACGATGCCTCCGGTCGACGAGGCGACGATCGACGCCGAACCCGTCGACTCGATGAGCCGCTGACATGGCCGAGCTCGACCCCACCCACACCTACGACGCCCTCGTGATCGGCGCCGGCTCCGGTGGCCTCACCCTCGCGATCGGGCTCGCGGGATTCGACCGGGACGTCGTGCTCGTGGAGGGCGGTGACGTCGGCGGCGACTGCACCAACGTCGGCTGTGTTCCATCCAAGGCGTTGCTGCACGCCGCCCGGGTCGGTGAACCCGACGGACTGGCCTGGACCCGGGCGAAGCGGGACCACCTCCGGGACCACGAAACCGACGAGATGGCCGAGCACGAACGGATCACGCTCGTCGCCGGTTGGGCCCGACTCACCGACCGTCGTGATCCCCACGTCGTGCTCGTCACCACGCCCGCCGGTGACGAACTCGAGATCCGGGCCGAGCACGTCGTCGTCTGCGCCGGCTCGGCACCCGTCCGCTTCGACATCGACGGCCTCGCTGCGGAGCGGCTCGTCACCAACGAGGAACTGTTCGAGCTCGATCGGGTGCCGGAGCATCTGCTGATCGTCGGCGGCGGACCGATCTCGCTCGAGATGGCCACCGCGTTCGGAGATCTCGGCACCACCGTCACGATCGTCGAGCGGGAGGAGCGCCTGCTCGCCAACGAGGACCCGCTCGTCTCCGACACCGTCGCCGCGGCCCTGCGGGCCCGTGGCGTCGACGTGCGGACCGGCACGACGCTCGAACGGCTCGAGGCGGACGGCTCCACCGCGGTGCTCGCCGACGGCAGCCGGATCGACGGCGTCGACCTCGTGCTGTTGGCCGCCGGCCGGCGCCCGAAACTCGACCGGCTCGATCTCGACACCGCCGGGGTCGCCCACGGGCGGCGGGGGATCACGATCGACGACTGGGGCCGAACGAACGTGCCCGGCATCTGGGCCGTCGGTGATGTCACGGGCGAGACCCTGACGACCCACGGCGCCAACGCGATGGGTCGACGAACGGTGCGGGCGATCGCGCTCCCGAAGCTCCCGACCCTGGGTGGGCTCCGGGCGATGCCCCAGGCCGTGTACTCCCGACCCGAGGTCGCCTCGGTCGGGCTGAGCACCGCCGAGGTCGAACGCCGCCACCTCGCCGGACGCCGCCGCTACACCGCCGATCTCACCGAACTCGATCGTGGCTACACCGATGACCTCGACCACGGCCTCGTCGTGGTCGACGTCGAACGATTCACCGGTCGGGTGCTGCGGGCCGCGATCGTCGGGCCCGCCGCGGCGGAGTGGATCGGCATCTTCACGATGGCGATCGACCACGGCATCGGGCTCCGCAAGATGTTCGGCACCATCCACCCGTACCCCTCCCACGCACAGGCCGTCGGACGGATCGTCGACGACTTCACCCGTGACACCCTCCCGGCGCTGCCGGCGGAGTGGTGGGGCATGGCCCGCGGCCGCGTGTTCGACCGGATCCGGCGTTCCTGACCGAACCCGGGTGGTCGTGCGGCATCGCCACCGCCACGATGGTGGCCATGATCGGAACGACCAGCCGTCGGGCGACCCTCCACCTGTGGTTCGCCACGCTGCTCCTCGTCACGGCCGCATGCGCGGGCGATGACGATCCCGGCGACACCGCCGACGAGTCGGCGCCGACGACGACGGTCGCCGTGCTCGACCCGCCCTCGCACACCGACGCCGACAGCGGGACGGCGGCGTCCGACGATGACGAGATCGACGGGTGGTTCGAGGCCGCCGACGAACTCGATCCCGACGAGCCGGTCGACTTCGCCGTGGTGGGGACCGACGCCGTCATGGTCGGGTTCATCGACGGCTCCACGCCCGATCGTGTGGCCGACCTCCTCGACGATCACCCCGAGGTCGACCGGATCGTGCTCGTCGACGTGCCCGGCTCGGACAACGACGTCGCCAACGTCGAAGCGGCCCTCGCCGTCCACGAGGCAGGGCTCGCCACCCACGTGCCGGCAGAAGGTCGGATCGCGAGCGGCGGGGTCGACTTCTTCCTCGCCGGTGTGACCCGGACGTACACCTCGGGTGCGTCGTTCGAGGTGCACTCCTGGTCGACGGGGGAGGACGGCTTCACCGCCCTCGACCTCGACGACGACGACCCCGAACACCGCCGCTACCTCGACTACTACGACGCCGTCGGGGTCGATCCCGACTTCTACTGGTTCACCCTCGAAGCGGCACGGCCGGAGGACCTCCACGAGATGACCGAGGCCGAGCTCGACGAGTTCGGGTTCCGGCGGTGAGCGTCGACCACCGTCGCCGTCGCCTGCTGCGAGCCGGTGCCCTCGGCGCGGCGGCCGCCGCGCTGGCGGGGTGTGGTCTTCTGCTCGGCGAGGACGAGGCGGTGTCGTCGGTCGGCGTCGACGTGGGTGCGCTGGGCTTCCGCATGCCCGCCGAAGAAGCACCACACGCAGCGACCTGGATGTGTTTCCCGGGACGGTCCGACGTGTGGGACATCGACCTGCCCGACGTGCAACGCACGATCGCCGAGATCGGCCTCACCATCGCCGCCTTCGAACCGGTGCGCATGCTCGTGCGCCCGTCCGACCGGGACCGCGCCGCCGACCTCGTCGGCGCCGACATCGAGTTGATCGATGCCCCCGTCGACGACCTCTGGGCCCGTGACACCCTGCCGCTGTTCCTCACGAGCGACGACGGCCGCCTCGCCGCGGCCCGGGTGCGGTTCAACGGCTGGGGTGGCAAGCAGGTGCATACCGGTGACGAGACCCTCGCCGCCCTCGTGGCGGACGTCGTCGGCGTCGACCTGTACGACTCCGGGCTCGTCGGCGAAGGCGGGGGACTCGAGACCGACGGCGACGGCACGCTCCTCGCCGCCCGAAGCAGCTGGGTGATCGACAACCGCAACCCGGGCCTCGACGAGGCCACGATCGGTGAGGCCCTCGCCGCCACCCTCGGAGCCGACCGAGTGCTGTGGGTCGACGGCATCGCCGGCGCCGACATCACCGACGGCCACATCGACACCCTCGCCAGATTCACCGAACCCGGTGTGATCCTCCACGAGTTCCCGGCGTTCTCCGAGCCCGGCGAGTTGTGGTCCGACGTCGCCGACCGAACCGCCGAGGAGCTCGCCGAACTCCGCACGCTCGACGGCGATCCCTACGAGCTCGTCGCGCTGACCCAGCCGACCTCGGTACGACGTTCGAACCCGGAGTTCCTGCCGAGCTACGTCAACTACTACTTGTGCAACGGCGCCGTCGTCATGACGAGCTTCGGCGACGATGACGCCGACCGGCTCGCACAGGAGCAGATCGGCGCCCGCTACCCCGACCGGGAGATCGTCGCCCTGGACACCGATCCGGTGGCCGCCGGAGGTGGCGGCATCCACTGCGCCACCCAGCAGCAACCCGCCGTCTGAGCCTCAGCCCTTGTCGGCGAGGTCGTATTCGGCGACCACGTAGGGGTGCTCGGGGTCGTACACGGTGAGCGGTGCGGGATCGTCGACCCGCCCGATCGGGCGGACCTCGGCCCCCTCACGGTCGAGGCGGGCATCGCCGAGTGCGGCACGGGCGGTCTCGGCCAGCTCCTCGAGTCGGGCCACCACGTCGGGATGCTCGGCGGCGACGTCGGTCGTCTCGCCGATGTCGGCGTCGAGGTCGTAGAGGCCGGGCTCCGGCTGACCCCGCTTCGCGAAGTGGAGCTTCCAGCGTCCCGACCGCACGGCCTCGAGATCGTTCATCCGGTAGTAGAAGAACGCCTCGTGGGGCGACGGCGCCGACCCGGTGCAGACCCCGAGGATGTCCCGCCCGTCGATCACCCGATCGCCGGGGACCTCGGCACCCGCGACGGCCGCCAGGGTCGGGAACAGGTCCATCGCCGTCACGACCTCGTCCGAGACCGTGCCGGCCGGGATCCGCTCGGGCCAGCGGACGATGCCCGGCACCCGTTGGCCGCCTTCCCAGGTGGTGCCCTTCGTGCCCCGCAGCGGGTCGTTGCTTCCGCCCAGCGGCTCGGACGAGCCCCAGGGCGGCGGGTTGTCGCCGAGCGAGCCGTTGTCGCTCGTGAAGATCACGATCGTGTCGTCGGCGAGGCCCCGGGCATCGAGCTCGTCGAGCAGCACCTTCGTCGCCCAGTCGATCGAGGCGACCGCGGCGCCGTAGGGCCCGTTGCGGGAGGCGTCCGCGAAGTGCTCCTGCACGTAGATCGGGAGGTGCACGTACATGTGCGCGAGGTAGAGGAAGAACGGCCGCTCGTCGTCCGCCCGGAGGAAGTCGAGGGCGGCGGCGACGTACCGGTCGGTCAGCGACGCCTGGTCGGGCTGCTGTTCGACCACCTCGCCATCGACGATGAGTGGCAGCGGGGGCAACCACTCGAGGATCTCGGGTGGGTCGACCTGGCGGCCCATGTCGTTCGAGTACGGCAGGCCCAGGTAGTGGTCGAACCCGTGGTTGGTGGGCTGGAACTCCGCTTGGTCGCCACAGTGCCACTTGCCGATCGCCTGCGTCCGATAGCCGGCGTCGGACAGCACGCGGGCGAGGCTGATCTCGGTCGGCGGGAGGCCGATCCCCATGCCCGGGAACAGCACGGGCAGCCCGTCGAACGAACCGAAGCCGATGCGTGGCGGATAGCAGCCGGTGAGCAGGGCACCCCGGGCGGGTGAGCAGACGGGCGACGCCGTGTAGAAGGACGTGAATCGCACGCCGTCCTCGGCGAGCCGGTCGAGGGCGGGCGTGTCGTTGCGGGTCGAGCCGTAACACCCGAGGTCGCCGTAGCCCAGGTCGTCGCAGTTGATGAGCAGGATGTTCGGCTGGTCGGGCACAGCCCGACCCTACGACGCGGAAGCCGGCCGGTCGGAATGCCGCGCCGTGCCCATGACGCCGTCCCGTCGGCGCTCCGATTCTGTGAGCCCGCGGCACCCCCGTGCCAGGATGCGGCGATGTCCGATCCCGCCCCCACCCGATCACCCGTGGGGGAGGTGCTGGCGGACCTGAACTTCCGCCGGTACTGGATCGGCTCGATCCTGGTGTCCGGGGTCAACGGGACACTCCGATTCGTCTTCGTCTGGCTGATCGTCACCCTCACCGAGTGGCCGTCGGCCGAGGGCCTGATCGGCATCGCGCTCGGCCTGCCCGCACTGCTGCTCGCCCTGCCCGCCGGGGCGTGGTCGGACCGGAGCGACCGACGCGTCTTCGCACTGCAGTGGCTCACCGCCTCGATCGTGCTCATGGCGAGCTGGACGATCGTGGTGGCTCTCGACGCAGCGACGCCACGGGTCGCCGGGATCGCCGCCGCACTCCTCGGCACGGCGCTGGTCATGATGCAGCCGAACCTCAGCGCCATCGTGCCGAAGCTGGTGCCACCGGCCCGCCTGATGAACGCCACGGCGCTGCAGAACGGCGGCGCGCAGGCGGCGAGTTTCCTCGGGCTCGGGCTCGGCGGGGCCGCGATCGCCCTGTTCGGCAACGCCGGAGGGTTCGGCCTGCTCACGCTCGGCCTGCTCGTCACCTTCCAGTTGCTCCGACGGATCGAGATCCCGCCCGACGACCCGACCGGGCGCCCACCCCAACGCCTCCGAGCCGACGTGATGGAGGGGCTCCGCTACGGACTCGGTGCCGAACCCCGACGCAGCCTGCTCATCACGACGCTGATCCTCGGCTCGTCGTTCAGCGTGATGCAGATCGCCATGCCACGGGTGGTGGAGGAGGACTTCGGTCGGGGTTCCACCGCCGCCGGGTTGCTGCTCGGCACCTTCGGCATCGGCATGCTCGTGTCCTCCGCCGTGGTCGCCCGGCGCGACGACATGCGCCACGGCCTCAACGTCGGGCTCTTCATCGGGATCGGGCTCGGCCTGGGCCAGTTCCTGCTCAGCCTCGCGCCGAACTACTGGGTGGCCATGGCGGTGATGATCGGTTGGGGCATCAACGCCGGCATCGCGATCGCCTCCCATCGCACGCTGCTCCAGCAACGCACCGAACCGGCGATGATGGGGCGGGTGATGGGCATCATGACGCTCGGGTTCTCCGGCGGTCTGCCCTTCGGCGCCCTCGCCCAGACCGTCCTGGCCCCGGCGCTCGGGCCGGTGCTCACGATGCGGAGCGTCGGCCTCGCCACGATGGCGGTGACGATCCCGCTGCTGTTGTTGCGTCCGTCGATCCGCAACGCCGACCAGGACCCGGTGGCCTCGGGCTGAGGGTTTCCACCCGGTGGATGCGATCGGCCGCCGAATCGACCGGCTGCTTAGGCTCCGGCCCCATTCCGACGGGGGAGGACCCACCATGGCAGCCACGACCGGCAGCGGCTTCGCCCGCCACAGCTTCGGCACCCAGGTGCGACCCTCGCCCTACTCCGACGCCGCCCTGCGCTGGGGTGCCACCGGATTCAGCGTCTACAACCACATGTACATCCCGCGGGACTTCGGTGATCACGTCCAGAACTTCTGGAACCTCGTGAACGAGGCGATCCTCTGCGACGTCGCCGTCGAACGACAGGTCGAGATCACCGGACCCGACGCGGCCGCCTTCACGCAGCTGCTCTGCCCGCGTGACCTGTCGACGTGCGAGGTCGGCCAGTGCAAGTACGTGATCCTGGTCGACGATGAGGGCGGGGTGATCAACGACCCGATCCTGCTGAAGCTGGCGGAGGATCACTTCTGGCTCTCGATCGCCGACAGCGACGTGCTGTTGTGGGCGAAGGGGGTCGCCGTGCACTCGGGCCTCGACGTGACGATCACCGAGCCCGACGTCTCCCCGCTCCAGCTCCAGGGCCCGAACTCGCGGGACATCCTCTGCGCAGCGTTCGGTGAGCACCTGCGCGAACTGCGCTACTACCGCTTCGTCGAACACGACTGGGACGGCGTCCCGCTCGTCATCTCGCGCACCGGTTGGTCGAGTGAGCTCGGCTACGAGATCTTCCTCCGCGACGGCTCGGCCGGCGACCGCCTCTGGGAGCACCTCATGGCCGTCGGCGGCCCGATGGGTCTGCATCCGGGCCACACCTCGAGCATCCGTCGGATCGAAGGAGCCATGCTGTCGTACCAGGCCGACATGGATCTCTCGGTCAATCCGATCGAACTCGGTATGGAACGGCTCCTCGACCTCGATGCCGACATCGAGTTCATCGGGCGGGACGCCCTTCGACGGATCCGCGACGAGGGTGTGCGTCGCCGCTTCGTCGGCTTGGTGCTCGACGGCGAGCCACTCGTCGGGTCGAACGCCTCGAAGTGGCCGGTGCGCCTCGGCGACACCGAGGTCGGCTTCGTGACCTCCGCCGTGTACTCCCCACGGCTCGAACAGAACCTCGCCCTCGCCATCGTCGGGGTCGAGGCCGCCGAGCTCGGCACGGAGCTGGCGATCGACGCCGATGACGGGGAGCGGCGTGGCGTCGTCTCCCCGAAGCCGTTCTACGACCCGTCGAAACGGATCGCCGCCGCCGGCTGAGGTCCGGCGGTCTAGGGTCCGGCGCATGCCGATCGACGCCCAGCAGCCGCTCCAGTCCGGACTCGACCCCAAGTGTGAACCCGCCGACGTGCTCGGCGATCTCGATCTCACCGGTCGGGTCGCCGTCGTCACCGGTGGCTACTCGGGCATCGGGCTCGAGACGACCCGAGCGCTGGCCGGTGCGGGCGCCTCGGTCGTGGTGCCGGTGCGCACCCCGGCCAAAGCGGAGGAGAACCTCGCGGGTGTGGACGGTGACGTCAGCGCCGTCCAGATGGACCTCGCCGACCTCGCCAGCGTGCGGGCCTTCGCCGCCGCGTTCGCCGACTCGCATGGCCACCTCGACCTGTTGATCAACAACGCCGGTGTGATGGCCACCCCCGAACAGCGCGTCGGTCCGGGCTGGGAGTACCAGTTCGGCATCTGCCACCTGGGCCACGCCGCGCTGGCCGAGGGTCTGCTGCCGCTGCTGCGGCAGGCCGACGCCGCTCGGGTCGTGGCGCTGTCGTCCATCGCCCACAAGCGCAACGGTGTGCTCTGGGACGACATCCACTTCGAGTCGACGGACTACGACAAGTGGCAGGCCTACGCCCAGGCGAAGAGTGCCAACTCGCTGTTCGCCGTCGAACTGAACGACCGCCTGGCCGACGACGGCGGCCGGGCCTTCGCCGTCCACCCCGGCGGGATCTTCACCCCGCTCCAGCGCGACCTCGCGGTGGAGGAGCAGGTGGCGTTGGGGTGGCTCAACGAGGACGGCACCCCGAGCGCCCTCGCCCAGGCCGGGTTCAAGTCGACGACCCAGGGCTGCACCACCACGCTGTGGGCCGCCACCTCCCCGATGCTCGACGAGCTCGGCGGTGTCTACTGCGAGGACTGCGACATCGCCGCGCCGGCCTCGCCGGAATCGCCCTACTCCGGGGTGATGCCCCACGCCGTCGACGCCGACGAGGCCGCTCGACTCGCCGAGGTCACCGCGGCCATGCTGGCGGCTGCCGGCTGAGCGTCGCCGGCGGGGAGCCACGTCATGCGCATCGAAGCGACCACCGTCGCCGACTACGACCGGATCCGGGTCGAGCCGATCACCGGCGCCATCGGAGCCGAGGTGAGCGGTGTCGACCTCCGTGAGCTCGACGACGAGCTGATCTCGGAGCTGCGACGAGCCTGGCTCGACCACAAGGTGTTGTTCTTCCACGGCCAGGAGCTCACCCAGGCCCAACACGTGGCCTACGGACGGGCCTTCGGTGAGCTCGAGATCCACCCCTTCATCGACGCCCCCGACGGGCATCCCGAGATCGTCGTGCTCGAGTCGACCCCGGAACGGTTCGAGGCGGCCGAGTTCTGGCACAACGACGTCACCTTCCGGCCCACGCCGCCCATGGGCTCGATCCTGCTCGGGCGTCGGGTGCCGCCCTACGGCGGTGACACGGCCTTCGCCGACATGGAACTCGCCTACGAACTCCTCGACGATCGGACGAAGGAACTCCTCGCCGACGCCACCGCGGTGCACTCCCACGTGAAGACCTTCGGTGGCGGCCTGTCCCAGGAGGAGCTGGCCGAGGCCCGCCGGGAGAACCCGGAGCAGACCCATCCCGTCGTGCGGACCCATCCCGAGACCGGTCGCAAGGCGCTGTTCGTCAACCGACCGTTCACCATGTCGATGCAGGTGCCCGGCCTCGACCCCGACGAGACCCGGGCCCTCCGGCATCGCCTGTACGAACAGGCCAGGATCCCGGAGATCCAGTGCCGGTTCCGGTGGCGGCCCGGGAGCATCGCCCAGTGGGACAACCGGTGCGCCCAGCACTACGCCATCCCGGACTACGGCGGCTTCTCCCGTCGGATGGAGCGGGTCACGCTCGTCGGCGACCGCCCCTTCTGAACGCTGGTCGTCCCGGGATCACCCGCCGTCCGCCCGGTCGGCCGTCGCCGCGACACGGCGTCTACCGTCTGGCTCCCCCTTCTCTCTGGAGCTTCCCGTGACGCTCGACCTCCGTCAGCACTTCGACCGCGAGATCGTGGAGGTGACCGACGACGTCGCCGGCCGCCTCCGCCGCCTCAACCTCGGCGCCTTCGCCCTGCACCTCGCCACCGGTGTCGCCATGATCGTGCTCGGCGACCGGGCCTTCGATCTGCCCGTGAGCGGCTTCAACATCGGTGGCCCGCCGGGGGTCGAACTCGAACGGGGCACCCTCAACGAGTTCTTCTCGATCCCGCTCGCCGTCTCGGTGGCGGCGTTCTCGTTGCTGTCGGCGTTGTTCCACCTCATCGTCGCCGGACCGGGCGCGGCGGCCTACCGGGCCGAGCTGCGACGGGGCCGCAACCGCTTCCGTTGGGTCGAATACGCCCTGTCGTCCACGCTGATGATGGTGCTCATCGCCGCCACGACCGGCATCACCGACCTGGCCGCACTGATCGGCCTGGCCTTCGCCAACATCTCGATGATCCTGTTCGGCTGGATCATGGAAATGGTCAACGACTCGACCGAGGGTCGTCCGTGGATGACGCCGTTCTGGATGGGCTGTGTCGCCGGCATCGGACCCTGGCTCGCCATCCTCGTGCCGCTCTGGTTCAACCTGCGGGTCGACGGCGCCGAGGGGCCCCCGGGATTCGTCTACGGGATCATCGTGTCGATCTTCGTGTTCTTCAACACGTTCGCGATCAACCAGTGGCTCCAGTACCGCCGCATCGGCAAGTGGGCCGACTACCTCCACGGCGAGCGGACCTACATCGTGTTGAGCTTCGTGGCCAAGAGCGTGCTCGCCTGGCAGATCTTCGCGAACACCCTCATCCCCGAGACCTGATCGGCGAGCCGCGGCGCCACTCGCTCACGAGCGGGCGTGCAGCACCTCGGCCACCGCGGCGATCTCGGCGACCCCGACCTCGGGATCGCCCGCCGGGAACAGGTTGAGCACGGTGGCCCCGGCGTCGCAGTAGGGGTCGAGGTGCGCCGCGAGTGCGGCCCCGTCACCCACCGGTGTGTAGCGGTGGAACGGTTCGGGCTCGAGCCCGTAGAACCGGCGGAGCTGGGCGTCGGCCCGGTCACGGCCGTCGTCGCCGACACCCACCCAGGCCTGGTAGCCGAGCACGGCATCGGGCGCCGCCGCGCGGACCCGATCGACACCGACGGCGAACCGCGACGGCGAGCAGAACGTCGCCAACCACCCGTCGGCACGAGCGGCCCGATCGTGGGCGGCGTCGACCCGACCACCGACGAGGACACCCACCGGCCGCCCGTCGCCCCGACGGAGACCGGGGCCGTTCGTCGGGTAGTGCGCGCCCTCGTCGATCGGCGCGGCCTCGGCGAGGAGGCGGACGAGGAGGTCGACCGCTTCGTCCATCCGGGCACCCCGGGACCGGGCCGTCATCCCGACCATCGAGTACTCCGCCGGGTCGTCACCACCGAGGCCGACCCCGGCCACGACGCCGTGGGGGTGCACGTCGGCGACGTCGAGGAGCTGTCGGGCCACGAGCGTCGGATGGCGCAGCGGCAGGATCAGCACCCCGGTGTGCAGCTCCCGCTCCACACCGAGCCCGGCGAGGTAGTGCAGCGCCGCCAGGCCGTCCTGGCCCCGCCCGCCCCGGAAGCTCACGTGGTCGGTCACGATGACGTGGTCGATCGAACTCTCGTTGATGCGGCCGATCAGCTCGGCGAGGCGAGCCCGATCGAGGCGGAGGAGGTCGGGGGAGAGGCCGATCCCGACACGGACGGATGCGGTCGAGCTGGTCATGGCGACCACCTTGGGTCGGTCCGGGTGGTGCGGGCAAGCGGCGTCGCCAGGAGGTCGCCAACTACGCTCCGCGCATGGCCACGAGTGACGAAGAACGGGACATCATCCGCCGGATCCTCGACCTCACCGAGCGGGGCACGACCCACACCCTCGACGAGGTGGCGGCCAATCCGATCACCAACTACACCGACCCCGATCGGTACGCCGACGAGGTCCGGGTGCTGTTCCGGGAGTTCCCGCTCGTCATCGGCCACGCCTCCGACCTGGCCCAGCCGGGCGACTTCTTCACCCACGACGAGACCGGCGTCCCGATCCTCGTCACCCGCACCGCCGCCGGCGAGGTGAAGGCCTTCCTCAACGTGTGTCGCCATCGCGGAGCACGCGTCGAGAACGAGCCGTGTGGCAACAGCCGTCGGTTCACCTGCCCGTATCACGCCTGGAACTACGACGGCGACGGGACCCTCGTCGGGATGCCCCAGTCGTTCGGGTTCGACGGTCTCGACCGGAGCCGACACGGACTCGTCGAGTTGCCGGCGTTCGAACGGTTCGGCCTGATCTGGGTGGTGCCGTCGCGCCGGGACGACGAGATCGACCTCGCCGCATGGGTCGCCCCGATGGAGGCCCAACTCGCCGACCTCGATCTCGGCGAGCACGTGATCTTCCGGCGCTGGTCGCTCGAGAAGGACATGAGCTGGCGGTTCGTCGTCGAGGCGTTCCAGGAGTCGTACCACTTCTGCTCGGCGCACCGCGACACCGCCTGTTCGAACTACCTCGACAACCAGAGCCTCTTCATCGACTACGGCCCGCACGTCCGCCACAACGTGCCGCTGCCCGGGGCGGTCGGGTTGCGCGACCAGGACGAGTCCGAGTGGGACTACCGGGCGAACTTCATGACGCAGAACTACCTGTTCCCCGCGAATTTCGTCCAGGTCATGACCGATCACGTCTACGTGCACACGATCCTGCCGACGGGGCCGGGCACGAGTGTGTTCCAGTGCATGATGCTCATCCCCGAGGCGCCGGCGACGGAGAAGGCCGAGCGCTACTGGAACCGGAACTACGACGTGATCCGCACGGT
>JAHDBV010000166.1 GCA_020630195.1 Acidimicrobiales bacterium
CACACGTTCATCTTCCCTGGTGAGGCGACCCCGGGCTCCGGCCCGGGGTCGTTGCGCGTCGGGCCGGAATTTCTGTGAGGGTGTTCGGGCCGCCCGTTCGTCGGGTGGGTGATGGAGCGGACCCGTGGAGCGACGACAGCCGTGACCTCGTCACCGCCGCGTTCGTTCGCGGAGATGTACGACCGCCATGTCGAGACGGTCTATCGCTACGTGCATCGTCGCTGTCGCGACCACGGGCTCGCCGAGGACATCACCCAGGAGACGTTCATGCAGGCGATCCGGAGCACCGACGACCCGTCGTCGCTCTCGATCGGGTGGCTGCAGACCGTCGCACGCAACCGTCTGTTCGATGTGTTGCGGCGGGAGACGCGGCACGAGGCGAAGCTGCGGCTCATCGGCGCCGGCGCCGCGGCCACCGAGGAGCGGGACATCGCCGAGCGACTGCGGGTCGAGCGGGCGCTCGACGTGCTGCCCGTGCACTACCGGCTCGTGCTCACACTGCACTACATCAACGGCCTGACGGTGCCGGCCATGGCCGAGGAACTCGACCGCACCGTGAAGTCGGTCGAGGGGCTGCTCACGAGGGCACGGCGAGACCTCGCCGCACTCCTCGACGACCCCGACCTCGAGGGAGGCCGCCGTGGCTGACGATCTGCAACGCCTGGTCCACACGACCGAGGGTGAGGCGCCGTCGGCGGCGTTCGTCGCCGACCTGCGAGCGCGGGTGCTGGCCGAGGCGGGGGAGTCGGCGATGCTCGGCCTCCGCACCCTCGACCTCACGATCGTGCCCGACAGCGAGGTCCGGCGTCCCGCTCCCGTCCGTCGCTGGGTTGCGATCGCGGCGGCGGCCGCCGTCGCCGTCGTCTTTGGCGTCGTCGTGCTCCGGGGCAGCGGTGGCACGTCGCTGGAGACGATCGAACCGGCCGAGCCGACCACCACGACCAGCGCGTCACCGACGCCCGACCCCGATGTCACGATCCCACTGCTGACCGCTCCGTCGACGAACATCGAGGTCGGCGCCTTCCGGGTCGACACGCTCGGGACCGAGTTCGTCTTCACCGCCGACCAGACGCTCGGCGTCCTCCGCAACCGGACGGCGCGGTTCGAGCTGTCGCACTTCACCAGTCGTGAGGCCGACGATCGCATCCTCGAGTTCCGTCGGCTGAGCGCCTGGTCGGTGCCCGACGATCCGGCGGCGGTGCCGACGTGGCCGATCGCCGATGTGCGGGGCTGGCTCGCCGCTCTGCCCGACACGATCTCGGTGAGTGGCCCGACCGAGACCGAACTCGGCGGCGTCGACGCCGTCGGCTTCGAGTTGGTCCCGAACCCGGGCGCCTGCGACGACGGCTGCCTCCGGCTCGGGTGGAACCACGGGTTCGAGAACGGTGACCCGACCTTCCTCCGAGAGGGTTCGACCTACCGGATCTGGGTGCTCGACCAAGGAGCGTTCGAACCCGTGGTGGCGCTGGCGGCGATCGATGGTGCCGACGACGTCGACTGGTTCGACGACGTCGACCGGATCCTCGCGTCCGTTGAGTTCAGCGAACCCGGTCCGAACCCGATGCGGCAGCCGACCGAACGGCCGGTCGTGCTCGAGGCCTTCGACGGGATCGAGGTCACGCCACCCGCCGGTGTCGTCGTGGCGGAGTCGCATGCCGGTGTCGCGTCGATCTTCCCGGCGGACGTGCCGGGCGCGGTCGATCTGCTGACTCGGCCGACCACACTCGACGCAAGCCCGATTCGCACCACGGCGGATCTGCTCGCCACACTCGCCGCCGAGAACGTCGTGGTCGAGGAGCTCGGCTCGACGACCGTCGACGGTGCACCGACCCGTCACTTCCGCATTCGCAGTGCCGGATTCGTCGCCCCGGTGCTGCTCACCCGAACGGCCGAACTCGGCGACGACGCAAGCGGCTGGGTGCCGCCGCAGGACGGGCACCTGTGGGTGATCGAGCATCCCGAGCGAGGCGTGCTGATCGTCGCAACGGTTGCACTCGAGGATCCCCAGATCACGACGCCGCTGATTCGGACGTGGGCGGAGGATTTCCTCACCACCGTTCGATTCAGGTGAGGGGATCGGCGCCAGCCGGTCGTTGATCGTGCGTGGGGCGAGATGGCTCCGACCGTGGACGAACGAGGAGGAATCCACGACATGAGGACGAAGCGAATCCAGGGGCCGCTGGTGGCAGCACTGCTGCTCGCCGTGGCCTGCAGCAGCTCGGATGACGCGGCCGACGAGATCTCGACCGAGGTCGAGACGACCGTGGCCGCGACGGAGGCATCACAAGCGACGGATGCCGCCGACGATGATGCGGACGACGAGCCTGCGGGGGTCGAGGCCGCCTCCGAGCCCGAGTCGGCCGACTCCGCCGTGCCGGGGGTCCCTGTCGACTTCGCCCCGGACGCACCACTCCTCGTCGAGTGGTTCGCTCCATTCGAGCCCGGCACCCATCGGACCCTTGCGCTGGGCGTGCCGATGTCGCTGACCTCGACCGAGCCGATGTTCACGCAGTTCAACGGCCAGGGCATGTTCGTGGTGACCGATCCGGCGAGCGTGGGCCCCGACGACCGGGATCTCGTCTTCCTCCGCATCTCCGACCTGTCCGACCCCACGGCCCCTCAGGTCCCGTTCGAGGAGACCGAGGTCTGGCCGGCCGACGACATCGAGGGATGGTTGGCCAACGCCGTCGACGGCATCGAGGCGACCACGCCCGAACCCACGACGGTCGGTGGTCTGCCCGCCCTGGTCTTCGACCTCGAGCTCACGAGCGAGGTCGACTGCGGTTCCACGCCCGGCATCTGCGTCGAGTTCGCGCAGAACCACGGGCCGCTGCAGGCCAAGGGCCTCCAGAAGGGGTCGACCTATCGGGTGTGGCACGTGGACCTCGGTGATCCGGATCCGCTCCTGGTGATCCGGGGGATCGACGGTCCCGATGAAGAGGCCTGGTTCGAGACCTCGAACGCCGTGCTGGCCTCGGTGGCATTTGGCGAACCGACCACCAATCCGGTCCGGGAGCTCCCGGCCGGCCGAGTCGATCTCGAGCTCCTCGGCGGGCTCTCGCTCGACCTCCCGGACACCCGCGTCATCGTCCAACCCCGAGCCGGACACGGGTTCGTCCGATTCCCGACCGTGCAAGGCGGCGTCGAGTTCACCGAGACACCACTCACCTTCGACGGGGAACCTCTCGAGACGGCCGAGGCCCTGCTCGCCGAGCTCGACGCGGCCGGCTTCGAGATCACCCCGCTCCCGGACGCCGACATCGGCGGACTCGCCGCCACGGTGGTGGACCTCGAAGGCCCGGCCAACGAGATCCTCCTGCGGCGGGACGAACTCGACGTCGGCACCGGTGGCAACGGCTGGTGGTCGCCGGCGAACGGTCGGATGTGGCTGATCGAGCACCCGGACCGGGGGCTGCTCATCTTCGGCGCCTTCGCCTACGCCCCAGTGGGTGATCCCCTCGCCGAGGTGCTCCCGTGGACCGAAGCGATCCTCCCGACGATCGAGTTCACCGGCTGACGCCTGTCGCTCCGGTCTCTCCAAGGGCCCGACGACCCCGACCTCCGGGTCGGGGTCGTCCGGTGTTGCTCATTCGACCGAGGGTGTAGTTGCCACTACACTCTCCTCGTGATGTCGAAACAGACACCCCTCCTCGTCGTCATCGCCGGTGTCGCCGTCTACGGCCTCGTTCTGCTCACGGCCGGGCTCTGGCTCGGCCGGACGGTCTTCGAGATCCTCGGCTTCGGGCTCGACGATGGGCAGATCTCGGCGGTGCAGGAGCCCTACCTCCGACTCGTCTTCGCGGTGCTCGGCGCGGTCATCGTCGGTTGGATGGCGGCACTCGCCGCGACGATGCACCGGTTCGGGCCGGAGGCGACGCCGGTGATCATCGCCTCGGTCTCGATCTGGTTCATCCTCGACACCGGCATCTCGCTGGTGCTCGGCTACGTCGGTCACGCAGCGTTCAACGTCGCCTTCGTTACCTTCCTCGCTCCGGCGGTCAAGATCGCCGGCGCGACTGGTCCGTCCCGCGTTCGTGTTCCCCATGCGAGGTCGGGCTGACGAGGCCCTCCGAGCGCGCTGGCTGGTTGCCAGCGGTGTGCTCGCGGTGTCGCATGATGCCGAGATCGACACGCGAGTCGCCGGGCCCCGCGGCGAGGCGCGGGGTCCGGCTGAGCTCGTGGGTTTGACTGTCGGAAACGAGCTCGCGAGGGAGCTCGGAGGGTTGGTCAGCCGACACCGGCTCCCGGGCCGCAGAAGATCGGCCAGACCTCGGCTCGGACCTCCTGGAAGAGCTGGCCGTCGCGGAAGTAGTAGCCCGGACCCTTCGAGTCCTTTCCGTGGGGCTGGATCCCGCTGCCGTGGTTGAACGTCGCGTTGAGATTGCCGTGGCAGCCCGGCAGGTCGGTCTCTTCGATCGGGTTCGGTGTGTTCTTGATCGGCTGATCAGCTGCCGCCGCGGGTGCGGCGAGGAGGATGCTGAGCGTCGCGACTCCGACCCCAGCGAGGAGTCGGCGACGATCTTGACGGGGGTGGATGGGACGATGTTGTACGGACATGGGTGTGTTCCCTCGTTCGGACGCCGACGAGGCGGCGCCATCCGGAGGTCGGTCCTCCGGTACCCGGTCCGACGAACACCTCGGGTCGATCCCCTCAGGGGTTGGCGACCCGCGCCCCACGACGTGATGCGGCGTTCGCACAGTCTCCCGCATCGCTCGCCATCGGCCACGCGTCGGCCGGCAGGTAGCCGGGACGACCGTCGAGGTAGAGCGAGGTCGGCAACGTCGTCGAGGCCTGGCCGGCCCTGGTCCACGTGCCGCCGATCAGGTTCCGGTGGTTCAGGGTGCCGTCGACGCCGCCGTCGATCCGGAGCCGACTGCCCGACTTCGTGAACACGTTGCCGATCACGTTCTGGCGGTCGGAGTCGTACGAGATCCGCAGCGTGCCCGTGTCACCACCGCGGACGGGGCGGATGCAGTTGCGGAAGATCGTGTTGCCGGGGCCGACCCGGCCCCACCAGTCGGCGATGTTGATCTGCTGGACCACGTTGCCTTCCACCAGGTTGTGGTTGGCGTGGTGGCCGTGGAACGACAGGTCGGCGCGGTCGCCCTCGGGGTGCGCGCTGTTCGTCGAGAAGTTGTAGGCGTAGACGTTGCCGGTGGCGCCGACGTGGAGCAGCGTGGCGTGGCGCAGCCCGCTGAGCACGTTGTTCTCGACCAGGCGCCGACCATCAGCACGTCGGCGCCATCGGTGCCGATCAGGAGATCGACCCCCGGCCCGCCGCCGAGCACATCGCCCTCATCGGTCGGGCGATCGCGGCCGCTGATGGTCTCGCCACCACGGACGATGTCGTCGCCCTCGCCACCGTTGGCCTCGTCGCTGTCCCGTCCGCCCTCGATCAGATCGTCGCCGAGGTCGCCCCACAGGCGGTCCTCGCCCTGGTTGCCGAGAAGGGTGTCGTCACCGGGGCCACCACCGAGCACGTCGTCGCCGAGTGTTCCCTCGAGGTGGTCGGCGCCGGTGCCGCCGAAGAGGCGATCGTCGCCGCTCTCCCCGATGAGCACATCGTTGCCGTCGTCGCCGTAGATGACGTCGTCGCCGCCGCGACCCTCCACCCGGTCATCGCCGGGCCCGGCGCAGATGACGTCCGGGTCGGGGAGGCGCCCGCCCCACCGGCGGGTGGGTGAAGTCACCCGCCGGGTGCGGTCGATGCCACTAGGTCCGAGGGTGGTTCTCGGTCCCCATTCCGGCGGTGATGAACAGCGCC
>JAHDBV010000052.1:0-3385 GCA_020630195.1 Acidimicrobiales bacterium
ACATGTGCGAGGTCTCCCGCACCATGAAGATGAAGTCGGTCATGGCCGGGCTGTAGACGGCGCCGCCGGCGCAGGGGCCGAGGATCACCGAGATCTGCGGGATGACCCCCGAGGCCTGGACGTTGCGGTAGAAGATCCCGCCGTAGCCGTCGAGCGAGACGACCCCTTCGGGGATGCGGGCGCCGGCACCGTCGTTGAGGCCGATGAGCGGTGCCCCGACCGAGGTGGCGAGATCCATCACCTTGTGGACCTTCTCGGCGAAGACCTCACCGAGCGAACCACCGTTGATCGTGAAGTCCTGGGAGTAGACGAACACCTTGCGGCCGTCCACGGTGCCCCAGCCGGTGATGATGCCGTCGGTGTAGGGCCGGTCGGTGGCGTCGGGGTGCCGGGTGCGGGCGAGCATGTCGAGCTCGTGGAACGAACCATCGTCGAGGAGGTAGTCGATCCGTTCGCGGGCGAGCATCTTGCCCTTGTCCCGTTGGCGCTGGACCGACCGTTCCGGTCCACCGGCGCGGGCCTCGTCCTTCCGGCGGGCCAGATCGTCGAGCTTCGACTGCAAGGGGGTGTCGCTCACGCTCGGCGAGGGTAGCTGGCCGCGGGCGGTGGGCAGAAAGTGGGCGCGGCACATGGGGTCGCCTCGTCTACGGTCGGCCGATGCCCGAGCTCCGTTCCGTCGCCGTGTTCTGTGCTTCCTCGACGGGGACCAACCCGGCGATCGCCGAGGCCACGGTCGCCCTCGGGGCTGAGCTGGCCGCCCGTGGGATCCGCCTCGTCTACGGGGGCGGGGCGGCCGGTCTGATGGGGCTCGTCGCCTCGACGGTGATGGACCACGGCGGCGAGGTGCTCGGCATCATCCCCGAACACATCTCGACCGAGGTCGCCCACGCCGACATCACCGAGTTGCTCGTGGTCGACTCGATGCACGAACGCAAGGCCGCCATGTACGCCGCGTCCGACGCGGTGATCGCCCTCCCCGGCGGCTTCGGCACACTCGAGGAGTTGGCCGAGACACTCACCTGGACCCAGCTCGGTCTGCACACGCTGCCCGTCGGCCTGCTCGACGTCGACGGCTACTGGGCGCCGCTCGTGGCGTGGATGGACCGGGCCGTCGACGACGCGCTGTTGAAGCCGAAGAACCGGGTGTTCTGCCTCGACGACCCCGATCCGGTGGCCCTGCTCGACGCCCTCACCGAGACCGAGATCGTCTTCGAGCCGAAGTGGTCGGACGGCTGAGCCGAGAAGTGAACATCAGGTAACACGGGTAAAGGCGACTGCGGGTCGCACCGACAACCGGACCAGACGGATCCCCGATCCTCGGGACCCGAAGGGATGGTTGGACAGTGCGGTGGCTACGGGTGTTGGTGGCGACGCTCCTCGGTGTGGCGACGTTGGCGATGACGCCGACGGCGGCGGGGGCGCAGGGCGACGGGTTGGTCTCGACCTCGACGTGGACCTATCGGGTCGATCCCGATGACGGTGTGGTCGACGTGAACGTCGAGGCCGTCTACTCGAACGTGAAGCCGAACCGGAGCACGAGCCGAGGGACGACGCAGTACTACTTCACGGGCTCGGTCGTGGTCGTGCCGACCGATGCCGAGGACATCTCGGTCACCTCGTCGAGCGGGTCCGAACTCGACTGGGAGATCATCGAGGAGGAGTCCGACGAGTTCTTCCGGGTCATCGAGTTCGGCTTCGCCCGCAACATCTTCTACCAACAGTCGACGACGGTGAACGTCGACTTCCGCCTCGTCGACAACGGTCCCCGGCGGACCTCACCGGTGCGGGTGAACGACGCCTACGCCGGGTTCGAGGTGTACGCCATCGATCTGTCCGGCACGGCGAACGTGCGGGTCGAGCTGCCGGCCCGGTTCCGGGTCGACGACCAGTTCGGCAGCCAGATGACCGAGACCGTGGCCGACGGGGTCCGGGTGCTCGAGGCCGAGGACGTCGACACCTACGACTTCTGGTCGTACCTCTCCGCGTCCGATCTCGATCGGGCGGTCAGCGAGGACCTCACGGTCGAAGGCATCGACATCACGCTGCGGAGCTGGCCCGACGACGCCGAGTGGGCCGAGTTCGCCACCGAGGGCGTCGAGGCCGGGCTGCCCGTGCTGACCGAACTGCTCGGCCCGTGGCCGCTCGACCCCGAGCTCGATCTCGTCGAGTCCTACACCCCGGTCCACCTCGGCTACGCGGGCTGGTTCGACGTCGACGGCCTCACGATCGAGATCAGTGACGAGCTGGACGACCACCTGCTCTTCCACGAGCTCTCCCACGCGTGGTTCAACGACGACCTGTTCGACGAGCGCTGGATCACCGAGGGCCTCGCCGAGGTGTTCGCCGCCGAGGTGGTGGCCCGGGTCGACGATCCGGAGGATCCCGAGCGGGCCGACGCACCGCGGGTGTCGCTCACCGACCCCGAGGCGATCCCGCTCAACGTCTGGAGCGACTTCGAACCGCTCGAGACCGAGGCGTTCGCCTACCCCGCCGCCTACAACGCGATGGAGGAGATCGCCGAACAGACCGGCATCGACGGGCTGATCGCGGTGATCGAGGCCGCCCGCAACGACGAGCTGGCCTATGTCGGCGACGGGGATCCCGAGCGGATCTCGACCGAGAACGACAACTGGCAGCGGCTGCTCGACCTCGCGGAGGAGGTCGGCGGTGCCGAGGATCTGACCGATGTGTTCGAGAACTGGATCGTGGTGAACCGGAACCGTCTGGAGGTGCGGGCCGAGACCCGCAGCGCCTACGACGAGCTGGTGGCTGCGGGCGACGGGTGGGCCGCTCCGATCTCGCTGCGCACGACGATGGCCGCCTGGGACTTCGACGACGCCGAGACCCAGATCGCCGACGCCCTCGAACTGCTCGACCAGCGGGACGAGTTGCGTGGTGAGGCCGAAGCTCTCGACCTGAGCTTGCCCGACCGACTCGAAGCGGACTACGAGGCGATCGGCGCCGAGGCCGCCATCGGCCTGGCCGATCCGGACGAGGTCCCGAGCGACGACGACTCGGCGTTCGCCGAGGTGATGGGCGACATCGACGATGCCCGGGCCGACGACGCGGCGCCCACCGCCGACGAGCGGGTCGAGCTGATCGGCGAGGACGTCGACGCCCTGGCCGCCGCCATGACCGACCTTTCGGACGCGATCGGTGAGCTCGACGAGGCCCGTTCGGCCATCGACGGCGCCTCCGGCTTCCTCGTCGACGTGGGTCTGTACGGCACCGACCTGGAGGCGGACTACGACCGGGCGGTCGACGCGTTCGCCGCCGACGATCTGGAGGCGGCCACCGCCACCGCCGACGACATCGATCGCACCGTGGCCGAGGCCGGCGATGTCGGCCAGCAGCGGGTGCTGCTCGCCGTGGCCGCGGTGATCGG
>JAHDBV010000052.1:3485-25976 GCA_020630195.1 Acidimicrobiales bacterium
AGGCCGGCGATGTCGGCCAGCAGCGGGTGCTGCTCGCCGTGGCCGCGGTGATCGGCCTGCTCGTGCTCGTGTTCCTGTTCGTGTGGTGGCGTCGCCGCCGCCGGGACGACTCGGCCGACACCGTCGTGGTCGGCCCCGCGGCCGAGGCCGGCACCCCCGAGGTCGAGCCGACCGTGGCTCCGGCGACCGTCGCCGCCGAGCCCGAGCCGGCCCCCGACCGGATCGACGACGTACCGGCACCGGCGACGCTGTTCGACGCCCTCGGCGACGAACACACCGAGATCGAACCGCCCGACCAGCTCGAGATCGCGACGGCGACTCCCGGACCGGAGCAGACGGACGTGGGTGAGCCCCCCACCACCTAATCTCCGGTCCCATGGACCTTCCGGTGATGCCCCCCGTCAAGCCGATGTTGGCCAAGGCGATCCAGGGCATCCCGGAAGGGTCCGGGTGGTCGTTCGAACCGAAATGGGACGGCTTCCGCTGCATCGTGTTCCGCGACGGCGACGAGGTGATCCTCGGCTCCCGCAACGAGAAGCCACTCACCCGCTACTTCCCCGAGATCGTCCCCGCCGCCATCGCCAACCTGCCGGAGCGGTGTGTGGTCGACGGTGAGCTGATCCTCGCCACCGACGACCATCTCGACTTCAACCAGCTCCAGCAACGCATCCACCCGGCCGAATCGCGGGTGACCATGCTGGCCGAGACCACACCGGCCGAGTTCGTGGCCTTCGATCTGCTCGCCCTCGGCGACGACGACCTGCGCGATCGCCCGTTCTCCGAACGCCGCGCCCTGCTGGAGGCGGCGCTCGCCGACGTCGCGCCCCCATTCCATCTGACCCCCACCACCGACGACCAGACCGTGGCGGCCGAGTGGTTCCGGGTGTTCGAGGGAGCCGGGCTCGACGGGTTGATCGCGAAGCCGATCGACGATCCCTACGTCGAGAACAAGCGCACGCAGATGAAGGTGAAGCACGTCCGCACCGCTGATGCGGTGGTGGCCGGGTTCCGCTGGCACAAGGACGGCAAGGGCGTCGGCTCGCTGCTGCTCGGCCTCCACGACGACGAGGGGCGGCTGCAACACGTCGGTGTGGCGGCGAGCTTCACGGCGAAGCGTCGGGCCGAGCTCGTCGAGGAGCTCGCTCCCCTCGGGGAGAACGCCCTCGCGGACCACCCGTGGCGCGAGTGGGCCGAGGCCGAGGCCCATGCGGATGGCCGGATGCCCGGGGTACCCCACCGCTGGAACGCCCAGAAGGACCATTCGTGGGTGCCACTGCGCTGCGAGCGGGTCGTCGAGGTGAAGTACGGCTCGACCCTCGGTGGCCGCTTCCGTGAAGTCACCAAGGTGCTCCGCTGGCGAGACGACAAGACCCCGGCCGAGTGCGACTTCGACCAACTCGACGAGCCACAACCCGCCGCACTGAGCAGGGTGCTCCAGGCGTGAGGTGGGCGGGTTGCCGCCCGCACCCGCTGAGCGCGGTGCTCAGCCGCTGAGGTCCCGAATCCCCGCGTCAGCTCACGATTCGGGCTGACGCCTCGCGGGGAATTGGTGTCGGTCGTCAGTCGGGGGCGAGCACACCCTCGTCGACCGCCGTGTCGATGATGCCGGAGGCCAGCATCCAGAGATCCGCCGAGGCGGCCTCGATCGGCTGGTTCTTCTCCCGCACCTGTGACTGACGGATCCCGTTCTCGGTCCAGGTGACCCCACCCGTCACGGCATTCAGCAGCATCGGCTGGAGCCGGTCGACCGCGTACGCGAAGGCCCCGGTCGGGGTGTCGTGGGTCTCGTACTCGTCCCACAGGTCCCGCAGCCGGGCTCCGAGTTCGTCGGGCAGGAGCCCGAAGAGACGCTCGGCGGCCGCCACCTCGGCATCGTGCTTGTGGCTCCGGTCGGCGGCGTAGATGTAGGTGTCACCGGCGTCGACCTCGACGATGTCGTGGACGAGGCACATCAGGATCGCCCGCCCGACGTCGACCTCGGGCCCGGCCCGGTCGGCCAGGACGAGGGCACACATCGCCAGGTGCCACGAGTGTTCCGCCGTGTTCTCCCGTCGGGATCCGTCGGAGATCTTGCTCATCCGCTCGACGTTCTTGAGCTTGTCGATCTCGACGAGGAACTCGATCTGACGGGCCAATCGCTCGTCCACCCCGCCGGCCAGTTCGATCACGTCGTTCGAGTCCACGCGGCCAACCTAGATCCCGGCCCGCGCCGTGGAGCACTACCGTCCGGTCATGGCACGCGAGACCGCCGGCGAACCGATCGAGTTCGACATCGACGGCACCTCCGTGCGCATCACCAACCCCCACAAGGTGTTCTTCACGAAGCGGGGTGAGACCAAGCTCGACCTCGTCGACTACTACCGGGAGATCGGCCCCGCGATCGTGCGGGCCATGGGCGGCCGACCGGTGCTGCTCCAACGCTTCCCCGATGGGGCGTCGGGCAAGAACTTCTTCCAGAAGCGGGTGCCGAAGGGTGCGCCCGAGTGGCTCCAGACCACGATCGTGTCGACACCGAACGGCACCGAATCGAACGCGATGGTCGTGGCCGATCTCGCCCACGTGCTGTGGGCGGTGAACATGGGGTGTCTCGGCTTCCACGTCTGGCCCTACCGGGCGGCCACGCCCGACACCACCGACGAGCTGCGCATCGACCTCGACCCGAGCCCGGGCACCACGTTCGACATGGTCCGCGAGACCGCCCTCGAGGTGAAGGCCCTGTTCGACGAACTCGGCATGCGGTTGTGGGTGAAGACGAGCGGCTCGAAAGGGCTGCACCTCTACACCCGGCTGCAGCCGGGGTGGGACTCCTACGACGTGCGGTTCGCCGCGGTGGCCGTCGCTCGGGAGATGGAGCGACGCCGACCCGACCTCATCACCGCGGCCTGGTGGAAGGAGGAACGGGGCGAGCGGATCTTCATCGACTTCAACCAGAACGCACCACACAAGACGGTGTTCGGGGCGTGGTCGGCCCGCCCCCGGGTGGCGGCCCAGGTGTCGACCCCCATCACCTGGGACGAGGTGCCGACGGCGCTGCCCGACGAGCTGACGATCGCGACCGTGCCCGCCCGCCTGGCCGAACACGGCGACCCGTGGGCCGACATGGACGACGACCCGCAGTCGCTCGAACCGCTCATGGAGGCGCATCGGGCCGATCGGGCGAGTGGCCTGATGGACGCACCCTGGCCGCCCGTGTATCCGAAGCAGCCGGACGAGCCGCCGAGGGTGGCACCGAGCCGGGCCAAGCGCGACGACTGAGCCCACGCCGGCGCCTCCCCGCCGCGGCGGAGGGCGGCCGCTAGCCTCCGCCCACGATGGGCGCGGGACATTCGCACGGAGACGGGCCGCTGCGTGTGCCGTGGCGGACACCGGTGGTGGCCGCCGTGGCCATGATCGTGGTGGCGACCCTCATCGCGTTGGCGGTGATGTGGCCGGCGAGTGTGACGTCGTCGGATCCCGCCACCGACCTGTTCGACGCCCGGGTCACCGCCCGCCTCGAATGCCCCGACGAGTTGGCGGCGATCTCGGAGGACATCACCTGCGAGATCCTCCAGATCGAACTGATGGAAGGCCCCGATGCCGGCCAGCTGTTCGAGCTGCCGCCGGTGTACGACGCCCAGACCTCGTTCGACGCCGACGATCTGATCGTGGTGGCCGGCAGTCCCGACCTCGACGCGTCGATCCGGTACTCCTTCGCCGACCGCCAGCGCCTGCCCGTGCTCGCCACGCTCGCCGTGTTGTTCGCCGGCGCGGTGATCCTGCTCGGCCGAGAACGGGGCTTCCTCGCCCTCGCCGGGCTCGGTGCGTCGGCCGCCATCCTCGGCCTGTTCACCCTGCCGGCCGTGCTCGACGGCGCGGCGCCGCTCGGGGTCGCCCTCGTCACGGCCTCGGCCATCGCGATCGTCGCGATGTTCGCCACCCACGGCGTGTCGATGATGACGAGCGTCGCCCTGCTCGGCACGATCGCGTCGCTGACGCTCACCACCGCGCTCGGTCGGTTGTTCGTGTCGCTCGCCCAGTTCACGGGGTTCACCTCCGAGGAGGCGTTCTTCCTCGTGGCCGCGGCGGGTGACGTCGACGTGCGGGGTCTGCTCCTCGCCGGGCTCGTCATCGGGGCCCTCGGCGCCCTCGACGACATGACCCTCACCCAGGCGTCGCTCGCGTTCGAACTCCGCTCGGCCGACGCGTCGATGTCACGCACCGAGGTGTTCACCCGGGCGATGCGGGTGGGTCGGGACCACGTGGGCGCCACGGTCAACACGCTCGTGTTGGCCTACGCCGGTGCGTCGTTGCCGCTCCTGCTGTTGTTCGTCGTCGGTGGCCGGTCGTGGATCGACGTCGCGAACTCCGAACTCGTCGCCACCGAGATCGTGCGGACCCTGGTGGGCTCGATCGGCCTCGTCGCCTCGGTGCCGCTCACGACGGCGTTGGCCGCCTGGGCCGTCGGTGGGCCGACCGCCGAGCGGGCCGCCGAGCACGGGCACGACCACGACCACCACGAGGGACACGACCACGGTCCGGCGTCCCAGGTCGACGTGGCGCCCACACCGGCCGGACGCCCACCGCTGCGCAAACCCACGACGGGTGAGACCCCGACGGTGCCGACACCACCACCGACCACGGCCACACCCACGCCCGGGGCGGACACGCCGGCCGACCCGCCAGCGACGACACCGCCGGCCGAACCAGCACCCCGGCGCACGTTGCGGGATCGGCTCCGGGCCGACGTCGACGACGTGACCGGACCCGACGAACGCCGCTGAGTCCGCTCAGACGGTGAGTGCCTTCTCCACCATCGCCACCCGGTAGCCGGGTTCGTACGGCTCGGTCTCGGCGACGGACACGAAGCCGAACCGCTCGTGGAAGTGCAACGACCGCGGATTCGGCGGCTCGACGTTGACCTCGGCACAGATCACCGGCCGCTCGGTCAGCTCCGTGTAGGTCTGCACGGCGTGATAGAGCGCGGGACCCCACCCGCCACCGCGGGCCTCGGGCAGCAGCGCCACCCGGTCGACGTAGGTGAAACGCTCGTGCCGGGCCCCGAACCACGCGTAGTTCGGCGAGCCGTAGCCCGCGCCTTCACAGAGCACGACGAGCAGACCGACGACACGGCCCTCGAGTTCGATGACGCGCACGAACGACGACTCGGCGAGCAGCGCCTCGAGCTTCGCCTCGTCGAGGCTGCCGACCTCGGGCACGTTGGCCTGGTTGACCTCGAGCATGGCGGCGAGATCGTCGGGGCGATGGGTGCGGATCATCGTGTGGCCGCCAGTTCGTCGGCGCGACGCATGAGGTCGCGGGCTTCGAGCATCCCCGCCACCTCCGGAAGCGCAGCGGTCGCTCCCTGCCATTCGAGTTCGTCGACCGAATCGACGGTGGGGGCGTCGAGGGCCAGGGTGGCGAGGGTCCGGAACAACACGGCGTCGGCCATGCCCTCGGCGAGGGTGTTCGCGAGCTTGGCCGAGCCGCGCACGCTCACCTCCCACTGGCCGGGGGCGAGCGGGATGTGTTCGAGGTGTTCGTAGCGGGCGAGCACGGTCGAGCTCGACTTCGCCCCCCAGCCGGCGAGGCCGGGGAACCCGTCGGCGGAGTCGCCGACGAGGGCGAGATAGTCGGGGATCGAGGCGGGGGCGACGCCGAACTTCTCGATCACACCATCGTGGTCGACGACCTTGTCGTTGCGGCGGTCGTACTGGACGACCCGGTCACCGACGACGCACTGGGCGAGGTCTTTGTCGGGCGTCCAGATACGGACCTGCTCGACACGGTCGTCGGCCGCCGACAGTGCGGCGGCCGCGGCGAGGCCGTCGTCGGCTTCGTACTCGATCATCGAGAACGTGGGCACACCGAGGGCCCGCAGACCCTCCTCGACGAGGGGGAACTGGTTCCAGAGCAGCGGGTCGATGCCGGAGCCGTCCTTGTAGCCGTCGTAGAGCTCGTTGCGGAACGACTCGATGACGGTGTCGCAGGCGACACCCACGTGGGTCACCCCGTCCTCCAGCATCGTCATGACGGAGCGGACCACCGCCCGCGCCGCGGCGATCTCCACCCCGTCGTCGTTCAGACGAGACGGGCGGGCGAAGAACTGCCGGAAGAGTTCGTAGGTGCCATCGACCAGGTGCACGATCACCCGGCCATGATGCCTCAGCTGGTGGCGCCCTGAGCGGCGAACAACGCCGACGGGGGTGCGAGCGACAGCGGCGGGGGTGGCGGCGCGGCCGGCGTCTCGGCCTTCGGCTCGGCCGGGGTCTCCGGGGCGGGCGGCTCCGGAGGCGTCTCGGCCTTGGCCTCGGTCGACTCCTCGGTGGCACCGGACTCGGCGGTGTCGTCGCCGCCCGGGTCGAGGATCGGCTCGGGCGGGAGGTTCAACTCGGTGATGACCTGCACGCCGATGAGGTCGAAATCGTGACCGGAGACGGCGAGATCCGCGTCCTTGTCGGCGACCTGGATCTTGCCGTTGAACATCCGGGTGATCTCGGCCACCTGGAACCAGCCCTCACGCTCGCCGGGGGTCCGGCTCACGACGTCGCCGACGGCGACGTCCTTCATCCGCAGGGTGGCGTCCTTGACGAGCGGTCGCTTCATACGGAGGTCTTCGGATGATTCGGCCGACATCTGGAGTTCTTCGCACCGGTATGTCCGAGAATGCGGGTGTGGCGCCGCTGTTCGAACTCGACGGGGTCCGCGTCGACGGTGACGACGGGGAGCCGATCCTGCACGATCTGACGGCGTCGATCCCGTCCGGTCTGACCGTGGTGTTGGGCCCGTCGGGCTCGGGCAAGTCGACGATGCTGCGTCTGTGCAACCGGTTCGTCGTGCCGGCCGCGGGCACCGTGCGGTTCCGTGGCGACGACGTGGCCGGGCTCGATCCGCTCACCCACCGGCGCCGGGTCGGCATGGTCTTCCAGCGCCCGACCATGTTCGACGGCACGGTGTTCGAGAACCTCCTCGTCGCCGCTCCCGAGCTCGACCGGGACCGGGCCGGTGTGCTGCTCGAGCGGGTGGCACTCGATCCGGAGTTGCTCGACCGGGCGGGTGAGGTGATCTCCGGTGGCGAGGCCCAACGGGCCACGGTGGCCCGGGCGCTCGCCACCGACCCCGACGTGTTGTTGCTCGACGAGCCGACCTCGGCGCTCGACCCGGCGAGCACCCGCCAGCTGGAACAGACCATCACCGACCTCGTCGCCGGTGGGCTCGGGGTGGTGTGGGTGACCCACGAGCTCGAACAGGTGGAGCGGATCGCGCCCGACCATCGGATCGTGCTGGTCGACGGTCGCCCGGCCGACGCCCACGAGACCGACCACTACCTCCACGCCGAACCGCTCGACCACGCGGCCGACGAACACCCCGACCATCACACCCGCGATTCGTCGGGGGGTCCGTCGTGAACGGCGACGTCGGCTGGTGGGGGCTCGCCGCCTCCCTCGTGCTGGTGGTGGTGGCCCTGGTGGTGTCGCTCGTCCGCGGTCTCCGCCTGGAGCGGGATCTCGTGGTGGCCGCCGTGCGGGCGGTGGCGCAGCTCGTGGCCGTCGGCTACGTGCTCCTCGTCATCCTCGACGAGGACGCTCCGCTCGTGCTCGCGTTCGCCTGGGTCGCGCTGATGATCGCCATCGCGGCCACCACGGTCGGGCGGCGGGCGCCGGAGGTCCCGGACGTGACCCGCCTCACGGCGGCGGCCATGGCGGCGTCGTCGACCGTGGCGTTGGGGGTGGCGTTCGGGCTCGGGGTGTTCCCGCTCGAAGCCCGGGTCGTGGTGCCGGTCGGCGGGATGATCATCGGCAACGCCCTCGGCGCCACGGTGGTGGTGGCCCGCCGGGTGGTGGCCGAGCTGCGGGACAAACGCCTCGACGTCGAGGCTCGGCTCGCCCTCGGCCAACCGAGCGCCGAGGCGGCCCGACCGTTCCTGCGTGAGGCGCTCCGCACCGCGTTGATCCCCCAGATCGAGTCGACGAAGGCGGTCGGCCTCATCGCGCTGCCGGGCACGATGACGGGCCTCATCCTGGCCGGAGTGCCCCCGGTCGACGCCGTGCGGGTGCAGGCGGCCGTGATGTTCCTGATCCTCGGCTCGGTGGCGATCAACGTGGTGGTGGTCGGCCTCGGCGTCAGCCGGTCGATGTTCACCGACGACCACCGGCTGCGCCGCTGACCATCGGCGACACCGCTCAATCGACCTGGAGCAGCGCCTCGGGGTGGTCGGCCGCCCAGGCCGCCGCGTCGACGGGCTCGGCCTCGAGGTAGCCGGGAGCGAGCCGGAGCAGGCCGGCCGAGCTCAGGTAGTAGACGTCCCAGGCGTGATAGCCGCGGTAGGCGAGTTCGTTCTCGGCGAGCACCCCGGCGTAGGCGAGCACGGCGTCGACGTAGCGATCGGAGCGGTTGTAGGCGAAGACCGCGGCGCGCAGGTCGTCCGGGGCGCCGCTGATGCGGAGGTAGGTCGCCGCGCCGAGGATCGCGTCGGCGGCGTCGGTGGGATCGCCCTCGCAGCACCAGTCCCAGGTGGAGGGCAGGAACTGCATCGGGCCGAGGGCGCCGGCGGTCGACAGGCCCTCGATCCGCCCCATCCGGGTCTCGACGAGGTGGATCGCGGCGAGCACGTGCCAGCCCACACCGGTCTCGGCTTCGGCGGCGCGGTAGTACCCGAGGAGTTCGTCGGCGGGCAGCGGTTCGACGATCCGCCACGCCGGCACCGTGGTGGCGAGCGATCCCGACGACACGAGCGACGACAGCTGGCGGCGGGCTTCCCAGTTGAGGGTGGCGGCGGGCAGCACGGCCGGGTCGATGTCGGCCTCGACGTCGGCGAACCAGTCGGGGTGCACGGTGAGCACCCGGTAGAGCTGCTGTTGGCGGCGGCCGAGTGCGGGGAGGCGGTCCTCCGGGGTGGCGGGATCCCGGATGGCGAGTTCGACCCGTTCGAGTTCGGCGGTGAACGCCGCTCCGTCGGTGGGGAGCGGGCGTCGGTCGTCCGGGGGTTCGGTCGTGGTGGTCGTGGCCTCGGTGGTGGTCGTCGGCGGCTCGGTCGACGATGTCGTGGTGGGAGCGAGGGTGCTCGTCGTCGCGTCGGCGGCGGGCGACGTCGTGCTCGCCGCGGTGACCTCGACCGTGACGGCGGCACCGTCGTCGATCGACGAGCAGGCCGCTGCGGCGAGCGCCGCCGCGACCACGAGTGGGGCGAGCCGGGATCTCATCGCCGCAGGCGTCCGATCTTCTCGGGGGCGATCACGGAGTGGAGCGCGACGATCCGTTCGCCGTCGGTGTCGGCGACCATGGCCCCGAAGGCCTCGCCGTCGTCGACGAGCAGCACCCCGAGTTGGCCGTTGATCCAGCCGACCTCGGCGGTGCGTTCGGTGGCGCGGCCCTTGCGTTCGTCGGCCCGGGCGATCCCGGTGAGGAACCGGGCGACCCGTTCGGGGCCGACGATCGGGTTGCGGGCCGCATGCCGGTTGGGCCCACCGTCGGACAGGAGCACCACGTCGTCGTGGAGCAGGGTCGCCAGTTCGGCGACCTCACCGGCCTGGGCGGCGAGCACGGCACGGCCGAGGAGCTCGGCGTCCCGGTCGTTGTCGAGCCGGGCGCCCCGCCGGTCGTCGCGCACCCGCTCACGGGCTCGGCGGGCGATCTGGCGGCAGGTCGGTTCGCTGCGTTCGACCACCTCGGCGATGTCGGCGTGGCTCCATCCGAACACCTCGTGCAGCAGGAACACGGCCCGGTCGACGGGGCCGAGGCGTTGGAGCACGGTGACGAACCCGAGGGTGAGGCTCTCGGCGAGGAGGGCGGCGTCGTCGGGTCCCGGTTCGGCCGAGGCCGGTTCGGGCAGCCACGGACCGACGTAGGACTCGTGGCGGCGGGAGGCCCGCTTGGCCCGATCGAGGGCGAGCCGGGTGGTGATCCGCACGAGGTAGCCGACGTGGTTGTCGATCCGGTCGTGGTCGACGGTCGACCAGCGCAGCCAGGTGTCCTGGGCGACGTCTTCGGCCTCGGCCCACGAACCGAGCATCCGGTAGGCGACGCGTTCGAGTTCGTCGCGGTGCTCGGCGAAGATCCGTGCCGCGGGGGTGTCGCTCGGGGCGCGGACCTCGGGGCACATGGCGGTCAGTCTCCCACGGCGGCCGTGACGACCCGCGGCGCCGAGGTGGCGCCGGCGGCCGCGCCGGCTCGGCGGGCACTCGCCACCGAGGCGTCGACGAGCAGACCGTCGGGGCCGACCCAGTCGCCACAGACGAACACACCCGGGTGGCCGGCGACGGCGATGTCGGGCCGGCCGGCGAGGCCGCCCGTGTCGGGGCTCGGCACGCTCTCGGCGGTGACCATGCGATGCAGGAAGCGTTCGCTGCGGATGTCGGCCGGGCCGACGCCGAGATGGCCGGCGGCGGCGAGCAGGGTGGCCCGTTCCCGGTCGGGGTCGAGGGTCTCGTCGGCTCGGGCGTAGCGCAGGCCGGAGAGCAGACCCTGGCCGGCCGGGGCGAGCCCGGCGGCGGGCGGACCGTGGAGGCTCATGTACCAACCGTCGTCGAGGCCGAGGCCGAACTCATGGCGGACCGCACCGAGGTCGACGCCCAGGTCGAGCACGGAGGCGACGGCCGCCGGGGCCAGGCCGGGCCACGGATCGGTTCCGAGGAGTCGGCGCATGGCGGCCGGTGGGATGGCACCGATCACCCGGTCGGCGGTGATGGCGTCGTCGTCGAGCTCCACGACCAGACCGCCGTCACCGGTGGTGACGGCTCGGGCCGCGCTCCCCCGCCGGATGTCGACCCCGCGGGCGGTGGCGATCCCGGCGAGGTCGTCGATCCAGCCCTGCCACCCGCCGTCGAGGTACCGCACCCCGCCGTCGAGGCCGAGCTCGAGTTGGGTGAACGCGGCATCGGCGGAGATGAGGTCGGCATCGGGGGCGTAGGTGGTGAGGCGGACCACGGCGTGCAGCAGCGAATGCACCGACGGCGGGGTGCGTTCGGCGATGACGGCCGCGGCGCTGCGATCGGCCGGGGCCCGACGGGCGAGGCGGCCGACCCCGGCGAGGAGACGACCGAAGGCGGGTTTGGCCCGCCACGGCACGGCACCGCTGCGGAGGAGCGCGACGGGTCCGTCGGGGAAGCGCTGCACACCGCGGTGGTCGACCACGATGGAACTCGCGGGTTCGGGGCGGTGCCCGGCGGGGTCGACGCCGAGCTCGACGAGCCAGCGCCGGGCGGCACCGTCGGCGTAGAGCGCGTGGGCGCCGAGGTTGAGGGCGCAGCCGTCGTGGCGGTCGGTACGGGCTCGGCCACCGAGACCGGCGCGGCGTTCGAGGAGCACCACGCGGGCCCCGGTGTCGGCGGCGGTGATGGCGGCGGTGAGCCCGGCCGGGCCGCCGCCGATGACGACGACGGTGGGCCCGGCGACGGAGCGGTCGGGGTGGGGGAGGTCGGTGTGGTCGTTCACACCCTCTCGACGAGATGACCGGTCGATTCGTGACACCCCGGCCCCGGCCCTGCCCGTTTCGGTGGTGACGTGGGATACTCCCGGGGTGCTGATCCTGCTCTCACCGGCGAAGTCCCTCGACGAATCGACCGACTGGTCGACCCGCCGGCACACCACACCGGCCCTGCTCGACCGGGCGAGCGAGCTCGTCGACGTGATGGCGACGAAGTCGCCCGCCGACCTCTCCGACCTCATGGGGATCTCGAGCTCCCTGGCCGAACTCAACGTCGAACGCTTCGCCGACTTCACGGTGCCGTTCACCCCCGAGAACGCGAAGCCCGCGATCCTCAGCTTCAACGGTGACGTCTACGCCGGCATGGACGCACCGGCGTTCGACGCCCGCGATCTGACCCGGGCGCAGAAGACGGTCCGCATCCTGTCGGGCCTCTACGGCGTGCTCCGTCCGCTCGATCTGATGCAGCCCTACCGGCTCGAGATGGGCACCCAGGTGCAGAACCCCGGCGGCAAGAACCTCTACGAGTACTGGGGTTCGACGGTCACCGAGCAACTCAACACCGACCTCGCCGAGTCGTCGGGTGCGGACGTGTTCGTGAACCTCGCGTCGAACGAGTACTACGGCGTGGTCCGCCCCGCCGAGCTCGATGCCCCCGTGATCTCGCCCCGGTTCCTCGACGAGAAGAACGGGCAGTACAAGGTGATCAGCTTCTTCGCGAAGCGGGCTCGGGGTGCGATGGCCGGGTGGCTCGTGCGCAACCGGGTCGATTCCCGCAAGGGCATCACCGAGTTCGACGGGCTGGGCTACCGGCTCGATCCGGAACGCTCGACGCCGGCCGAACCGGTCTTCATCCGGGCCGAAGGCGCGGCGTGACCGCGGCGGCCGACCCCGGACGCCGACACCCCCACCGCCACGCCCCCACTCCCGCCGACCCCACCGATGCCTTCGGTTGGGGTCGTGTCGCCGCGCTCTTCGTGCCCCACCGCGCCCGGGTGGCGGGGGTGGTGCTGCTGGTGTTGGCGTCGTCGTTGCTGGGTGTGGTCAACCCGCTCCTGATCCAGCGCATCTTCGATCAGGCCTTGTTCGGCGACACCGGGCTCGATCTCGACCGGTTGTGGACCCTCGTGGCGATCATGCTCGTCGTCGCCCTCGGCGGCGGCGTGCTCGGTGTGCTGCAGACGGTGCAGACGAACCGGCTCGGCCGGCGGGTGCTGCGGGAGTTGCGCAACCGGCTCTACACCCATCTCCAGTCGTTGCCGCTGTCGTTCTTCGCCGGCGCCCGCACCGGCGACCTCCAGTCCCGGATCTCGAGCGACGTGTCGAGCGCCCAGAACGCCGTCACCTCGTCGTTGTCGTCGATCCTGTCGAACGCCGTCACGTTCGTGAGTGCGCTCGTGGCGATGCTGTTGTTGTCGTGGCAGCTGACGCTCGTGATGCTCGTCACGATCCCGCTGTTCGTGCTCGCCACCCGGATGGTCGGCGGGCGTCGGGAGCGGATCACCCGCGAGGCCCAGCAGCAGACGGCCGAGATGACGGTGATCACCTCCGAGACCCTGTCGTTGTCGGGGATCACCCTGGCCAAGCTCTTCGGCCAGCAGGACCGGGAGATCGGTCGGTTCACCGACGTGAGTGACCGGCTGGCCGTCTCGGCGGAACGTCAGCAGGTGATCGGCCAGGCGTTCTTCACCGTGGTGCAGACCTTCCTCGGCGCCACGCCGATCCTCGTGTACCTCGCCGCGGGCTACGCACTCAACGGTGGCACGGAGCTGACCGCCGGCACGATCGTGGCGTTCACCACACTGCAGAACCGGTTGTTCTTCCCGGTGGCCCGCATGCTCGAGACCTTCGTCGAGCTCCAGTCGAGCCGGGCCCTGTTCGGCCGGATCTTCAGCTACCTCGACATCCGTTCCGACATCGTCGAGGCCGACGAGCCCGTCGATCTCGCACCCGAGGCGGTGCGGGGTGTCGTCGAGTTCGACCACGCCCACTTCCACTATCCCGACTCCGAGCTGGCGACGATCACCGATCTCGACGTGACGGCCCGACCGGGGCAGCTCATCGCCTTCGTCGGACCGTCGGGTGCCGGCAAGTCGACGGTGTTGCAGCTCGTGGCCCGCCTCTACGACGTCGACGACGGGGCGGTCCGGATCGACGGTCACGATCTCCGGGACCTGAGCTTCGCCACGCTGGCCCGCTCGGTCGGGTTCGTGACGCAGGAGTCGTACCTGTTCGCCGGGACCCTGCGGGACAACATCCGCTACGGCCGCCCCGACGCCACCGACGAGGAGGTGCGGGCGGCCGCCGAGATGGCGGCGATCCACGACCGGATCCTCGAGTTCGCCGACGGCTACGACACGGTGGTCGGCGAGCGGGGCTTCCGTCTCTCCGGCGGTGAGCGCCAACGCATCGCCATCGCCCGGGTGTTGCTGTCGGACCCGAAGGTGCTGGTGCTCGACGAGGCGACCTCCGCCCTCGACACCGCCTCCGAGAGGCGCATCCAGGAGGCCCTGTCGACACTCGTGTCGGGACGCACGACCCTCGCCGTCGCCCATCGACTCTCGACGATCCAGGCCGCCGACGTGATCCACGTGATCGACCACGGCCGCGTGATCGAGTCGGGCTCACACGAGGAGCTGCTCGCCGCCGGTGGCGCCTATCGCGGTCTCTACGACGAGCAGTTCGGTGGGGGTGAGGTGGAGACCCACTGTGCCGACGGCGTGGTGTTGGCCGACGGCTCGCTGCAGCGTCCCGACGGGGTCGTGCCACGGGCGTTGCGCCGCACACCGGCGGCCTGAGGCCTCAGTCTTCGTCGATGCCCTTGACGTGGCGGAGCCACAGACCACCGCCGCGGCGTTCACCGGGGTAGTACGAGCCGTGGCCGAGCAGGCGCCGGACCCGCGGGGAGCGGTCGTCGAGTGACCCGAGCGGGTGGTCGAGCACGATCGCTTCTTCGGGTGTGAGCCAGCCGGCGACGAAGCTGAGATGCATCGCCCGGCGCCACCGGTCGGTGGTCTGGTTGGCGCCGCCGCCGTGGAACACGTGACCGGAGTAGACGAGGGCGTCGCCGGGGCCGAGTTCGGCCGGGACGGAAGCGTCGCCCGAGCGGTAGGACAGCGCCGGGTCGCGATGGCTGCCGGGCACCACCCGGGTGGCGCCGAGCTCCTCGGTGACCGTGTCGAGCCCGATCATGGCGCTGATGGTGACCTCGGGCGTGTCGGGCCAGGTGCGTCCGAGGAACTCCCACCAGTTGTCGGCGTCGCGGTGCAGTTCCTGGGCCGGCTCGCCGGGTCCGATGTACATGACCTGGGCCGTGTTGAGCCAGTAGTTGCCGCAGGCGGGGAGGAGCACGGCGTCGGCGAGTGCGGCGTAGCGCTCGTTGTCGAGCATGTCGAAGAACGCCGGGGTGAGCTGACCGAGGCTGGAGAACCGGATCGTGTTGGCGCCGACGAACGCCTTGCCGGCCTCCCCCATGCCCTGGGTGGCGGCGCCGGGGGCGACGTGTTCGGCCCGGGCGTCGGCGGCACGGCGGATCTCGTCGATCGTGGCCCGGTCGAACAGGCCCTCGATGATCACGCCACCGTCGGTGTCGAGCGCGGCGAGTTGTTCCTCGAGCGGGGCGTCGGCGGCGAGGCGCCGGAGCCCGGTCATGCGCTACGGAGCCGGGTGAGGGCCTCGATGTGTTCGGGGAACATCTGGCAGCAGCCGCCGACGATCGTGGCGCCCATGTCGATCCACCCGTGGCAGATCTCGTGGTACTGCTCGGGGGTGAGGTCGTCGCGCCGGCCGAGGATCACCTCGTTGGCGGCGTAGCCCTCGAGCTTGGGCTGGAAGGCGTTCGCGTAGGCGCCGATCCGGATGGGGCCGAGCCGGTCGCCGAGGGCGTCGACGGTGTGGCCGAGCGCCACGGTGATGGCTTCGGGCGGCGAGCAGTTGAAGGTGATCGCGGCGACCCGATCGACCACCGCGGCCACGGCGTCGGCGATCGACTCCCCGGAGCGGAGGTCGACGACCTCGCCGGGCGGATCGTCGGGCACCGAGTACGACATCCACACCTCGGTCCCCCCGTCGGGGTCGTGACGATCGAGGGCGTCGAGGATCGTGGTGGCCTCGGCGATGGAGCTGACGGTCTCGGCGAGCCACAGATCCACGTACGGGGCCTGGGCCTCGACGAGCACGTCGTACATCGCCGGCGCCTCGGCGGGGCGGAACTTCTCGGGTTCGTAGGAACCGAACAGCGGCGGCAACGACCCGGCGACGAGCACGGGCCGATCGGCGGCGTCCGCGGCCTCGCGGGCGAGGCGGCCGGCCAGCTCGGCGAGCTCCCGGCCACGGTCGGCGAACCGGTCGTCGCCGAGGTGGAACGGCACCACGCCGTAGGCGTTGACGATGATCACGTCGGCCCCGGCCTCGATGAAGTCGGTGTGGGCACGGCGCACGGCGTCGGGATCCTCGAGCAGGGCGAGGGCCGACCACTCGGGTTGGCGGAACGGTGCGCCGGAACGCTCGAGGTGTTTGCCCATGCCACCGTCGAGGACGGTCACGTCAGTCGTCATCCCCGCAGTATCGCAGGACGGGGTGCCGGTATCGCCGGGAGATCCACCCGCCTAGGGTCGGGTCCATGGCACGCATGCTGGCCGAGGAGAACACCGTCGGACGGGACGAACTCCTGGAGTTCATCACGCCCCGCCGGCAGTGGATCATGACCACGTTCCGGATCGACGGGCGCCCGCAGATGTCGCCGGTGACCGGCTCGGTGCACGACGGCCGGATGCTCGTGTCGACCTACCCGTTCCGGGACAAGGTCCACAATCTGCGCCGGGACGACCGTGTGTCGGTGTGTGTGCTCAGCGACCAGTTCGGGGGCTCGTGGGTGCAGATCGACGGCGACGCCACGGTGGTCGACCTGCCCGAGGCGCTCGACGGGCTCGAGGACTACTACCGGGCCGCCCGGGGCGAGCATCCGGACTGGGCCGAGTACCGCACCGCCATGGAGCGCCAGGAGAAGTGCCTGATCTCGATCGAGATCGTGCGCTGGGGCCCGATCGCCCGTGGCGGCTTCCCGCCCTCCATCGCCGCCAAGCTCGGCGACTAGCGAGCGTCGGCGACGAGTCCAACGGGGCAGTTCGGAGCGCCAGCGACGAACTGCGGAAGCGACTCGAGCGTCAGCGAGAGTCCGCGACGGTCATCGGCTCCCGGACGAGGCGCTGGTAGAGGTCGGCGTAGAGCCCCTCGGCCTCGAGCAGATCGTGATGGCGGCCCCGCTCGACGAGTCGACCCTCGTCGAGCACGAGGATCTGGTCGGCGTCGGTGATGGTCGACAGGCGATGCGCGATCACGAGCGCCGTGCGCCCGTCGAGTGCCCGGGCGAGGGCTTCCTGCACGAGCGCCTCGTTCTCGGAGTCGAGGTGGCTGGTGGCCTCGTCGAGGATGACGATCGACGGGTCCTTCAACAGCATCCGGGCGATGGAGAGGCGCTGCTTCTCACCACCGGACAGGCGGTAGCCGCGCTCGCCCACCACGGTGTCGTAGCCACCGGGCAGCTTGTCGATCGTCTCGTGGATACGGGCGGCGGTGCAGGCCTCGATCAGTTCGTCGAGGGTGGCGTCGGGCTTCGCGTACCGGAGGTTGTCGGCGATCGACTCGTGGAACAGGTGCGGGTCCTGCACGACGACGCCGATGGCGGCCCGGAGTGAGTCCTGGGTGAGGTCCCGGACGTCATGGCCGTCGACCAGGAGCGCGCCGTCGGTCACGTCGTAGAGCCGGGGCACGAGGTTGGTGATGGTGGTCTTGCCGGCACCGGACGGGCCGACGAGCGCCACGAGTTGGCCGGGTTCGATCGTGACGTCGAGTGAGTCGATGGTGAGCGCCTCGGGTTCGTCGGACGCGGCGGTCGACGACGGGATCTCCAGCGCCGGCACGATGAGCTCGTTGGCGCCGGGGTAGCGGAACGACATGTCGCGGAACTCGATCCGCCCGGCGGGATCGCGGAGCTCGACGGCGTCGGGTCGGTCGACGAGGGGCGACGGCGCATCGAGCACCTCGAACACCCGGTCGAAGCTGACGAGGGCGGTGAGCACGTCGATGCGGGCGTTCGTGAGGCCGGTGAGCGGCTGATACACCCGACCGACGAGCAGGCCCATGGCGACGAGTTCGCCGGTGTCGATCGACCCGGAGATGGCGTACCAGCCGCCGAGGCCGTAGACGAGCGCCGTGCCCATGGCGCCGAGCAGGCTGAGCACCACCATGAAGCCACGGGTGAACAGGGCGGAGCGGATCCCGATGTCGCGCACCTTCACGGCCCGGTCCCGGAACAGGGTGAGCTCGTCGTGCTGGCGGCCGAACAGCTTCACGAGCAGCGCACCCGAGACGTTGAACCGCTCGGTCATGGTGGTGTTCATCGCCGCGTTGTGGTCCATGCCCTCGCGGGTGATCGCCTGCTGGATGGCCCCGATGCGTCGGTAGGGCATCACGAAGAACGGCGTGAGGATGATGGCGAGCAGGGTGAGGCGCCAGTCGAGGACGAGCATCGCCGCCACGGTGGTGACGAGGGTGATGACGTTCGAGACGACGGTGCCGAGCGTGGCGGTGAGCGCCCGCTGGGCGCCGATCACGTCGTTGTTGAGCCGGTTGGTGAGTGTGCCGGTCTGCACGCGGGTGAAGAACGCGATCGGCAGGCGCTGGACGTGGTCGAACAGCTGGGTCCGCAGGTCGTAGATGACGCCCTCACCGATGCGGGACGACCAGTACCGCTCGAACATCGAGACGATGCCGGAGCCGAGGGCCGAGAGCACGATCAGCACGGCGAACAGCACGAGCCGACCGCGGTCCTCGTCGGGGATCACGTCGCCGACGATCTCGCCGAACAGCAGGGGCGGCACGAGACCCAGCAGCGCCTGGGCGATGACGGCCACGAGGAAGCCGCCGATCATGCCCCGGTAGGGCTTGGCGAACCGCCAGACCCGGGCCGCGGCCTCCCGCTCGATCTTGGCGCCCTCCATCGAGGAGCGATCCCGGGGCCACATCGTCATGTGCATCGACATCATCAACGGACGAGCGTACGGGCGCGGCCCGCCGGGGGATCAGCCGGGGCTCAGATGGCCGGGTGGTGGATCGCGGCCTCGGAGTAGGGATCGAAGAGGTGGAGGCGGGCGAGATCGACCCGGAGCCCGATCCGTGCACCGGGGCGGGGCGGCACACCGGTGTGGCGGACGAGCAGGGGTTCACCGTCGAGATCGATGCGGACGATGCTGGCGGAGCCGGTCGATTCGACCCGGTCGACCTCGACGCTCACCCGGCCCTCGTCGGGGGTCACGATCTCGATGTCCTCGGGTCGGATGCCGACGAGGGCGTCCCGGCCGAGGTAGCGGCCGGCGGCGTCGGCCCAGGCGGGCAGGCGGAGCGCGCCGCGGCGATAGGCCCGCACGGCACCTTCGTCGACGACCTGCATCGGGACGATGTTCATGCCGGGTTCGCCGAGGAAGCGGGCGACGGCGGTGTTGATCGGGTGGTGGTACACGTCGAGCGGCGCACCGAGTTGTTGGAGACGACCGTCGTCGAGGACGAGGATCGAATCGGCCATCGACATGGCGTCGGCCTGGTCGGAGGTGGCCATGATCGTGGTGACGCCGTGGCGGGCCTGGAGCCGGAGGATGTCGCCCCGGAGACGGCTGCGAACCTCGTGGTCGATGCGCGCCATCGGTTCGTCGAGGAGCAACGCCCGGGGTCGGGAGATGAGGGCACGGGCGAGCTGCACGGCCTGGGTCTCGCCGCCGGAGAGTTGGCCGGGGCGCTTCTTCAACAACGAGGCGATGTGGAGGTCGGCGGCTTCGGCGGCGAGGCGTTCGGCGATCTCGTCGCCGTGGGTCTGGGCGAACTCGAGGGGGAGCCGGATGTTGCCGCCGGCGGACCGGTGGGTGACGAGGGCCGGCATCTGCATGACCATGCCGACGCCACGTTCGTGGGCCTTCACCCCCCGCAGCGGGATGCCGTCGAGGAACAGCTCGCCGCTGTCGGGATCCTCGAGGCCGGTGAGCAGGCGGAGCGCGGTCGATTTGCCGCTGCCGGACCGGCCGAGGATGGCGAGGAACGCACCGTCGTCGATCTCGGTCGTCAGTCCGGCGAGCGCGTGGGTGGCGCCTCCGTCGTACGACTTCGTGACGTAGCGGTACTCGACACTGGACATGATTCGCTCCGCCGCCGATGGTGGCACACCACCCGGGCGGACGGGCCCCGCCCCGGCCGGATCGGTACGGTGTCGCTCGATGACCAGCCCCTCGGATGCCCCCGTCCGGTTCGTCGACAACCGGCAGAAGTATCTCCAGTTCGTCACCACGACGAACGAGAAGTGGAAGGTGGCCGAGCGGGCCGCCCAGGAGCTGCACCGGTTGCGTCCGGTGCCGCCGGCGCTGCGGGTGTTCGACGCCGGCATCGGCGATGGCACCGTGCTCGCCCACCTGTTGCGGGCGATGCATCGGGACTATCCGACGATCCCGTTCTACGTGGTCGGCAAGGAGGTGAGCCTCGAGGACGTGCGGCTCACCCTCGACAAGTTGCCGGACCGGTTCATCGAGCATCCGGCGTCGGTGATCGTGCTCACGAACATGCACTACGCCGAGTCGCCGGGGTTGCGGCCGAACACCGAGGAGAAGCGGGCGCGCATGGTGATGCGTCACGTGGCGCTCGAGGGCACCGACTCCCAGACGTTCGGGGAGCAGCTCCGCGGCCTCGACGACTGGCTGGTGAAGCACTGGGCGGTCCGGCCGAGCGAGAAGACCGGCAACCCGATCTACGAGACGCCGACGGCGCTCGTGATCCACCGCTCGGATCAGACCTTCGCGCTCGACAACGTGATCCCGCGGCCCGGCGATCACCGCACCGACTTCGATCTCGTGATCGCGTCGCAGCCGTGGCGGGCGAAGACCAGTGCGGGGTTCAAGGTCGACAAGATCCTGTGCCCGCTGAGCCGGAGTCTGCGTTCCCACGGGGTCCTGCTCGGGATCCAGTCGTGTGGTGGCGATCCGGCGATCGAGATCGTGCGGTCGATCTGGCCCGAGGAGGAGCCGTTCCCGGTGGATCGCCACGAACTGTTGGCGGAGCTGCATCGGGCGCTCGGTCCGGACGCGCGTGACTTCGACCTGATGGCGTTCCCGGACGACGAGTCGAGGCTCACCTACGAGATGCACACGTTGCCGAGTGAGCTCGGATCGAACATCGGGACCTCGACGTTGTTCGCGGCGTGGAACGCCGCGATCTACGTGGCCCAGATCGAGGATCAGCGGGTGGAGGCCGCCACGCGCGACGGCCGCTACCTGGAGGCGGCCGACGAGGTGCTCCAGCGCCACGGCGGGCTGTGGTTCCACGACGAGACGTTCGTGATCCGGCGCAACTGAGCGCTCGGCCGACACCGTCGGCCGCAGTCGACGGATCTACGCTCTCGGGTATGACCCGCCGACGTCTCGCTGGCCTCCTCGTCCCGTTCGCGTTGCTCGCCGCGGCCTGCGGTGGTTCGGATGCGTCGTCCGCCGCGGACGGCGCCGATGTGCAGCCGGCGAACCCGGCCGTGGTCGGGATCGATCACGACGCCACCACGCAGGTCTCGCCGGTGACGGTGACGGGTGAGGTGCTCCCCACCGACGACGGCACCGGTCTGGCGCTCGGACTGGTGGCGCCGACGATCGAGGGGCAGGGCTTCGACGACGCCAAGGTGACGATCGGCCCCGACGGCACGGCGAAGGTCGTCTATTTCCTCGCCCACTGGTGCCCGCACTGCCAGGAGGAGCTGCCGCTCGTCCAGCAGCTCGTCAACAGCGGCCGGGTGCCCGACGGTGTCGAGATCATCGCCGTGTCGACCGCCGTGACCTCGGAACGACCGAACTTCCCGGCGAGTGCCTGGTTCGAGGACGAGGCGTTCAGCGGCGTGATCATGCGCGACAACGAGGTGAGTGAGGCACTGATCGCCATGGGCGGCAGCGGCTTCCCGTTCGCCATCGCGCTCGACGGGGAGAACCGGGTGTTGGGCCGTGTGGGGGGCCAGCAGTCGGAGGAGCAGATGCTCGCCTTCTGGCAGCTCGCCGCCGGCGGCTGAGCCGGGGCCGGACGCGCAACGGCGCCCCGGATGGGGCGCCGTTCGTTCAGATCAACCGGGTGAGCCGGTGAGGATCAGTGGTCCTCGTCGTCGGCGTGGTCGTCGCCGTGCTCTTCGTCGTGGTCGTGATCGTCGTGATCATCACCGTGCTCGTCGTCATGGTGCTCCTCACCATGCTCGTCGTCGTGGTGCTCCTCGCCGTGATGGTCGTCCTTGTGGTCGTCACGGTTCATCTCGGGCACGGCGATCGCGGCACCCACGCCGGTGAGCACGAGAAGCGCGAACACGAGACCGATCAGGCCGCCCTTGGTGGAGAGCGGAGGCCCGGGGGGAGGAGGTGCTGCCATGGCCGGAAGTGTAGGAGTTCGCCTCCCCGAGCGGCGAGAGCGGTCTCTGGTGGTGGGCCTTCAGGAAGTCCGCAGCAACGGCTGAAGGGCTCTGCAGGTGCGCCCGCGACGGTGACGCTCCCGAGTCGGACAGACGGTCCGACCACACCGAAGGAGCAACTCGCGTGCACCGAACGATCTCCCTGCTCGCCACCCTCGTGCTGCTGGCCGCCGCCTGCGGCGGTGGTGGTGACGACGACTCGACGACGGCGGCCGTCATCATCGACGACGGCCCGACCGCCGCCGTCGCCGCCGACGACACCTCGACGACCGACACCGCGGGCTCCTCTGACACTGCCGAAGGCAGCGACGACACCGCCGACAGCAGCGACGACACCGCCGACAGCAGCGACGACACCGCGGGCTCCTCTGACGAGGAGGGCTCCTCTGACGAGGAGCTGGCGCTCGAGTTCGCCGACTGCATGCGCGACAACGGGATCGACGACTTCCCCGATCCGACGGTCGCCGGTGACGGCTCGATCGACTTCGGCACCAACCCCGCCTCCGGGGCCTCGGCCGACGCCCTCGAGGGCGCGCTCGACACCTGCCTGCCGATCATCGCGGGCGCCAGCTTCCTGCCCGGGGCCGATCTCGACGAGGCCCAGATCGAGGCCAAC
>JAHDBV010000052.1:26076-32991 GCA_020630195.1 Acidimicrobiales bacterium
GGGCGCCAGCTTCCTGCCCGGGGCCGATCTCGACGAGGCCCAGATCGAGGCCAACCTGCTCGCGTTCGCGTCGTGCATGCGAGACCTCGGCCACGACGTGCGCGACCCCGACATGGGCCTGCCGCTCACGCCCGGCCCGGGTGGGCCGGCCGGCATCTTCGCCGGTGGGTTCGATCCGCGCGATCCCGCCAACGCCGCCGACGTGCAGACGTGCCAGGCCGAGATCCAGGCGGGGCAGAACTGATGTCGATCATCTCCTCCCCTCACGACGACCTGGCCTCGTCCCCCGGCGACGAGCTCGCCCTGCCCACAGACCACCTCGACACCGACACGCCCGGCGACGATCGGCGTCGATCCCGCTGGCCGATGGTCGCAACCGCCGTCGTCCTCGTCGGTGGAGGCGCCGCCCTCTGGTGGGTCACCCGGGACGGCGACTCGGCGAGTGCCGATGTCGAGCCCGTGACGATCCGCACGGTCGAGGCCGAGCAGCGCGACCTGGTCGAGTTCTCCGACCTCGCCGGCACCCTCGGCCATGCCGAGGTCCGCACCGTGAACACCATCTCCGCCGGCACGATCACCTGGATCGCCGACGACGGTGTCGACCGGGACCGGGGCGAGACCCTCTACGAGCTCGACGCCCGGCCCGTCGTGGTGTTCCACGGCGACCAGCCCTTCTACCGGCCCCTGCGAGCGGGCCTCGAGGGCGACGACGTGCGCATCCTCGAGCAGAACCTCGCGGCACTCGGCTTCCATGTCGACGACGTCGACGATCCGGCCGCGTCGGGCCTCGTCGTCGACGGCGTCTTCGACGCGGACACGACGGCGGCGGTGGAGCGCTGGCAGGAGTCGCTCGGTCTCGAACCGACCGGTGCGGTCGAACCCGGCGATGCTGTGGTGACGGCGGGCCCGGTCCGCACGAGTGCGGTGCGTCCCTCCGAGGCCGACGTCGTGCAACCGGGCCAGCCGGTGCTCGACCTGATCCCGATCGGCACGGTCGAGACGGTGCACGCCGACCGCGGCGGCGAACTCACCATCACGGCGTCGAGCGGTCCGATCACCACGGGTGCCGTCGTCTACGTGGTCGACGACGAACCGATCACGGCGCTCCTCACCGACGAACCGCTCGATCGCGATCTGGGCGACGGCATCGACGACGGCACCGATGTGTTCGCGCTGGAACAGATGCTCGTCGACCTCGGTCACGACCTCCGCGGCGACCTCGTCCCCGACGACGAGTTCGACGAACTCACCACCGAGGCGATCGAAGCGTGGGAGACCGAACTCGCCGAGACGTGGGACGGGGTGGTGGTCGACGGCGTCGCCTCGGTCGACCAGTTCCTCCGGCTCGCTCCCGACACCGTGCTCGGCTCCCGGGCGGCGCTCGACGACGAGACGGCCGCCGGTTCGGTGCTGTTCACGGCCTCCACGACCGGCACCGACCGGGTGGTGACCACGTCGATCCCCGTGGCCGACCAGACGAAGCTGGCCGAAGGTGCCGAGGTCGATGTCGAGTTCCCCGACGGTGCGGTCGTGACGGGGGTGGTGGCCGAGATCGCCACCGCCTCGACGGTCGATCCGACCGACCCGACGGCCGATCCGGAGCTCGCCGTGGAGATCTCGCTCGCCGAGGTGCCCGAGTCGGCGGCCGGCCTGAGTGAGGTCGATGTCGAGGTCCGCCTCGTCGACGAGCTCGTCGCCGAGGCGACCGTGGTGCCGGCGAGTGCGCTGGTGGCGGCGGCCGACGGCCGCTACGCCGTGGAGGTCGTCGAGAGTGGCGCCACCCGCTTCGTGGCGGTGGAGCCGGGCTTGTTCACCGACGGCATGGTCGCCGTCACCGGGATCGAGCCCGGCACGATGGTGGTGGTGCCGTCATGAGCGGCCTCCTCCTCACCCCCGACCCCACCGCCGTGCCCGACGGCGGTGCCCGTCCGGCGCTCGAGCTGCGCCGGGTGGTGAAGGCCTATCCGGGCTCCCCACCGGTGCACGCGCTCGACGACGTGTCGATCCGCATCGACCACGGCGAACTCGTGGCCGTGGTGGGCCCGTCGGGCAGCGGCAAGTCGACGCTGCTCAACGTGATGGGCACCCTCGACCGTCCGACCGAGGGCGTCGTGGCGATCGACGGGGTCGACACCGCCGACCGCTCCGACGACGAGGTCGCCGGGATCCGGGCCCGCAAGATCGGATTCGTCTTCCAGCAGTTCTTCCTCCTCCCCGGCATGTCGGCGGTCGACAACGTCGGCAACGGCCTCCTCTATCAGGGGGTGCCACCGGCCACCCGTCGCACCCGCTCGATCGAGGCGCTGCGGCGTGTGGGTCTGGGGCATCGTCTCGACCACACCCCGAATCAGATGTCGGGTGGCGAACGCCAGCGGGTGGCCGTGGCCCGGGCGTTGGTGCACCAGCCGGCGTTCGTGCTGGCCGACGAACCGACCGGCAACCTCGACTCCCGATCGACCGAGGCGGTGATGCAGCTCATCCACGATCTGCACGCCGAGGGCACCACGATCGTGGTGATCACCCACGATCTGGCGATCGCCGATGCGCTGCCCCGGCAGATCCACGTGCTCGATGGCCGGATCCACGACGACCGACCGAGTCCGGGCTTCGAACCGGCAACCGCCACACCGACGGCCGGCATGAACGAGGGGCAGCCATGAGCTCGACCAAGAGTGTGCTGCGCCCGGGCGACGTGCTCCGGGTCGGAGCGTCGGGCCCGCTCGCCCGCCGGACCCGGACGCTGCTCTCCGCGCTCGGGATCTCGATCGGGATCGCCGCGATGGTGGCGGTGCTCGGCTTGTCGGAGAGTTCGAAGTCGGCCCTGCTCGACGAGATCGCCAGCCTCGGGACGAACCTGCTCACCGTCGAGGCGGGCGGCGGGTTCGGCGCCGGCGACAGCGAGCTGCCCGATCATGCGCTCGGCTCGATCGGTCGGATCCCGACCGTGACCGAGGCCTCGGCGGCGTGGAGTGTGCCGGTCGACGTCTACCGGAACGAGTTCATCCGTGACGGTGAGACCGGTGGGGTGCGGGTGGCCGCGGCCGATCTCGATCTGCTGACCACCCTCAACGGCACCGTGGCCGAGGGTCGCTACTTCGACGAGGCCAGCGCCGCGTATCCGACGGCGGTGCTCGGGTCGGTGGCGGCGGAACGCCTCGGCGTCCGCGATCTCGACGAGCCGACGATGGTGCGGATCGACGACGACTGGGTGGAGGTGATCGGCATCCTCGACGAGTTCCCCCTCGCCGCCGATCTCGACCGCGCGGTGATCATCGGCACCGAGGCCGCCCAGACCTGGTTCGACGCCGGCGACGCACCGGCCGTCGTCTATGCCCGGGTGGCCGACGGCGCCATCGAGGAGACCCGCGACGTCCTGCCCCGCACGGCGGATGCGGAGAACCCGGAGGAGGTGTCGGTGAGTCGCCCGTCGGACGCGCTCGAGGCACAGGCCGCGGCCGACGACACCCTCACGACACTGTTCCTCGGGCTCGGCGCCGTGGCCCTGCTGGTCGGCGGGATCGGCATCGCCAACGTCATGGTCATCGCGGTGATCGAGCGGCGGGGTGAGATCGGTCTGCGGCGGGCGCTCGGGGCCACCCGCTCCCACATCCGTCGCCAGTTCCTCACCGAGGCCGTGCTGTTGTCGGTGCTCGGCGGGTTGGCCGGGGTGGTGATCGGGTCGCTGGCGACCGTCGTCTACGCCACGAGCCAGGGCTGGCGGGTGATCCTGCCGCTCGAGGTGGTGGCCGCCGGGTTCGGTTCGGCCGTGCTCATCGGTGCCGTCGCCGGGCTGTATCCGGCGATGCGGGCGGCCGAGCTCTCCCCCACCGACGCACTCCGGGCCTGAGGGCCCGGGGTGCCGGCGGGCGGATCTTCAGGAAGTCCCCAGGATTCGTTCAGGTGTCCTTTCGGTCGGGTCGGGGATGATGGAGCCATGACCACGCCACGGGTGCTCGTCGTCGACGACGAGGAGAACATCTCGTTCCTCGTCGCGTCGGCGTTGCGCCTCGCCGAGATCACCGTCGACACGGCCGACACGGGCCGGGGGGCGTTGGAGCTGGCGGAGCGGGAACGACCCGACGCGATCGTGCTCGACGTGATGCTGCCCGACCTCGACGGGTTCGACGTGTTGCGGCTGCTGCGGCAACGGGGCCTGCTCATGCCGGTGCTGTTCCTCACCGCCCGGAACGAGACCGTCGATCGGGTGCGGGGCCTCACGAGCGGCGGCGACGACTACATCACGAAACCGTTCGCCCTCGAGGAACTGGTCGCCCGTGTGCAGGTGGCGTTGCGGCGGACCGGAGCGGCGAGTTCATCGGCTCGGCTCGAGGTCGACGATCTGGTGCTCGACGACGACGCCCATCTCGTGACCCGGGCGGGTGCGGTCGTGAACCTCACCCCCACCGAGTACAAGCTCTGCCGGCTGCTGATGACCCACACGGGGCGGGTGTTGTCCCGGGCGCAGATCCTCGATCACGTGTGGGAGTACGACTTCGACGGCGAGTCGGCGATCGTCGAGACGTTCATCTCCTCGCTGCGCAAGAAGGTCGACACCGGCGAGGTCCGCCTCATCGAGACGGTGCGTGGCGTCGGCTACCGCCTCCGGGCCCCCGCATGAGCCTCCGGGCCCGGCTCCTCGCCGCGGCCACTGCGATCGTCGTGGTGGCGGCCGCGGCGTTGACGGCGACGGTCGTCCGCCAGCACCAGCTGCTGGTCCAACAGCTCGACGACCAACTCGCCGCGGCGGTGAACACGATCTCGCGGACACCGCTCGGCAGGGGAGCATCGCTCGTCGACCGAGGACCAGTCGAGGCGATCGACTCGCCCGGGGACATCTTCGTCGGGGCCCTGGTGGACGGCGAGATCGTTCCGATCGCCCGTCCGATCGACGACCCCGACCTGGCACTCCAACCGGTGGCCGCGCTCACCTCGGCGCTCGCCGACCCGCCGCTCATCGCGGACGCCCAGCCGTTCTCGGTGGCACGCAGCGACGGCCCGAGCGAGGCCCGGGTCCTCCTGGCCGGATTCGGTGGTGAGGTCGGCGTGATCGTGGCCCTGCCGATGGAGCATGTCGCCGAAGCCCGCCGACAGCTGCTGCTCACGTCGCTCGCTGCCCTGGCCGCGATCACGCTGATGCTCGGGTTCACGTGGTGGTGGATCGACCGTCTCGGTCTCCGGCCGATCGCCCGGCTCACCGAGGCGGCCGAGGAGGTGGCGGCGGGCCGCTCCGATCGCCGGGTCCGCCACGACGGGCCCCACACGGAGACGGGTCGCCTCGGTGCCGCGTTCAACACGATGCTCGACGCCCGCGACGGCGCCGAGGCTCGTCAGCGCCGGTTCGTCGCCGACGCCTCCCACGAGTTGCGGACCCCGCTCACCACGTTGCGCGGCTACACCCGGCTCTACGCCTCGGGTGGCCTGGAAGACGATGCGGCGATGGACGACGCCATGCGCCGGATCCGGGCCGAGGCCGACCGGATGGGTGCGCTGGTCGACGATCTGCTGGTGTTGGCGTCGCTCGACGAGGGCCGTCCCCTCGATCGGCGTCGGCTCGATCTGTCGCGGTTGTTGCGCGATGTGGCGAGCGACGCCGGAGCCGTGCAGCCGGACCGGCCCGTCGATGTCGACCGTGTGGCCGACGGTCTGGCGGTGGTCGCCGACCGGGACCTCCTCACCCAGGCCATCACGACCGTCACCTCCAACACGTTGCGCCACACACCGCCCGAGGCCGGGATGACGATCGTCGCCCGCGATCTCGGTGGACGGGTGGAGATCAGGATCGACGATCGGGGCCCGGGGATCGAACCCGAACACCTCGAGCGACTGTTCGAACGGTTCCACCGGGCCGATCCGAGCCGGGCCGCGGCGTCGGGTGGGCGGGGGCTCGGGCTCTCGATCGCGAAGGCCGCCGTCGAGGCCCATGGCGGGTCGATCACGGCCGCCTCGACGCCGGGCGTCGGCATGTCGATCTGCATCGTGGTCCCGGCCTGAGGGACACTCGCCCCATGAGCGAGCGAACCTTCGACCCCGAGAAGATGACGGCGAACACGAGGGCCAGCGTCAGCATGGCCGAGCACATCCGGATCACGGTCGAGGTCGCCGAACCGGGGCGGGTGGTGTTGTCGATGCCGAAGGAGGGCAACACCAACCACATCGGCACGATCTACGCCGGTGCGCTCTACACCCTGGCCGAGATCCCGGGTGGCACGTTGTTCTCGACGACGTTCGATCCGAAGCGGTACTACCCGATCGTGAAGGAGCAGACGATCCGGTTCCGCCGCCCGGCCATGACCGACGTGACGGTCGAGATGACGATGACCGCCGAGGAGGCCGAGGCGATCGCAGCGGAGGCCGACGCCAACGGCAAGGCCGACTACAGCCGCACGGTCGAGATCGTCGACACCGAGGGCACGGTCGTGGCGATCTCGACGAACCACTATCAGATGCGCACCCACGGGAGCTGAGTGATGGAATCGATCGTCCCCGAACCGATGCAGTCGTTCTACGACCGCTTCCACTTCTCACCGGCGATGGTGCACAACGGGATCGCGATGATCTCCGGAGTGACCGGGATGCGGGCCGATGGCACGTGCGCCGCCGACCCGGAGGAGCAGGCCCGTGATCTCTTCACCTCGATGGGCGTCGTGTTGGCGGCGGCCGGGCTCGGGTTCGGCGACGTGCTCGAGATGACCTCGTATCACCTCGACATGGCCGAGATGGGTGCCTTCATGAAGGTGAAGGACGAGTTCTGTGTGGAGCCGTGGCCGGCGTGGACCGCCTTGGGCACCACCGGGCTGGTGTTGCCCGACGCCCGCTTCGAGGTGCGGGTGACGGCCCGGACACCGTCCGGCAGCTGAGTCAGCCTCCGACGCTCAGGCGTCGGAGCCCAGCCGGAGCAGATTGCCGGCGGGGTCG
>JAHDBV010000053.1 GCA_020630195.1 Acidimicrobiales bacterium
GGGTTCCAGCGACGGGTCTGGTGTCCGAAGTGGACACCGGCGTCGAGCAGCTGCTTCATGGTCACGACCGCGGTCATGTTGTTCCTCCGGTTGGGGATCCGAGCCGCCGCACCTCGCAGGGTGACCGTGGATCTCGCGGCTCGGGATGGATCTGATCAGCGTCGGTCGCATCCGGACGGACGCTCGCGACGGTTCCGGGACATCCGGAACACCGCAACGCTATCCGGGCACCACGGCGGGACCACCCGCGTCGAGCACCCCCGACACCGCCCGGCCGAGGTGTCGACCGGCCACGACGGCGGGTGCGGGTCGAACCGGACCGGCCGAACGAAGCGCCGGTGGTGCGACGCCGTCGACGAGTGCCACGGACACCTCGGCGCCGTCGAGCAGGAGCTGCGGATCGACATAGACCCGATCGAGCCGAGCGGTCAGGTGCATCCCCGGAGTGGCCGCGCCCACCGGATCACCTCGGCGCACGGTGGCGCCACGCAGCACCCGACGGGACTCGAGTGGTCCCACGGTCGACCAGAGCCCCGAGCCGTGATCGATCGAGACATAGGCGCGACCCGCCACCACGCCCGACCAGCGGACCACCCCGCCGGCGACGGCACGGACCGGGTCACCGGCGTCGACCCCGTATTCGAGTCCCCGGTTGCCGGGGCCGTAGCGGTGGCTCGGTGGGCGGAACGGATCGACCACGGCGGCATCGACCGGTGGACGCCACCGCTCCCCCGCCACGGCGGGTTCGGCCGGACCGAGCACGGCGAGCGACCAGGCGGCGAGCACCACCACGAACACGGTTGGGCGCGACATCGCACCACTCCTCCCCGACCACACGGCCGGACGACGGCGTTGCGGGGGAAGCTGTGCCGGCCGGGCGATCAGCCGGCGGCGATGTCACGGGGCGCCGGGGCGCCCGAGGAGCTCAGACGAGTTCGCGCTCGGCGGCGGTCAGCTTGCTGCGCAGCTGGAGCACCGCCTTGGTGTGGATCTGACACACCCGGGATTCGGTCACCCCGAGCACCCGACCGATCTCGGCGAGCGTGAGCGACTCGTAGTAGTAGAGCGTGAGCACGATCTTCTCCCGCTCGCCCATCTGGTTGATGGCCGAGGCGAGCAGCTGTCGCATCTCGATGCGCTCGAACGCACCACCCGGTCCGTCGGAGCGGTCGGCGAGGGTGTCACCCAGGGTCAGGGTCTCACCGCTGGAGCCACCGAACGAGAGCATCTCGTCGAGGGCGACCATGCCGAGCGAGCCGATCTGGTTGTAGATGCCGTTGAGCTGATCGATGCTCAGCTCCATCTCCTCGGCGATCTCCTCGTCGGAGGGGGCCCGATGCAATCGGGACTCGAGCTTGGCCATGGCCCGCTCGACCGACTTCGCCTTGGTCCGCACCGAGCGGGGCACCCAGTCGATCGAGCGGAGCTCGTCGAGGATGGCGCCCTTCACCCGGGAGATGGCGTAGGTCTCGAACTTGAAGCCACGAGCCGGGTCGAACTTCGTGATGGCGTCGATGAGACCGAACATGCCGTAACTCACGAGGTCGGCCTGGTCGACGCTCTGCGGCAAGCCTGCCGCGATCCTGCTCGCCACGTACTTCACCAATGGTGCGTAGTACACGATGAGTTGATCCCGATCCGCCTGGGTCGGGTTGTCCTTGTATCGAGCCCATACGTCGTCGAGCTCGGTCGCGTTGGTGATCTCCGCCACGATGTCCGCCTGTGTGGTTGTGGTTCCGCCAACGGGTCGTGGTGGCTCCGCAACCACCGGGTCGACCCGTTCCCACTCTCCGTCGGACGATGACCACACAGTGTGAGCATTTCGACGAACTTTCCGGGAAACCCGGATCTCGTCGTCGTCGACCACCCGCGAGAACCCCAGGACATCGAGGTAGCGCTCTCGCACGGCGGTGGTCACGAACGCGAACGGTAGCGCCATGACCAGACCGGTCCTGATGATCTCCCATCGGTTCGGGGGCCTCACGGAATGAGCTCGATGACGGTCCCGTTCCGACGCCAGCGTCCGGCGGCGATCCGACGTCCGATCTCGACGAGGGCCTCGGCGACGTCGCCCCCGGCCGCGGCCACGAGGGCGTCGATCGTGCAGCCGCCACGAGCCACCTCCGCATCGAGGAGATCCAGCGCCACCACCGCGGCGTCGCGTCCGACCGACGGAGTGATCCCGAGCAGGTCGAACACGTCGACGGCACCCCGCACCGGTGCGGCGCCGTCGACGAGCAACGCGTTGGTGCCGTCGGACGCGGGAGAGCGCACCGATCCCGGCACCGCACCGACCGACCGACCCCGCTCGAGCGCCTCGGCGGCCGTCGAGAGTGCGCCACCCCGTGCCTGGCTCTCGACCACGACGGTCGACTCGGCGAGTGCGGCGATGAGGCGATTGCGGGCCGGGAATCGCCAGCGGGCCGGAGGCACGCCGAGCCCGTACTCCGAGACCAGCAGCCCGTCCTCGGCGATGGTGTCCCACAACTCCCCGTGCCGAGCCGGATAGGGCCGATCGACTCCCGAGCCGACGACGGCGATGGTGCCGCCACCGACTCGGAGGGCGCCACGATGCGCGGCGCCGTCGATGCCGAGCGCCAGCCCGCTCACGATCACGACGCCGGCCTCGGCGAGCGTCGCGCCGAGCTCATCGGCCACGGCACGCCCGAGCCCGGTGGGACGACGTGTGCCGACGAGGGCGACCGCCGGCCGTCGGTTCAGCAGATCCCGATCACCTCGGACCACCACGGCCAACGGCGGCTCGGGGTCGTCGTCGAACGGCCACCCGTCGTCGCCGGGCACCAGCACCTCCGCACCGATCGCCCGCAGTTCGGCCTCGATCTCCCGATCCTGGAAGGCCCGCGCCCGACGGACGAGGTCGGGCCAGGCCTCGGCGAGCCGTCCCGCGACGCCGGCGGGCCGTCGTCCGTCGAGCAACGCCGACCACGACCCGATCGGGTCGTCGAGGGCGCCGAGGAGCTCGAGCCGGCGGGGCCACAGACCCTCGATCGTGACGAGGCCGAGGCGGGCGAGGCGTTCGTCGTCGAGGACCATCACGCCGCTCCGACCACGGTCGACATCGGCATGCGCATCCCGAGCGCCGCCATCACCGAAGCCGCCGTGAGCGGCACGTCGGGGGCGGCGACCGGATCCCGGAGGTCTTGCACGGTCCGGGCGAGCAGGCGGATCCGTCGCAGACCGCGCCCGGTGAGCAGTCCCGATCGCAGCGCCGACTCGAGATCCCGCCGGGCGTCGTCGGTGAGCGGCGTCCAACGCTCGAGCTCGTGGTCGGCGATCTCCGCGTTCGCCCGCACGCCCCGCTCCGCCGCCAGCGCCCGGACCCGATCGACCCGAGCACGAACGGCGTCGGACGACTCCTCGGGCGGGCCGTCGAGCATGAGCAGCGGGTCGGGCGGCTGCACCTCCACCCGGAGGTCGAATCGGTCGAGCAGCGGCCCCGACAGGCGCCGGGCGTACCGGCCCCGAGCGGCGGACGTGCAGCGACAGCCCGCGTCACCACGGCCGGCGCCACACGGGCACGGGTTCATCGCGGCGACGAGCTGGAACCGGGCCGGGAGTGTGGTGGCATGACCGGCTCGAGCCACCCGGATCAGACCCTCCTCGAGCGGTTGGCGGAGCGCATCGAGAACGACGGGTGGGAACTCACCGAGTTCGTCGAGGAACAGCACTCCTCCATGGCTCGCCGACACTTCGCCGGGCCGGAGGGTGGCCCCTCCCCCACCGATGAGCCCGACCTGCGAGGCGCCGTGATGCGGCGCCCGCAACGGTGGCTGGGTGACGAGACCACACGCCGGGAGCCGGAGCCCGGCGGCGGAGTGCACCCGCGTGACGACCGCCGCGGTGGCCGGATCGAGTGGCGGGAGCAGCCCGACGAGACGGCGGGCGAGCATCGTCTTGCCCGCCCCGGGCGGTCCGACGAGGAGCAGATGGTGACCCCCGGCCGCCGCCAGCTCCAGCGCGAACCGGGCCACCGGTTGCGCCCGGACATCGGCCAGGTCGCCGAGATCCGGACGGGCGTCGTGTCGCGGCACGACCGGCTCGACGACCGCCGGGAGCCGGCCGCCCGCACACAACCCGGCGACCAGGCTCTTCAGATCGCCGGCGCCGTGCACGATCCGCGGTGCGATCCGTGCGGCCGCGGGAGCGCCGTCGAGCGGCACGATCACATGCTCGGCCGCCGTCGCCTCGGCGAGACAGACGAGCCCCGGTACGGCACGGATCGAGCCGTCGAGCCCGAGCTCGCCGACCGCACCCACACCGGCGAGGTCGGCCGGCTTCACCTGCTCGGTCGCCACGAGGTACCCGAGGGCGATCGGCAGATCGAGCCCCGCCCCCTGCTTGCGCACCTCCGACGGCGAGAGGTTGACGGTGACCCTCGTGTCCTTCCAGTCGAACCCCGACTGGATCAACGCGGCCCGGACACGGTCTCGTGCCTCTCGACACGAGGCGTCGGGCAATCCCACGATCGTCAGGCCGGGCAGACCCCGCCCCGCATGGACTTCGACCAACACGGGGGTGCCCGACACCCCGGTGACCACTGCGCTCGGCACCTTCGCCAACACGTTCGTTCTCGATTCGTCGAGTGACGGAACGGCGGGCCGAGGCCTGCGAAGGTGATCCGGACGGTACCGACCGGGTGTGACAGTGCGGGCTCGCGGACCTCAGCGGGTCCCGGCGAGCACCTCGCGGGTGTAGCGGGCGACGGCCTCGAGTTGGTCGTCGTCGAGACGCCCCTCGAACCCGGGCATCGCACCCCGACCGACGCGCAGGAACTCGACCTGGGCATCCACCGAGTCGAACCGGTTGAACACCCGGTCGCCGTCGAGGCGGGGCCCTCGCCCACCCGAGCCATCAGCCCGGTGGCACGAGGCGCACTGGCTCTCCCAGATCGCCTGCCCGTCGAACAGGACCGGGTCCGCACCGGCGGCCGGCGCCGGCGCGCCGGCGGTGGCACACGCACCAGCCAGCCCGGCCACGACGATCAGCAACGCAACGAGGCGGGTCACGTCGCCGAGGGTAGCCACGGCACCCGATCGTGGTCCGACCGGCCCCGAGGCGGCACACTCGGGGCATGGGCTTCGATCCGAACCGCAAGTACCAGCGGACCCGTTTCGACTACCTCTACGTCGGTTCGGGCATCGTCGTCGCCCTCGCGCTCGTGGCCTGGGCCGCCTTCGGCTGATGCCGGCCCGCAATCGGAACCGCCAGCCGCGCCCGGCCGATCGCCCCCGCCGCACGAAGGCGGGGCCGAAGTCCGGCCGTCCGAAGCCGAAGAGCGGCCGGAACCTGCCCGATCCGTCCGACACACCCGACTCCGAGGTCCGCCACGTCCAGCCCTATCAGGCCACGAAGACCTACCTCTGCCCCGGGTGCAATCGGGAGATCCCACCGGGCCTCGGCCATCTCGTGGTGATCCCACCCGACGCACCGGATCTCCGCCGGCACTGGCACAAGGGCTGCTGGGAACGCCGGGGGCTGCGCAGCACCTGATCCGCACGACGACCCGATCGACGGACGGGGTCAGAAGGCGGACTCGACCACCTTGAGGTGACCTCGGGCGTCGACGTCGACCACGTCGAAGCGCAGGTTCGGGAACCACTCGTCCCGCTCGGACAGCCAGGCCATCGCCACCCGACGGATCGTCGCCTGTTTGCGATGACCCACGGCCGCGAATCCCGACCCGTGACGATCGGAGGTCCGCGTCTTCACCTCGACGAACACGACGACGTCGCCGAGGCGGACGATCAGATCGAGCTCTCCTCGGGCACACCGCCAGTTGCGGGCGAGCACGACACCACCACGATGCTCGTACCACGACGCCGCCGCGTCCTCCCCGGCCCGGCCGAGGGCCTGACGCCGCGGCGTCACAACTCGCGCGGGGGAAGCTCTTCGATCGTGAGGGCTCGGGCGGACGCGACGCATGCCCGTGCGAGGAACCGGGTCTGGCGGTACATGTCCCAGACCCAGGCGTCGGTGAGTTCGTACTCGAGGAACCCGTCGTCGCCGTCGACGCGGGTCACCTCGTTGCAGAGATAGAAGCGGCGTTCGGTCTCGACGACGTAGCGGAACATCCCGATGACGTCGCGGTACTCGCGATAGAGCGCCAGCTCGATCTCGGCTTCGTACTGCTCGAGTTCTTCGGTGCTCATCGCAGCACCAACGGGATCAACGGTCCCGCTTCACGACAACGCAGATCAGCGGTCGCGCTTCTCTTTGACCTTGGCGGCCTTGCCGACACGGTCGCGGAGGTAATACAGCTTGGCCCGTCGCACATCACCCCGGGTCACCACCTCGATCTTCTCGATCACCGGCGAATGGAGGGGGAAGCAACGCTCGACACCGACACCGAAGCTGACCTTGCGCACGGTGAAGCTCTCACCGGCACCGGAGCCGCGGCGGCCGATCACGACGCCCTGGAAGACCTGGACACGCTCACGGTTGCCCTCGATCACCTTGACGTGCACCTTGAGGGTGTCGCCCGGGTCGAACTCGGGAACATCGTCGCGGAGCTGGGTCTTCTCGACCAGATCGGTTGCTTTCATCGTGGCGTCCTCGCTGAGACGACCGGCCGAATGCCGGTGGGCGTCGGGGGCTCGGATCCGGTCCGCCGGGACCGCTCACCGAGCCGGGACAAGGTTAGAGGCGAGAGGCGCCAGTGCCACCGGTGGCGTCGATCACGCCCCACCTCGGGCGGCGGCGTCCCAGTCGTCACGCAGATCGAACTCGGCGAGGACCTTCTCGTCGGTGGCGTCGAGCCCGCCCCGGGCCTCGATCAGGTCGGGCCGGTGCCGGATGGTGCGCAGCAGGGCCTGGGCGTGACGCCACCGGTCGATCCTGGCGTGGTCCCCCGAGCGCAACACCTCGGGCACACCCCAGCCCCGGAACTCGGGCGGCCGGGTGTAGTGCGGGTACTCGAGCAGGCCGGCCGCACCGAAGCTCTCCTCCACGGTCGAGTCGAGGTTGCCGAGCATGCCGGGCACGAGCCGGCCGACGGCCTCCATCGCCACCATGGCCGCCACCTCTCCCCCGGCGAGCACGTAGTCACCGATCGACAGTTCGCCGTCGATCACGTGCTCCCGCACCCGCTCGTCGATGCCCTCGTAGCGACCGCAGATCAGGGTGAAGCCGTCGCCACCGGCCAGCTCGTGGGCCCAGGTCTGGTCGAAGCGGCGTCCCGCCGGCGAGCAGTAGAGGATCGGCCGCGGCGGATCGACCGCCTCGATCGTGTCGATGATCGGTTCGGGCTTCAGCACCATGCCGGCACCCCCGCCGTAGGGAGCGTCGTCGACGGTGCGGTGGGTGTCGGTGGTGACGTCTCGCAGGTCGTGGACGCGGATGTCGAGCACGCCGTCACGGCTCGCCTTGCCGAGCAGGCTCTCGCCGGCGAACGAGCGGACCATCTCCGGGAAGATGGTGAGCACGTCGATCCGCACGACTCAGTCGTCCCCGTCGAGATCGAACAAGCCCTCGGGCGGATCGATCGTCACGCGCCCGTCGTGCTGTGACGTCACGAAGGTGAGCGGCACGAGGGCGCCCGAGTCGAGCTCGAGCAGGTCGGATGCCGGATTGGCGATCACCGACGTGACGACGCCCCGTTCGGTCCCGTCCTCATCGACGACGGTCGACCCGACCACCTCGTGCACGAAGATCGCATCCGGATCCTCGATGGGTTCGGCCCACACGGTGCGCCCGCGCAGCAGGTCGGCGGCGTTGCGGTCGGCGACGCCGACGAACCCGACGATGTGGCGATCGTGATGGGGTCGGGCCGTGCGGACCTCCATCCACTCCTCCCCGACGCGCAGACGAGCGCCGGTCGCCCAGCGCTCGCCACGATCGGTGATGAAGTTGACGAGGACGTCGCCTCGCACACCGTGCGACTTCGTGACCCGTCCGACCTCGAGCAGATCCGTCATCGCCGGCGATTCAGTCGTCGACGAATTCGACCTCGACCGACACGCCGTCCTTGGCGGCGGCGGCGCCGACCACGGTGCGGATGGCCGAAGCCACCCGGCCACGGCGGCCGATGACCCGGCCCATGTCGCCCTTGTCGACGGTGACGTCGAGGCGCACTCCGTTGTCGTTCTCGCTCGCGGCGATCTCGACGGCATCGGGGTTCGCAACCACCGAGCGGCAGACGTGGGCCAGCGTGGCCTGGGCGGTGGGGGCGAGTTCGGCGCTCACGCCTCGGCCCCGGCGGCAGCAGCCTTCTCCGCTTCAGCGGCGGCCTCGGCGGCGACTTCTTCGGCGGTCTTGCCGGCCTCGAAGGCCTCGATGGCGCCGCTGATCTTCAGGAGCTTCTCGACCCGCTCCGACGGCTTGGCGCCGTGGCGGAGCCAGTGGACGGCCTTGGCGTTGTCGATCTTGACAACCGAGGGCTCACGGCGGGGCTCGTAGGTGCCCACGATCTCGATGAACCGGCCGTCGCGGGGCGAACGGCTGTCGGCGGCGACGACGCGGTAGACGGGCTGCTTCTTCTTGCCCATGCGCATGAGGCGGAGGCGAACGGCCATGGTGTGTTCCTAACTGGGTCGCCGTGGCGACGGTGTCGAAGGGGCTCGGTTCGGCGACGGCCGACATCGAGCCAGAGGTCGGATCCCGCCCGGAGGCGGGAGCGACTGGGGATCGTATCCAGCGAACCCGGCGGCCCAACCGTCACCACGTGGCAACGGCGCGGACCGGGGCTCAGAGGTCGGGCAACTCCCGGCTGAGCCGGTCGAGATCGTCGGCGTCGAGACGGTCGAGTCCGGGGAGCGCGAGCGGGGTCTTGGTCGACTTCTCGCCCTTGGGCGTCACACGACCGCCCTTGGGGGTGACGCGACCGCCCTTGCCCTTCTTCCCCTTCTTGCCCTTGCCGCCCTTGGACTTGCGGGCCTTCTTCGTGCCCATGCCCCCGAGCTTCTTCATCATCTTCTGCATCTCGAGGAACTGCTGGACGAGCATCGCCACGTCGTTGGGCTTCGTGCCCGAACCCTTCGCGATCCTCGCCCGGCGGGAGGCGTCGATGATCTTCGGGTCGTCCTTCTCGGCCTTGGTCATCGAGGTGATCATCGCCTCGATGGGCACGAGCTGACCGTCGTCGACCTCGACGTCGCGCACCTCTTTCGGCAGGCCCGGCATCATGCCGAGCAGACCGGACAGCGGGCCCATCTTCTTGAGCTGCTGCATCTGGTCGAGGAAGTCGTCGAGGGTGAAGCGACCCTCCATGAGCGCCTGCGCGGCGGCCTCGGCCTCTTCGGCCTCGTAGGCCTCCTCGGCCTTCTCGATGAGGGTGAGCACGTCACCCATGCCGAGGATCCGGCTGGCCATCCGGTCGGGATGGAACAGCTCGAAGTCCTCGATCTTCTCACCGGTGGCGGCGAAGGCGATCGGGCGACCGACCACCTCCTTCACCGACAGCGCGGCGCCGCCGCGGGCGTCACCGTCGAGCTTGGTGAGGATCACACCGTCGAGCTCGAGTCGCTGGTGGAAGTTCTCGGCGACGGTGACGGCGTCCTGGCCGGTCATCGCGTCGACGACGAGGAACGTGTAGTCGGGCGTCACCGTGTCGGAGATCTGCCGGACCTGCTCCATCAACTCCTCGTCGATGGCGAGACGGCCGGCGGTGTCGACGATGACGACGTCGCGACCGAGGTTCTTCGCCTCCTCGAGACCGGCGGCGGCGGTGGCCACCGGATCGCCGGGCTGGGAGAAGACCGGGACGTCGACCTGGGCACCGAGGGTGCGGAGCTGCTCGACGGCGGCCGGACGCTGCAGGTCGGCACCGACGAGGAGCGGGTTGCGCCCCTGCGCCCGGAACCACTTGGCGAGCTTGGCGGTCGACGTCGTCTTGCCGGAACCCTGGAGCCCCGCCATCAGCACGACGGTGGGCGGCTTGGGGTTGTAGGTGATCGAGATCGTCTCACCACCGAGGGCGGTGGTGAGCTCCTCGTTGACGATCTTGATGACCTGCTGGGCCGGGTTGAGGGCCTTGTGGACCTCTTCGCCGACGGCGCGTTCGCGGATCCGATCGCGCAGCGAGCGGACGACGGTGACGTTGACGTCGGCCTCGAGCAGGGCGAGACGGATCTCGCGCAGGGCCTCGTCGACATCGGCTTCGGTGAGAACACCCTTGTTCCGGAGGCGGCCGAAAATGCCTTCGAAGGTGTCGGTGAGCGTGTTGAACATGGCGGCGGCGAGCCTACCTGCGGCCCGGGGCCGCCCCGTGGCCACCTTCGACGCATGTGACCGGGCGCGCCGATGCCGCGACCCGTGGGGTGGTGGTCGCCGAGACGGCCACGGAACGTGACGGGTATCATCCGACACGGCGATTTCCGGGGCACCAGGCGGGTGTCCCATGGCGGGAGGCGACACGCATGACCGAGGAACGGTCCTCCATTCTCCGACGGGCGCTCGACGGCGCGCCGTCCATCGAACGATTCGGCCAGACGGCCCGCGTGGCCGAGGTCGGCGGCCGGGTGACCCACGTGGTCGCCGACGCGGCCGGCCGGTGGGATGCCCGCCAGCTGCGTCGTCTCGGCTATCTGAATCGCCTCGCCGGTGTGAACGGACCCACCATCCACCAGGGTTCGGACGGCGAGGCCACCCTCGCCGAACTCGCTCCCCCGTCCGGTCGGACCTTGCGCCAGATCACCGAGGACGACCCGGGCGCCGTGTCGTGGCGGGAAGCCGTCGCCGTGGTCTCACTCGCCGCCGACACCGTGAACGACGCACACCTGCACGGCGTCAGCCACGGTGCGCTCACCGCGGATGCGGTCACCATCGACGACGACGGTGTCCTGTCGGTCTCGTACCCGGGCCCGTTCCTCGACGGAGAACCGACCGAGGTCGACATCGCCCCCGAGTTCGAGGGACGGCTCGCCGCCTCGGAGCGCGGCGACGTGTGGGGGCTCGGCCGGATCCTCCACGACGCGATCGTGGACGACGACGAGACACCCTCCGCGGTGCTCGCCGTCGCCGAGCAGGCCACCTCGGATCGCCCCGAGCAGCGACCGGTGTCGGCGTCGGCCTTCGCCGCCCTGCTGCGCCGGGCAGCCGGCGGCAACTTCGGCACGGCCGGCAACTACCACCGCCGCGCGAGCGTCGCCGCCACGGCCGGCGGGCTGCCGCTCGCCCAGCGCGGTCCCGCCACCGACATCACCGAGGGCTTCGGGATCGGACGCACCGCGGCCGCCGGTGCCGCGGGAGTCGCCGCCGGTGCCGCCGGGTTCGCCGTGGCCTCGGGCCGCGACGACGTGCAGGCCCCGGAGACCGACATCGACCTCACCACCGCCGAGGCCGACATCGACCTGACCGAGACCGAGGCCGACATCGACCTCACCACCGCCGAGGCCGACATCGACCTGACGGACGCCGACGTCGACACCGACCGTCCGGGCATCGGCACGGCCGCGGTGGCGGGCGCCGCCGGGGTCGCCGGACTCGCCGGCGCCGCCGCACTCAGCGGACGCGACGCCGACATCGACCTGCCCGACGCCGACCTCGCCATCAACACCCCCGACGTCGACCTGCCCGACGCCGACCTCGACATCGACACCCCCGACGTCGACCTGCCCGACGCCGACCTCGACATCGACACCCCCGACGTCGACCTGCCCGACGCCGACCTCGACATCGACACCCCGGACATCGATCTTCCCGACGCCGATCTGGACGTGGACATCCCCGACGCTGACGTGGACGTCGACACCGACCGTCCGGGCATCGGCACGGCCGCGGTGGCGGGCGCCGCCGGGGTCGCCGGACTCGCCGGCGCCGCCGCACTCAGCGGACGCGACGCCGACATCGGCACCCCCGACGTCGACGTTCCCGACGCGGACCTCGACGTCGACCTTCCTGATGCTGACCTCGAGGTGGACGTTCCCGACGCTGACGTGGACGTCGACCTTCCCGACACCGAGGGCGGCATCGGCACCGGCACACTCGCCGCCGGCGCAGCAGGCGCCGCCGGACTCGCCGGCGCCGCCGCACTCAGCGGACGCGACGCCGACATCGACCTGCCCGACGCCGACATCGACATCGACGCCCCCGACGTCGACCTTCCCGACGCGGACGTCCCCGACGCTGCGGCCGCCACCGTGACCAAGCCCAGCGCCGCGGCCGTCGGCACCGCCGGTGCCGTGAAGGCCACCGGCCCCGCGAAGACCGCCGGCGCCACCTCGACCGCTGCGGTGGCCACGGCCGACGAGGTCCGGCGCGATCGTCGTGGCATGGCGCTCGTCGCCGCCGGACTGCTCGGCGTGGCCGGCGTGACGGCCTGGGCGCTCAGTGGTGACGACGATGCCGACGGCGGCGACGAGGTCGCCGTGACCACCACGGTCGATGGCGGCGACGCCGACGGCGGAGCGACCGACGATGGTGATGCCGACGGTTCCGCCGGCGATGCCGACGCAACGGTCGGGGACGACGACACCACGACCACGACCGCGGCCGAGACCACCACGACGGCCGAGGCCACGACCACGACCGAGGCGGAGACCACGACCACCACCGAGGCGGCCGTGGACACCGAGGACGACGACGCCGAGGATGACGAGGCCGAGACGTTCCCCGAAGCCGACGGTCCGCCCGCTGCGGTCGAGATCGTCCACGGCGTGCCGGACACGCCGGTCGACGTGTACCTCGACGGCGATCTCGTGGTGCCGGGCTTCGCCCCCGGCACGATCGCCGGTCCGGCCGATCTGGCCAGTGGTCCGCACCGTGTGCAGCTGTTCGCCCCCTCCGACGATCCCGCACAGCGATCGACCGATCGGGACGACGAGCCCGCCGTCGACCGTACGGTCGAGATCGCTCCGGGCCCGGGCTCCCTCGTCGCCCACCTCGATGCCGACGGTGTCCCGACCCTGAGTGGGTTCACGAGCCCACAGACGGAGATCCCCGCCGGCTCCGGCCGGATCGCACTCCGCCACCTCGCCGCCGCCGGCCCCGTCAGCGTCGAGATCGACGGTGACGTCGTCGCCGACGGCGTGACGCCGGGCTCCGAGGGCATCGTCGAGGTGCCCGCCGGGGCACGCAACCTCGTGATCCGCCCGACCGACGGTGGTGACCCGCTCCTCGAGTCCGAGGTCGAGGTCGCCGACGGCACGCTCATGGTGCTGTCCGCCGCCGGACCCGACGCCGACGGCCAGCTCGTGGTGCTGACCCAGACGGTCTCCGGCCTGGGCTCCCCGCCGGTCGAGGTCCCGACCGGCGATTCCGGCCTGCTCGACGTGCCCACGTCCTCGGCGATCGGCCTCGGCCTCGCCGCGGCGGTCGCCTCGCTGCTGGCCGGCATGGGGGTTCGCCGCACACGGCGTCCGATGTGAACCCACTGCGGGTCACGCTCGTGATCTCGGCGCTGGCGACCCTGTCGCTCGGCGCCACGATCGCCGTCTCCGAACAGGACTCGGCCGCCTCGTCACCCGAGGCGGCCGTGGTCGCGCCCGCTCCGGAGGCGCCCACCACGGTGGAGCGCCCCACGACCGTCTCGAGCGTCGCGACGACCGTCTCGACCCTGCCCGTGCGGTCGGCACTCGACGCACCCGAAGCCCCGCCCGCGGGTCCACAACCCGTCGGCCTCCGCCTCCCGGCATTGGCGATCGACGCCTCCGTCGACGAGGTCGGCGTCGACGAGGCCCAGCGGCTCGAGGTCCCCGAGGTCGATCGCATCGGCTGGTACCGGTTCGGCGCGCGTCCCGGTGAGCCGGGGGCGACGGTGCTGGCCGGGCACGTCGACTACGGCGGCGAGGCCGGGGTGTTCTGGGAGCTCCGGGCCGCCGAGCCGGGAGATGTCGTGGAGGTCGTGATGGACGACGGCACGACGCGCGACTACGTCGTCACCGACGTGACGCTCTACGACAAGACCGAGCTGCCCAACGACGAGCTGTTCCGCCGAACCGGCTCGGAGGCGATCCACCTCATCACCTGTGGCGGCACGTTCGACCGGATCCAGCGTTCGTATCGCGGCAACGTCGTGGTCACCGCGATCCCCGCCTGAACCCGTCGGGGGCTACTCGAACAGGGCGTCGACGAACGCGTCCGGATCGAAGTCGACGAGATCGTCGGCGGTCTCGCCGAGCCCCACGAGCTTCACGGGCAGGCCGAGCTCGGCCTCGATGGCGAACACGATGCCGCCCTTCGCCGACCCGTCGAGCTTCGTGAGCACCACACCGGTGACGTCGACGGCCTCCGCGAAGGTCTTGGCCTGGTTCATGCCGTTCTGACCGGTGGTGGCGTCGATGACGAGGAGCACCTCGGTGACCGCACCGGCGCCCTTCTCGGCGACGCGGCGGACCTTGGACAGCTCGTCCATCAGGTTCGACTTGTTGTGGAGCCGGCCGGCGGTGTCGGCGAGCACGATCTCCGACCCGAGGGAGGCCGCCCGTTCGACGCCGTCGAAGACCACCGACGACGGGTCGGCGCCTTCCGCTCCCCGGACGAACTCGGCACCACAACGCTCGGCCCAGGTGCCGAGCTGCTCGGCGGCGGCGGCGCGGAAGGTGTCGCCGGCGGCCATCAGGAGGCTGTGGCCGTCGGCGGTGAGCCGCTTGCCCAACTTGCCGATCGTGGTGGTCTTGCCGACCCCGTTCACCCCGACGAACAACCAGACGTTGGTGGTGTCGTCGTCGATCCGCAGCGATCGATCACGGTCGGCGATGGTGGCCCGCATCCGGGCCTTCACGATGTCGAGGAGTTCGGCCGACTCGGTGATCCCGGCGGCCTCCGCATCGGCGCGGACGTCACCGATGAGGGCGAGGGAGGTGGCGACGCCGACATCGGCGCGGATCATGGCCTCCTCGAGTTCCTCCCAGGTGTCCTCGTCGACCTTGCCCCGGCCGAACACACCGCCGAGCAGGCCGGTGAAGTTCGACCGCGCCTTGCCGAGTCGATCGAAGAAGGACGGCTTGACCGGCGGTTCGGGCTCGGGCGTCGGCTCCGGCTCGATCTCGGCGGGTGCCTCGGCGACCTCGGCCTCGGGCCGGTCGAGCACATCGGTGCCCGCCGCGCTCGGGCGGGTGACCTCGGGGCGGGTCGTCGGCGGCAGGCTCTGCGTCCGACGGGACCGGGCCACGGCCACGGCGCCGACCACCAGAACGGCGGCGACGGCGACGAGGATCAGAATCGTTGTGGTCGTCATCGTCGCCGAGCCTACCGAGACGGTCGGCGGGCGTTCGCCGGGGCCCGGACGCGACCGTGGCGCCGGAGACCGGCGCCACGGGTGCTGGGGGAATGGGCGGTGGGGCTACTCGTCGAGCTGACCGAGGACCGCCTCGATCACGATCTCCTCGCCACCACGGAGCACGTCGAGCGACACCGTCGAGCCGGGACGCTTGGAGCGGACGAGGCCGGCGAGCTCGCCGAGGTCGGAGACCGGGGCACCGTCGATGCGGAGGATGCGATCGCCGACCTGGATGCCGGCCGCTTCGGCGGCGGAGCCGGCGGTGATCTCGCCGACGGCGACACCGAGCCCGTCGTCGGTGATCTCGGACTCGGCCCGCACGCCGAGGAAGGCGGTGTCGAGTGGGATCCCGTTCACGATCCGGTCGGCGATGTCGAAGGCGGTGTCGATCGGCACGGCGAACCCGACACCGGCATTGGTGCCGGTGGTCCCGTCGGTCCGGATCGAGGTGTTGATGCCGATGACCCGACCGGCCCGGTCGGCGAGGGCGCCGCCGGAGTTGCCGGGGTTGATCGGAGCGTCGGTCTGGATCATGGCCACGACCGAACCGGCGGCCGGGTCCTGCACCGGACGGTTCACGGCCGAGACGATGCCGGCGGTGACGGTCTGTTGGAGCTGGAACGGCGACCCGATGGCGACGGCGAGCTGACCGACCTCCACCGGTTCACCGACGGCGAGCTGGGCTTCGGGCAGACCGGCGTCGGCGCCGACCGAGACCACGGCGATGTCGACCGTCGGGTCGGATCCGATCACCTCGGCTTCGAAGGTGCGCCCGTCGGAGGCACGGACCTGGATCTGGGTGGCACCGGCGATCACGTGATGGTTCGTGAGGATGTAGCCGTTGGTGGCGTCGTAGCTCACACCCGAGCCGAGACCGGCGTTGGTCTCGATCTGGACCACGGCGGGTCCGAGGAGCTGGGCGACGGCGGTGACGGGTTCGTCGCCGGTGATCTCGAGCTGGATCGGCGGCTGTGCCGGGGCGGCGGCGACACCCGAGTCGACGCCGGTGGCGGCGGTCTCGGTCACCACGGTCGGCTCGGGTTCGGTGGCCCGGGCGGCGGCGAATCCGCCGGCGGCGACGAGGCCTCCGGCGACGAAGGCGGCGGGCACCTTCCACCACCCTCCACGCCGACGCACCTCACCGGTGGTCGTCGTGGAGGTCGGAGCGGTGTCGGTCGCCGACGGCGGAGTCAGCGGGCCGACGGCTCCGGTGGTGGTGGGGCGGGACACCGGCCGGGGCGGAACACCGACCGGTGGGGTTGGAGACGAGCCGAGCCGAGCGGGGGCGGTGGGCGGAGAAGGAGGGATGGCTCCCGCTCGGCTCGGGGGGCGGTCGAACACCGAACCAGACGGCGACGTCGCACGCGGCGGCCCGAGCGGAGTTGCGGGTTCTTGCGGGAACCGTGGTGCATCGGGGCTCGGGGCTGCGGCGTCGTCGGTCATCGGGGTGGTGTCCTTCCGTGTACTGCCGAACCTACGGGGAGGGGTGAAAAGCGTGGAGAAAGAAGGTCGAGCGAAAGTGCAGCGAACGGGCGGCGAAACACGAGCGCCGCCCGGCCGGCCGCGATCAGCCCGCCGTCCGCTGCGATATCGGCAACCAGACGCTGAATCTGGACCCACCACCGTCTTCGGCCGTGAGCGTGGCGTTGCCGCCGTGCCGCTCGGCGACGTCACGGACGATCGAGAGTCCGAGCCCGGTCCCACGCCCGGCGTCGGCGCCCCGCCAGAACCGCTGGAAGACCAGCTCACGATCGGCCGGGGCGATGCCCGGTCCTTCGTCGACCACGTCGATCCGTGCTCGATCGCCGAGCCGGTGCAGCTCGATGGTGACGCGGGTGTCCGCGGGCGCCAGCCGGATCGCGTTGGCCACGAGGTTGGCGATCGAGCGTCGCAGGGCCAGGTCGTCGCCGCGAACCACCGCCGGCTCGCCCACCACCGCCGAGACATCGGCGAGGAGGTCGATGTCGCGATCGGCGGCGGCCGGGCGGAAGTCCCGGGCGACCGCGTGGACGAGCTCACCCAGCTCGACCGGCACGGCCTCCCGGGTCGGGTCGGTGGCGCGGGCCGCCACCATCAGGTCGTCGACGAGTGCGCCGAGGCGTTCGGCCGCCGCCTCGGCGACGGACAACGAGTGTGCGCGTTCGTCATCGTCGCCGTCGGCGGCCAGTTCGAGGTGGGTCCGGATGATGGCGAGGGGGTTCCGGAGCTCGTGCGACGCATCGGCCATGAAGCGTTGTTGGTCGTGGAAGCCGCCCTGGAGGCGATCGAGCATCGCGTCGAAGGTGTCGGCGATGTCGCGGAGCTCGTCGTCGGGGCCGGTGAGTTCGATGCGCCGCGAGAGGTCGGTGGTGGAGATGTCCCGGGCCACCCGCACGATCCGGTTGACGGGCCGCAGCGCCCAGCCGGCCAGCACCCAGCCGGCGAGGAACGAGGCGATCGCCAGGGCCGCGAGCGCCGCGATGCTCCCCCGGCGGAGTCGATCGAGGGCTGCCCGGTCGATCTCGGTCTGGATCCGCTCGACGGCGAACCGTTCGATCTCGTCGCGCGGCGCCCGGTACTCGACCCGCCGATCCCCGTCCTCACCGAGGACGACGACGGGGAACACGTCGATGCTGGGGTCGTCGAGGCGCGACTGCTGGAACAGGTAGATCCCGCCCACCAGGATCGACCCGAGCGCGAACACCGCGGACGCGAACGCCAGCGACAGCCGGAACCGGATCGACGAGAACCGTCGGGCGCGGGCGGGCTCAGCCATCGACGGGATCGGCCTCGCCGAGATCGTCGAGGAGGCGGTAGCCGGCGCCGATCACGGTCTCGATGACGGGTCGACCCGCCACCGACTCGAGCTTGCGGCGCAGCGTCCCCACCGTGACCCGCACGGTGTTGGTGAACGGATCGGCCGCTTCGTCCCAGACGTGTTCGAGCAGGTGCTCCTGGGAGTAGACGGTGCCGGGTGACGCGAGGAAGTAGCGGCACAGGGCGAACTCCTTCGCCGTGACCTTCACCTCCGCACCGTTCCAGGAGAGTTCGCGCCGTGCGTCGTCGAGCACGAGCGGGCCGTGTTGGGCCCGGGCGTCTCCGGCGGAGGTCTCACGCCGCAGCAACGAGCGCACCCGGGCGGCCAGCTCCCGGAGGGCGAAGGGCTTGACGAGGTAGTCGTCGGCACCGTCGTCGAGGCCCGCCACCCGGTCGTCGACGGTGTCGCGGGCGGTGAGCATCAACACCCGGACCGCCGGGTCGACCGCTTCCCCACCCCGGATCCGGCGACACACGTCGCGGCCGTCCATGTCGCCGAGGGTGAGGTCGAGCGTGACGAGGTCGTACGGGGTGAGCGCGAGACGGTCGAGGGCATCCGCGCCGCTGTTGGCCACATCGACGGCGTAGCCGAGGCGACGCAACGACACCGCGATGCCGTCGGCCAGATCGGGTTCGTCATCCACGACCAGGATTCGCATGTGCACGAAGCTAGCGAGGTCGTCCACCCCACCTTTCGCCGAGTTTTCTTCCCGGCCGATTGACTGGGGTCCCGCCCCCGTTCCTGGAGAGCCATGGAACCCCCGCAGCCCCCCATCGACCGACCCGATCCGCTCGCCGCTCAGCCCGAGCCCGTGCCGGCCGCCCCCGACCCCGCCCAGGAAGCCGCCGCGCTGCTGGAGCAGGTCGTCGTCGAGGTGAAACGGGTGATCGTCGGCCAGGACCACCTGGTCGAACGGCTCGTGGTCGGTCTGCTCGCACGTGGGCACGTGCTGCTCGAGGGCCTGCCGGGCCTCGCCAAGACCCTCGCCGTGTCGACCCTCGCCGAGGTCGTCGGAGGCTCGTTCGTCCGACTCCAGTTCACCCCCGACCTGTTGCCCGCCGACCTCGTGGGCACCCGGGTGTGGCGCAGCTCGACCGAGCAGTTCGACACCGAGTGGGGGCCGGTGTTCGCCAACCTCGTGCTCACCGACGAGATCAACCGCGCACCGGCGAAGGTGCAGTCGGCGCTGCTCGAGGTCATGGCCGAACGCCAGGTGTCCATCGGCGGCGAGACCCGGGCCCTGCCCGATCCGTTCTTCGTGCTCGCCACCCAGAACCCGGTCGAGTCCGAGGGTGTCTACACACTGCCCGAGGCCCAGCGGGACCGCTTCCTCATGAAGGTGTTGGTCGGTTACCCGTCGCCGGCCGAGGAACTCGAGATCGTGCGCCGGGCCCAGGCCGGCGGCGGCGACGCCCACAACGTGCTCACGATCGACCAGCTTCGGCTCCTCCAGGACCACACCGACCGGGTCTATGTCGACACCGCCGTGTCGCAGTACGCGGTCGACATCGTCATGGCCACCCGCGAGCCCGCCGACCGGGGCCTGGTCGATCTCGAACCCCTCATCGACTTCGGCGTGAGCCCGCGGGCCACGCTCGGCCTCGTGGCCGCCGCCCGAGCGCTCGCGGTGCTCCGCGGCCGGGACTTCGCCACCTCACAGGACGTGTTCGACGTCGCTCGTGACGTGCTGCGGCATCGGATCATGCTGTCCTACGAGGCGCTCGCCCAGGGCATCTCCGCCGACGACGTGTGCAACCGCGTCCTGTCGGTCGTGCCGGCCGCCCCGATCACGCCCCGCGAACAGGCGCCGTCGCCGTTCCCCGCCCCGACCGCACCGTCGCCCGAGACCCGCCGCGACCTGCCGCCGCCGCCTCGGTGACCTCCACGCCGGCGACCGATCCGGGCACCCGGGAGGTGCTGCGACGCCTCGAGCTCGACGTCACGGTCCGGCTCGACGGTCTCCTGCAGGGCGACCACCGTGGCCTGCGCGCCGGCCACGGCACCGAGCCCGGCGACACCCGCCTCTACGCCGCGGGTGACGACGTCCGCCGGATCGACTGGAACGTCTCGGCCCGCACCCTCGAGCCGCACGTGCGCGAAGCCATCGCCGAGCGTGAACTCCAGACGTGGCTGGTGGTCGACCGGGCCGCCCGCCTCCGGTTCGGCTCCGCGTCCGCGACCAAGGACGACCTCGTGCTCGCCGCGGCGGCGACCGTGGCCTTCGTGACGAATGCGGACGGCAACCGGCTCGGCGCCGTACTCGCCCGCACCGATCAACCCGCCGTCGTGCCGGCCCGATCCGGACGACGGCACCTGCTCCGGGTGCTCGACGACGTCGCCGGCGCCGAGGAGTTCGACGGTGGCGGCAACCCCGATCTCGGTATGGCCCTCTCCCGCGTCGGCATCGTCGCTCGACGTCGGGGCCTCGTGGTGGTGGTGAGCGATTTCCTCCGCCCGCCGGCCACGTTCGCCCGGGAACTCGGGATCGTGGCGCAACGCCACGACGTCGTGGCCGTCCGCGTCAACGATCCGCTCGACCGGGAGTTGCCCGACGTCGGCCGCATCGTGATCACCGACCCCGGATCGGGCCAGCAACGGACCGTCAACACCGGTCGACGCTCGGTCCGCGAGGCCTACGCCGCCGATGCCTCCGCCCATCGGGCCGCGGTCGACGCCGAGCTCCGACGGGCGAGAATCGACGTCGCCGATCTGTCGACCGACCGACCGTGGCTCGATGACATGGTCCGGTTCCTGTCCCACCGCCGTCACCGCCTGGCCGCGGCGAGCCGATGATCCCCAGCCGCCCGGAGCCGTCATGAACGAACTGATCAACGGCGTCGAATCCCCCACCCGCCTGCTCACCCTGCTCGTGGTGCTCGCCCTCGCGATCGCCTACGTCGTCATGCAGCGCCGACGCGCCACCTACGCCCTGCGGCTCGCCACGACCGACCTGTACCCGAGCCTCGCGACCGCCGACCCCGGCTGGCGCCGGATCGTGCCGGCCGTCGGGTTCTGTCTCGCCATGGTGCTGCTCGCCATCGCTGTCGCCCGGCCGAATCGACTCGTCGACGAACCCGTCGAGCGGGCCACCGTGATGATCGCGATCGACGTGTCGTTGTCGATGGAAGCCGGCGACATCTCCCCCACCCGGATCGACGCGGCCAAGGCCGCCGCCATGGAGTTCGTCGAGGAGCTCCCCGATCAGCTCAACGTCGGCCTCGTCGCCTTCTCGGGACAGGCATCGGTGCAGGTCCCCCCGACACAGAACCACGCCCTCGTCACCCGGGCCATCGAGACCCTCGAGCTCGACGAGTCGACCGCCATCGGCGAAGCGATCTTCGTGTCACTCGACGCCCTGCGTCTGGCTCCGGCGGCGCCCGACGAGAACGGCGATCCACCGCCGGCCCGGATCGTGCTGTTGTCCGACGGGGAGACCACCGTCGGCCGCCCCGATGCGCTCGCGGTCCAGGCCGCGATCGAGCAGGGTGTGGCGGTGTCGACGATCGCCTTCGGCACGGCCGATGGTGTCATCGTCTTCGACGACCCCGAGACCCCGGATCTGGTCGAGAACGAGATCATCCCCGTGCCCGTGCGCATCGAGAACCTCGAGGCCATCGCGGCCGAGACCGGCGGCAGCTTCTTCGCCGCGGCCTCGAGCGACGAGCTGCAGGCCGTCTACGACGACATCGGTTCGGCGGTGGGCACCCAGCAGGTGGAACGCGAGATCACCGATTGGTTCGTGGCCGCGGCGTTCGTGGTGCTGACCCTGGTGGCGGCGCTGAGCCTGGCCTGGTTCCAGCGATTGCCCTAGCGCCTCGGGCGCGGGGCCCGAGGCCCCGGGTCAGGCCACCCGGGCCTCGACCCGCTCCGAGACGACCTTCGACGAGCCACCGGGCTTCATCGACACGCCGTAGAGCACGTCGGCCGCCTCCATGGTCCGCTTCTGGTGGCTCACGATGACGAGCTGCGCATCGTTGCGGAACTCCTCCACGAGCTGGAGGAAGCGGTGCAGGTTCACGTCGTCGAGCGCGGCCTCGACCTCGTCCATCACGTAGAACGGCGAGGGTCGGCTGCGGAACACGGCGAAGAGGAAGGCGAGAGCGGTGAGGGAGCGCTCGCCACCGCTGAGCAACGACAGCTTCTTCACGTTCTTGCCCGACGGCTTCGCTTCGATCTCGATCCCGCACTCGAGCAGGTCCTCGACGTCGGTGAGGGCCAGCCGGCCGCGGCCACCGGGGAAGAGGACGGAGAACAACTCGACGAAGTTCTCGGCCACATCGGCGAAGGCGGAGGTGAAGACCGAGACGATCTCGGCGTCGATCGACTTGATGAGCGTCAGCAGTTCCTTGCGGGAGCTCTTCGCATCGGTGAGCTGGGCGTCGAGGAACTCGTGGCGTTCCTTCAGCTGCTCGTACTCCTCGAGCGCCAGGGGGTTGATCGGGCCGAGCAGCTTGAGATCGCGCTCGAGCGTCCGGACACGGGCCTCGGCACTGACCCCGTCGGGGAGTTCGGGGAGTTCGACCTTCATGGCCGACGCCGGGTCGATGTCGAGATCCCGGCGCACGACCTCGGTGAGGGTCTCCAGGCGGACACGGGCCTCGGCCTCGTCGAGCTCGAGCCGGCCCGCACGTTCACGGTTCTCCGCCAGCGCTCGTTCCTGTTCGGCCCGATCGCGCCGACGGGCGGCGAGGGTGGCCGAGACCTGCCGAGCGGCTTCGGTCTCCGCGGCGGCCTCGGACGACAACGAGGTGAGCCACGTCCGGACCTGCTCGCGGTGACCGTCGAAGGCGACGGCGAGTTCGTCGATGGAGCGCAGTCGGGCTTCGATGTCGATGCGACGGGTCGCCGCCTCGTCCCGCTGGCCCTCGAGCCGGGTCAGGCGCTCGTCCATCTGTCCGATACGGGTGGTGAGATCGGTCCGGCGCTGCTCGAGACCGGCCGCCCGAACGTCGAGATCCGCCTTGAGGGCGTTGACGGCCCGTCGGCGTTCGTCGAGCTCCGACTGCCGGGTCCGTCGCTGCTGTTCCTGCTCGGCGACGCGTGCCTCCGCGGCCTCAGCGTCGGGGAGGGCGGCGTCGAGCTCGGCCAGGCGGGCCCGTTGCCCTTCGAGTCGTTCCTGGAGCTCCGCGCGCTGCTGGCCCAGTGCGGCCTCGTCGGCGTCGAGCTGCGGGTCACGGGCGTCGGCCGACTCCACGGCGGAGCGGGCGGCGGCCTGGTCACGTTCGGCCTTGGCGAGCTGTGCGGCGACCTCGTCATCGGCTCGGCGGCTCGTGCCGCGGGCGGCCTCGGCGGCCTGGAGGGCGGCGAGGGCCGCCTCGGAGGCGAGCGCCGCCTCGTCGGCCTTCTGCTGGGCTTCGTCCAGCGCGGCGCCGGTGGCACCGGAGCCGCCGTCGCCGAGTCGCCAACCGGCGGGGGCGAACCGATCGCCGGCGGCGGTGACGAACACCTCGGCGGGCTCGGCGAGGGCACGGTCGACACCGGTCGACCAGTCGCCGTCGACGAGGCGGATCGGGCCGAGCAGGGCGTCGAGCAGCGGATCGACGTCGGAGCGCACCGAGCGCACCCGATGCCGGACCGAGTCGGCCGGGATGTCGATGCCGGCGGCCGAGCGACCGAGCGGCAGCACGGCTCCGGAGACCGAACCCGACACGAGCCGGTCGAGGGCGGCGCGGCCCGCGGTCGGTTCGGCCACGACCACGGCCTGGAGTGCTTCGCCGAGGGCGGCTTCGACGGCGGCTTCGAGACCGTCGTCGATGGCCACGAGATCGAGCAGGGTGCCGAGCACACCGTCGGCGCCGGCGAGGGCGTCGGCCCCGGCGCGGGACCGCAACGAGTCGAGTGCCTGGCGGAGCGCGTCGGCGCGAGCCGCCCAACGGCTGGCCTCGGCGTCGGCCAGGCGACGGGCATCCGAGGCCGCCTCGTGGGCCTCGGTGGCCTCGGCCCGCTCCGCGGCGCGGCGGGTGCGTTCGGCGACGAGCCGTTCGACCTGCTCGTCGAGATCGGCGGCGACGGCGTTCGCGTCGTTGCGGGCGGCATCGTTCTTGGTGCGTCGCTCGTCGATCGACACGAGCGAACTGGTGACCCGGCCGAGCTGGGTGTCGTCCCGCTGGATCGCACCGACGAGACCCTGGCGTTCGGCACGGAGCTCGGCGGCGAGGACCGCCACGGAGCTGTCGTCGGCGGGCATCTCGGCCACGAAGGCCGACTCGTCGCGTTCGACCTCGGCGATGGCGAGCTCGAGCTCCGCGTAGTCGGGTGCCAGGGCGGCGGCCGACGATTCGGTGTCGGCGAGCTGCGTGCGGGCCCGGGCGAGGTCGGCCTCGACCGACGCCACCACGTCGGTGTCGATCGTCGACTGGAGGGCCGACTCGAGACGACGGCGGCGCTCCGCCACGAGGTTGATCCGACCACCGAGACGCTCGTCGAGCGAGCGGGCCCGGCTCAGGATCTCGTTGAGGTCGGAGCCACCGAGTGCCGCGAGTTCGGCCTCGGCCGACAACACGTCGGCGTCGAGAGAGGCGAGGCGGCCCGTGATCTCGTTCTCGAGCCGGCCGAGTTCGTTGCGCTGACGACGGTCGGCTTCGAGACGGGCGGTGAGCGCCGAGAGCTCGCGGCCGGCCAGGTGCCGACGCAGCGTCGTGACCTCTTCGAACAGGTCGCCGTGTTTGCGGGCGGCCTCGGCCTGACGCTCGAGCGGGCGCAGACCGCGGCGCACCTCACGCACGAGGTCCTGGACCCGGGAGAGATGCTCGTCGGTGGTCGACAGGCGCTTCTCCGCACGCTCCTTGCGCTTGCGGTACTTCAGCACGCCCGCCGCTTCCTCGATGATCGCCCGGCGATCCTCGGGGCGGGCGTTCAGCACGGCGTCGATCTGGCCCTGGGAGATGATGATGTGCTGCTGGCGACCCACACCGGAGTCGGACAGCAGCTCGGCGATGTCGAGCAGACGGCAGGGGGCGCCGTTGATCGAGTACTCGCTCTCACCGGTGCGGAACAGGATCCGCTTGATCGCCACCTCGGGGAACTCGATCGGGAGCATCCCGTCGGAGTTGTCGATCGTGAGCGTCACCTCGGCGCGGCCGAGGGCCTGACGATTCGAAGTGCCCGCGAAGATGACGTCGTCCATCTTCTGGCTGCGGACCGACTTCGGCGCCTGGGCGCCGAGCACCCACGCGATCGCGTCGACCACGTTCGACTTGCCGGACCCGTTCGGGCCGACCACCACGGTCACACCCGGTTCGAGCTCCAGGGTGGCCGCGTCAGCGAAGGACTTGAAGCCCTTGATGGACAGCGTCTTGAGATGCACGGGTCACACCTGGGTATCGCAGAAGAACACCGGACGGCCCTTGAACTGGGCCTTCTTGATCGGCAGGCGCGACCGCGGGCTCAGCTCGCCGGCCTTGCCGTAGACGGCGATGTGGTCGCCGTAGTTGCCCACGTTGCCCGCCGGATCGGCGAACGGGCGCGTCTCGAGGTTCGTGCCGCCGTACTTGATGGCGTCGTGGAACATCTGGACGATCGAGCGGTGGAGGCGCCGGATCTCCTGGATCGAGAGTTCCGACGACGTGCGATCGTGGCGCAGGCCCGAATCGAAGAGGATCTCGTCGGCGTACACGTCCCCGATCCCGACGAAGACCGAGGAGTCGAGGAGGAGCACCTTGAGCGGCTGGCTGGAGGCCAGCACGGTCCGACCGAAGTCGACCCACGAGATGGGGTTGACGTAGAGGTCGTGGCCGAGCGGAGCGAGCTCGGCGAACACCTCGGCGAGGCCTTCGGTGGGCACGACACGGATCTCCGTCGTCGACTCGGGGTCGGCGATGCGCAGATCACCGCCCTGGGTGAAGGTCAGGGTGAGGATCGTGCCGTCGATGTCGGCCGTCTTGGACGGGACCCGATGCATGCTGCCGAGAGCGCCGAGCGACAACACGATGGTGTTCTCGTTCGACAGGTGGAGCAGGAGGTCGAGACCTCGGCGCTCGATGGCGTCGATCTTCTCGCCCTCGAGGGGCTCGGCCACGGACTTCTTGGTCCGGTGGCCCGGGAACGTCTTCATCGCGCCGAGGTCGACGGCTTTGATCTTGCGGCTCACGAGGTCGCGCTCGGACTCCCGACGGAGGATCTCGATCTCGGGCAACTCAAGGGCGGGAGGCATCACGCGGCTCCTCTGAATCACGCAGGTGGTGGCACGCCGCCCGGGCGGCCGCCTGCTCGGCACGTTTCTTCGATCGGCCCGCACCGGAGCCGATCGGATGTCCGTCGACCACGACGACGGCGACGAACTCGCGGTCGTGGTCGGGTCCGGAGGCACTCACCTCGTAGTCGGGCCCACCCAGGCCCATCTTGGCGGTGGTCTCCTGGAGACGGGTCTTGTGGTCGTCGCGGCCCGGATCGGCGGCGCCGGCCTCGATCGAGGGGCGCATCAGGTCGAGCACCCAGCGCTCGACGCCGGCCCAACCGCCGTCGACATAGGCGGCGCCGATCACGGCTTCGCAGGTGTCGGCGAGGATGGATTCCTTCTGTCGGCCACCCGACCGATCCTCGCCACGCCCGAGCAGGAGCCCGTCGCCGAGGCCCAGGTCGGACGCGATCGAGGCGAGGGAGCCGGTGTTGACGACCGAGGCCCGCAGCTTGGCGAGCTGGCCTTCGGGGTACTCCGGGAGCGTGCGGTGGATGAACGCCGTCACGACGAGGCCGAGCACGGCGTCACCCAGGAATTCGAGTCGTTCGTTCGACTCGTGACCGGGGTTCTCGGCGCACCAGCTGCGGTGCGTGAGGGCGTCGGCGAGGAGTGTGGAATCGTTGAAGCTGAACCCGAGCCGCTCGACGAGCGCCTGCGGCGGAGCCGGCTTCAGGACGACGACCCGACCTGGCTGTGGACGTAGTCGACGGCGTCTCGGACCGACTTCAGGTCCTGGAGGTCCTCGTCTTCGATCCGGAATCCGACCGTGCGGTCGGACAGCTCCTCCTCGAGAGCCTCGACGAGTTCGATCAGCGCCAGCGAGTCGGCCTCGAGATCGTCCGCGAACGAATCACCCTCGGCGATCTCCGAGGGCTCGATCTCGAGGATGTCGGCAAGACGATCCTTGACGAGTTCGACGACATCGTCGCGACTCATCGGCGATTGGGACATGTGGGTCTCCGCCGGCACGACACCCTCCTGAGCGGTGAACGGCGCCCGAGTGTAGCTCCCCGGCTGCTTGCTGAGCGTGCTTGCAACCGCGGGATGCCACGGAGCACCGATGAGCGCCGGGGGCTCAGCCCAACAGCCAGGAGATGCCGACGCCGATCGGCGCGATGAATCCGACCACGAGGATGATCGCCGTCGCGATCAGGGCGAAGATCTGGGCATGGTCACGTGGCGGGTCACCACACCGCCCGATGACCTGATAGAGCGCCGCCAGCGGCTCGTCGATCGTGAGATTGATCCGCCGTCGCGCCGCCGCGGCGCCACGCAGGACCGCCCACCCCGCACCGGCGATCAGGGCGAATCCGATCACGACGATCGCCACCCGGACGAACGGGTTGCTGAGGGTGGCGAGCAGCAGCTGTTGGAGCGCGGAGATGGCGGTCGACAGCACCGCACCACCGAGCAGGAACGTGGGCACCCCCAACGGATTGCGCTTGAATCCCGGCGCGATCCGGTCGATGTGGCGTCGGGCCCGGGTCAGCAGCAGCCGCTGGTCGTCGTCGGGCAGACAGTTCGCCTCGCGTCGGGCGTAGAGGCGCTGGAGGTGATCGACGACCGTCGACACGTACTGCCGCACGATGAAGTGGGTCACCTGCTGGACGAAGAACCCGGCGACGGGGCGGAGCGGGCCCAGCCACTTCGAGTCGACCCGCACGCCGCGGGCACCGTTGCGGTCGAGGACCTCGAGGGCGCGCACGACGAGGGTGTGGGAGCGGAGGAACCGATCGGGGTGGCCGAGCGGCCGAGGGGCGGAGAGCTCGAGCACGATGTCGCGATCGACCTCACCCGAGGCGCCGAGCGACTCGAGCAGATCGTCGGCGACGACCGAATCGGATTTCCGGAAGGCGTGGAAGGCGGCGAGCTTCTCGTCGAGCTCGTCGAAGGCGACGGCGCCGCCGGTGTCGCCGACGTCGGGCACCGTCTCGTCGGTCGTCGCGTCCGACGTGGAGCCGGAGGTTCCGGGGCCGGACGGTTCGGTCACTTCCCGACCATCTCCCGGAGCCGTTCGACGATGCCCTCACCCACCATGGATTCGGCGGTGTGGATGGCCCGGGTGATGGCGTGCACCGACGACGAGCCGTGGCTGATCATCGACACACCACGCACCCCGAGGAGCAGCGCCGAGCCGGTGTTGTCGACGTCGAGCACGTCGAAGACCGGGTCGAGATAGGGGGCGAGCACATCGGCGGCGGCCGCGGCCTCGGGTGTCGAACGCATCGCGGCACGGATCCGGTCGAGTGCGGAGCCGACCCCACCCTCGAGCGACTTGAGCACGATGTTGCCGGTGAAGCCGTCGCACACGGCGACCTCGGCCACGTCGGTCATGATGTCGCGACCCTCGAGATTGCCGGCGTAGGTGGCCCCACAGGCCTCCTCCCACCCGCCGGCCTCCATCAGGGCCACGGTCTCCTTGACGAGCGTGTTGCCCTTGCCGGCCTCTTCGCCGATCGTGAGCACACCGACTCGTGGGGTCTCGATCCCGAACCGGACCCGGCTGTAGACGGCGGCCATCTGGCCGAACTGCATGAGCCACTCGGGCTGACACTCCGCGTTGGCGCCACAGTCGAGCAGCACGCACGGATGCCGGCCGTCGACCGGGAACGGGATGGCGATGGCCGGCCGGGCGATGCCCTTGATCCGGCCCATCCGCAGCAGCGACGCCGCCATCGCGGCGCCGGTGTTGCCGGCCGAGAGCATCGAGGACGCTTCGCCGTCGCGGACGAGCTCGGCGGCTCGCACCACGGAGGCGTCCTTCATCTTGCGGACCGACGACGCCGGATCGGCGCCCATCGGGATCACCTCGGACGCCGGATGCACCGGCAGACCGTGATCGGTGCCGAGCGCGTCCGGGTCTCCGACGAGGATGACCGACGCACCTTCGGCGACGGCGGCGACCGCCCCCTCGACGATCGTGTCGGGGGCGGAGTCCCCGCCCATGGCGTCGACGGCGACGGGCAGGGTCATGACGGATTCAGTCGACGTCGATGGCCTGACGGCCCTTGTACCAACCGCAGGAGGCGCACACCCGGTGCGGGAGCTTCACCGCTCCGCAGCGGTCGCAGGTGGAACGCGACGGCGCCGAGACCTTCCAGGCGGATGCCCGACGGCTGCGGGTCTTGGCCTTGGACTTCTTCTTCTTGGGAACGGCCATCGTGCTCTCTCCGGATCGAGACGGCGATGCGGGAGGCGGGCCCGAGCAGGGGGCCGACACCGATACGCACCGTGCGACTCGTGGAGGCTAGCGGGGACGATCCCCGGTACCGACGCCTCAGGCGTCGTCACGGAGGTCGAGTTCGGCCAACGCCGCCCAACGGGGATCGGCGACCGGCGGTGCGGCCGCCGCCTCGGCCTCCAGCTCGGCCTCGGTCCGGGTGGGGTACCGATCGGGATCGGGCCCCGGACAGTCCTCCCGGCAGAGGGGCGCGAGCGGCAGGGCGAACGCCACCGTCTCGGCGACCACCGGCACGAGATCCACCTGCTCACCGTCGAAGTCGCGCAGGTCCTCGTGGTCGCCGGCACCGACCTGGAAGATCTCGTCGATCTCGGCCTCGACGCGGCCCGACACGGGCTCGAGGCATCGCCGGCACGAGCCGTCCCAGCCGAGTTCGATCGAGCCGAGCACCGTCACACCGCGTTCGATCGACTCGAACACGACCGCGCCGACGACCGGCTCGGCCGTCGAGGACGTGTCGACGACGGTCGTCGGTGCCAGATCGAGGTCGATCTGCACCTCCCGGCGCTGCCCGAGGCGGCGCCGCAGATCGGTGACGTCGACGATGAGTCGGGGTGCCCGGGCCATGCGCCCAGTGTGCCGCCCGGGTCCGTGCACCCGCACGGACCCGCCACGTCGTGGTGTGGGTCAGTCCTCGAGCTCGAGGGGACGAGCCGGAGGCGGCGGAGGTGAGTGCTCGAGCGAGGCCTGGCCGAGCAGACGATCCCGGCCCTCGGCGACGGTGGCCTGGGTCCGGACGAGGAGCTGCTCGAACCCGGCGAGCTTCCGGTCGCAGTAGTCCTCGGTCTGGCGTCGCATCAGCCGCGTCTCGGCCTCCGCGTCCGCGATCACCTGGCGGGCGCGGGCCTCTGCGGCACGCACGACGGCCTGGCGCTCGATGATGCCCTCGACGGTCTGGCGGCCCTGGAGCACGATCTCGTCCCGCTCGACCCGGGCCCGCCGGATGAACTCCTCGCGCTCCTTGAGCAGCCAGCGGGCGGAGCGGAGCTCCTCGGGCAGACGCTCGCGCACCTCGAGCAGGAGACCGAGCAGTTCGTCGCGGTCGATCTTGATGCTCGACCCCATCGTCGAGGTCCGGGCATCGGCGAGGAGCTGGATGGCCTCGTCGAGCAGGACGTCGGTGTCCGGCTCCCGATAGGGATCGGCGACGAGCTGGTTGAACGGATCGGCGACGGTCATGAGGTGCGCTCCCGGAGGCGATGGAGAACGGGGCCGGGGACGACCCCGCTGACATCGCCGCCGAGGCGGGCGATGTCACGGACATAGCGAGAAGAGACGAGCGAGTCGGGCCCGGTGGCGGGCACGAGCAGGGTGGGCATGGCGCCGGTGCGCAGGTTCATGTCGGCCTGCTGCATCTCGTCGGACAGGTCGACCGCGCCACGCACACCCTTCACGAGGGTGTCGGCCCCGGCGGCGGCCGCCGCGACCGTGGCGAGGCCGGTGAACGTCACGGCCTCGATGGCACCGAGCTGGTCGGCCCAGGGGGCGGCGATCTCGGCGACGCTGTCGGTGATCATGGCCGCCCGTTCGTCGGGCGTGAACATGCCCGACGGCTTCTCGGCGTTGTACCCCACCCCGACGATCACGCGATCGAAGATCGACGCGGCCACGGCGACGACCATCAGGTGGCCACGGTGGATCGGATCGAAGGATCCCGGGTAGAAGGCGGTGGTCATGTGGGCGTCCGAAAAAGAGTCGGTCTGCCCCGACAACTCCGAGCGCCCACTGTAGTCACATGACCACGGATGGTGTGGTCAATCCGTCGAGATGCGTTCGGCGATGAGGATCCGGGCCCGGCCGTAGTTCCGTCGACGCAGCTCCTCCCACCCCGCCAGCAGCGGGATCTCGCGCTCGGCATGGCCCACCACGAGGTCGGCCGTCAGCCCGTCGAACAGCGACGTCCACGGGTCGTCGGCGTAGGGCGGGTCGCAGAAGGCGAGGTCGGCGTCGGGCAGCGCGGGCAGGTGCACCTCCACCGGGCCCACGAGCACCTTGGCCCGATCGGCGAAGCCGAGCGTGTCGATGTTGTGGTGCAGCGCCTCGAGTGCCGGGCGCCCTCGCTCCACGAAGATCGCCCGCTCGGCGCCTCGGCTCAGACACTCGAGCCCGAACGAGCCGCTCCCGGCGAACAGGTCGACGACCGTCGCCCCGTCGAGGTCGACGATCGGGAGGAGCATGTTGAAGATCCCCTCCTTCGCCCGATCGGTGATCGGGCGGGTGCCGTGCCCCTCGGGGCCTCGGAGCGGGCGGCCTCGAGCCGTTCCGGAGATGATCCGCATCGCGGGCGAGACTACCGACCCGACCCACCTCGTCGATCGGCGATCTAGCGTGGCGGTGTGATCGAACCGGATCCCGTCATCGTCTGCGTCGACTGCGGCGGCAACTCGTACCCACTGGGCTGGTTCCCGGGTGACGGGCCGCTCGAGGTCGGCACCGTGTTGCCCTATCGCTGCCGAGACTGCCTCGACCGGTGGGACATCGTCCTCGGTGGCGAGGACGACGACGGCGGTGACGGGTTCGGCGACCGCCCGAGCTTCAGCGACTGAGACCGCCGGGACCGCCCGAACCCGTCCGGCGGGGGTCAGCCCTTCAGCAGGAAGGCGGCGTCTTCCGCGTCGAGGAAGAGTTCGAGTTCGGTGGCGATGTCCGGGTGCTCACGGAGGAACGGGTCGGCATCGGCGATGTCGACCGCCACCCGCCGGGCCACGGCCACGAGCTCCCGGTCCCGCCGCAACGAGGCGAGCTTCAGATCGTTCTGGCCCTTCTGGCGCTCGCCGAGGATCGTGCCTTCGCCGCGCAGATCGAGATCGACCTCGGCGAGCTCGAAGCCGTCGGTCGAATCGACCAGCGCCTGGAGGCGTGACGAACCGTCGTCGGTGGTGGTCTCCCCGACCAGCCAGCACGTCGACGCGTGCTCACCACGACCGACGCGGCCGCGGAGCTGGTGCAGCTGGGCGATCCCGAACCGGGCCGCGTCGAGGATGATCATGACCGTGGCGTTCGGGACGTCGACACCGACCTCGATCACGGTGGTCGCCACCAGCACGTCGA
>JAHDBV010000054.1 GCA_020630195.1 Acidimicrobiales bacterium
GCTCGAGGTCGATCAGTACACCTGGACCGAGGGTGGCTCGTTCTGGGAGGTCGGTGTGCCGGAGGTGTCGAACATGCAGAGCGTGATCGAGGCCCGGGCCGATCTCGACAAGGGCAAGGCCGATCAGCGCATCGGCTGGTGAGAGGAGCTCCCCGATGAGCACGACATGGATGGACAACTCACAGGTCGACGTGGCGGATCTCGCCGCGATCGTCGAACGCGGCGACGATCTCGGCACCGTGCAGCGGGCGATCGACGTCGTCGACGGTGTGCCCGTCTACGAGGCCGCCATGCTGGCCGAAGCCGACCTCGACCTGCTCGGTGAGCTCGCCGCGGTGTTCGCGAACGGGCCCGGCATCGTCGCGATCAAGGGTCTCGTCGATCGGCCCACCCTCGATGCCGGTACCGCCGCGTTCGAGGCCCTCATCGCCGCACAACATGCGGCGGGTCAGCAGTTCGGCGACCACTTCGCCGAGGCCGGCACCAACGACCGGGTCTGGAACGCACTCGAGAAGCTCGCCGTCGCCGAGCCCGGACTCTTCGTCGACTACTACGAGCGGGCGGCACTGCATGCGGTCTGCACGGCGTGGCTCGGGCCGGGGTTCACCCTCAGCTCACAGATCAACGTCGTCCGTCCGGGCGGCAAGGCCCAGCAGCCGCACCGCGACTACCACCTCGGCTTCATGACCGACGAGCAGGCGGCCCGGTTCCCCCGCCACATCCACCTGCTGTCACCGGCGCTCACCCTCCAGGGCGCGGTCGCCCACGTCGACATGCCGGTCGCCTCCGGACCGACCACCTACCTGCCGTTCTCCCAGCGCTGGGACATCGGCTACCTGGGCTGGCGCAACGAGGACGTGAAGGCCTACTACGCCGAGCACCACGTGCAGCTCGCCCTCGAGGCCGGCGACGGTGTGTTCTTCAACCCGGCCGTCTTCCACGCCGCCGGAACCAACGTGACGACCGACGTCCAGCGCATGGCCAACCTGTTGCAGGTGTCGTCGCCGTTCGGGCAGGTGATGGAGGCCATGGACGGACCGCGGATGGCCGCCGCCGTGTTGCCGGCCCTGCAGGCCCGCGTCGCCGACGGGTGGGACCAGGCGCGGGTCCATCGTGCCGCCGTCGCCGCGTGTGGCGGCTACGCGTTCCCGGCCGACCTGGACCTCGAACAGCCGGTCGGTGGGCTCGCCCCCGACACCGACGCCGACCACCTCACCGCCGCCGCCCTCGACGGCGGGTCGGTCGAGGCACTCACCGAACGGCTGGCTGCCCGCCGTCGCGACGTTCGCTGACGCTCACCTCGCTCACACAGTTCCTCGCTGGGGCTGCCGCTCGGTTCGCTGACGTTCACCTCGCTCACACAGTTCCTCGCTGGGGCTCGGAACTGCCCGGGTCTTCGGTCAGGGGCAGGTGAGGGGGATCGGGGTGGTCGTGGTGGTGGCCTCGGTGAGCAGGGCCATGAGTTCACTCGTCGAGGTCGACCAGCTGCGGTCGTCGCCGCGGGCCGACGCGAAGACGACGGCGGCGAGGCGTCCGCTCCCGTCGAGCACCGCACCACCGGAGTCGCCGGGGGAGACGTCGACGCCGAGCTCGTAGCCGAGCCGGCGGCCCTCCCCGTCGAGCGTCAGTGTGACCCGACGCAACACCGCCGCCTCACGAGCCACCGGCCCGTCGTCGATGCGTCCGAAGGTCACCACCGTCGCGTCCTCCGTGAGGCGGGAGGAGGCGGGCGCCACGACCGTGTGCGGACCGTTCCGATCGAGCCGGAGCACCGCGAGGTCGAGCTCGCGGTCGCTCGCGAGGATGTCGGCGGCCACGACCGTCCCGTCGCTCTCGACCACCTCGAAAGTGGCCAGGTCGTCGAAGGCATGGGCCACGGTCACACCGAGCCCGCCGCCGATGTCGACCACGGTGGCGAGCCCGGCGATGTTCGGCGCACACCCGTCGCCCCGCAGGTGCAACACCACCTCGGTCGGGTCGTCGAAGGCGGTCGCGTCGGCGCGACCGTCGGCGCCGTCGTCGGTACACGCGGCGGCGAGCACGAGACCGAGGAGGACGAGGAGCCGGCGCACCCCGCGATGGTAGGACGGCGACCCGACGACGGATCGGCGTTCAGGCCTGGGGCAACACCACGACCTTGCCGGTGGTGAGACGGTTGCCGATGTCGTCGAGGGCCTGGGCGGCTTCGTCGAGGGGCCGGGTGGCCGTCACGGGCGGCACCAGCTGACCGTCGGCGGTGAGCTGCACGAGGCGATCCCAACCCCGGCGCATCGCCTCGGGGTCGCGGATGATCGACGCGCCCCAGTGCACCCCGACGACCGAGTAGTTCTTGAGCAGCACGTGGTTGGCCGGGACGTCGGGGATCCGGCCGGAGGTGAAGCCGATCACGAGCAGTCGACCGTCCCAGGCCATGCACCGCCGGACCTGGTCGAACACGTCGCCGCCGACGGCCTCGTAGCAGACGTCGACGCCGCGGTTCTCGGTGATGTCCCGGATCGTCGGGACGATGTCGATCTCGCGGTAGTCGAGCGCCACGTCGGCGCCGAGGTCGTAGACCATCGAGACCTTCTCGGGCCCGCCGGCCAAGCCGATCACACGCGCCCCCAACGCCTTGCCGAGTTGCACCGCGGACGAGCCGGCACCGCCGGCCGCGGCGGTGACGAGCAGGGTCTCGCCCGGTTGGATCGAGGCACGGTTCTCGAGGGCGAACAGCGTGGTGCCGTGGTTGACCAACATCGCCACGGCTTCGGCACTCGACAGGTGGTCGGGCACCGGCAGCAGGCTCGAGGCCCGCAGCGTCGTGTGGGTGGCGAGGCCGCCGCCGTCGAGGGCGCCGACCCGGTCGCCGACCGACCAGCCGTCCACGCCCGCACCGACCTCGGTGATGACCCCGACCATCTCGTTGCCGGGTGTGAACGGCAGCGGTGGCTTCACCTGGTAGCCACCCTGGACCTGGAGCATGTCGGGGAACCCGATGCCGGCGGCCTCGATCTCGATGACGACCTGATCCTCACCGGCCGACGGGTCCGGCAGGTCCCGCAGGACCATCACGTCGAGAGGATTGCCGGTGTCGTCGATCTGCCAGGCGCGCATGGCTTCATCCTGGCGCCGCGGGCCGCCCCGTGCCAGCCGGTCGGGGGTCGTCGGCGGTGCCGCGATCCAACCAGTCGCCGAGGTGTCGGTCGATTGCGTCGGCCTGTGCCCGGTCGAGCACGTGGGGCACACGGTCCCGGCGGTCGATCACGTCATGGCCGGCGGCTCGGAGCCGTTCGACCGTCGATCGGTGGGTGGGTTCGTCGACGATCGGATCGAGGGTGCCGTTCATGACGAGCATGCGGACCGGAGGCGCCGGTGTCACGACGGCCTCGTCGGGGAGGAGGAAGCCCGCGGCCGTGGCCGCGGCGCCGACCAGCCCGGGTCGACGTGACACGACGGTCAAGGCGAGCGACGCCCCCTGGCTGTAGCCGACGAGGGCCGTGCGCTCGGGCCCGTGCCCGGTGGCGAGCTGCCATCGCTCGATCGTGTCGGCCACGAGGTCGACGGCCCGGTCGACGCCGTCCGCCGGTGCGAGCTCGAGTCGGCCGCCCTGCACGGCGGGGGTCCACCAGCCGCGACCCGGCTCGACGAGCTCGGGTGCCGGCGGCGTGACGGTCGTGACCGGCACACCGAGGGGGAGCAGGGTGTCGAACTGACGCTCGTCGGCCCCGTAGCCGTGGAGCTGGACGACGAGGCCGGCCCCACCGTGGCGCACCACCCGGGGGAGTGGGTGGGCGTCACGGCGGGTCCGGTCGCCGCCTGGGCCCGCGAGGCCGGAGCCGGCGTCTCATGCGGCCTTGGCCAGCTGCTTCTGCTTGCGCTTCGACAGCTCACCCGACTCGACGTAGGCCTTGAGCTCGCCCAGGAAGGCATCGAGGGTGTTCTTGAGCTTGATGGCGAACATCGGACCCATCACCTTGCCGACTGCATTGGTCTCCATCCGGATGTTGAGCGATGCCTCGGCCCGGCCCGCACCGAGCGGCCGCACCGCCACCGTGTTCTGTGCGTGGGTGATGAACGACGGCATGCCCGTGACCACGAACGTGAACCGCTTCCCCGCCTCGTCGTACATCGTGAAGGTCTCCTTCAGGTCACCGAAGTCGGTGGCGCACACCCGACCACCGACGGTCGCGCCGTCGGGCGTGGGGGCGTCGGGGTTCGGGCCCGAGGAGGCCACGGCCGACGACCACTCGCCGACCCGGTCGAACTCGTGGGCGACGATCTCCCACACCCGGTCGGCGTCGGCGTCGATCTGCACACTCTTCTGGAACTGCATGAGGGGGAACCTCCGTGTCGTACGACCGGGTCGCTCCCGGTCGATGGCCACATCACAACCCGATGCGGGTGCGGCCCACATCGCCCCCGGACGCGGTTCACCCGGGCTCACCCGTCGGTGGGGCGACGGGTGATCCGGTGCGACGGGCGAGGCCGGATCCGGCCGCGGGCGACCACACTGGGCGGGTGAGCGCTCCTCCCATTCCGCTCGTGTGGGCGAAGATGCGTCCGCCCCGGTTGGCGGATCACGTCGTGGTGCGCGAGGCCCTCGTCGAGCACCTCGCCCGCCGTGACGACGTGCTCACGGCGGTGGTGGCCCCGGCCGGCTACGGCAAGACGACCGCCGCGGTCCGCATCGCGGCCGAGATCGGTCGCCCCACGGCGTGGCTCCATCTCGAGCCCGCCGACGACGACCCGGCCCGATTCTGGACCTACCTCGCCGCATCACTCGCCGGCGCCGGCCTCGACGACGCGGAGCGGGTCTACTCGGTGGTTGCCGGCGGTGGCGACGGTGTCGGTGACGCTGCCGCGACCCTGCTCGAGGGAGTGATCGAGGCGTCGGAATCGCCGGTCACGGTGGTGCTCGACGATCTGCACGCGGTGACCGCGGAGGCGGTGCTCGGCCCGCTCGACCGGTGGCTCCGCCAGCCGGTGGCCGGGCTGCGACTCGTCATCACCTCACGCGCGGCGCTGCCGCTCGCCGTCGGTCGGCTCCGCACCGATGGACGCCTCGGTGAGGCACGGCGCGCCGACCTGGCCCTCGATCGCGACCAGGCGGCCCATCTCCTCGAGCACGGCTTCGGGGTCGAAGGTCTCGACGCCGCCCAACTCGACGCCCTCATGCGCCGGACCGAGGGTTGGCCGGTCGGCGTCTCGCTCGCCGGGCTGGCGCTGCGGGACGAGATCGATCTCGGCCCGGAGCTCGCCCGCTTCACGGGCGATTCCCGCCACCTCTCGGAATACCTCACCGCCGAGGTGAGCGACGCCCTCGACGACGACACCCGGGCGTTCGTCCTCGCGACGAGTGTGGTGTCGGTCCTCGACCCCGATCTCTGCGACACGCTGTCCGGGCACCCCGGCAGCCTCGGCCGGCTCCGCCGACTCGAACGGGATCACGTCTTCACCTCCTTGCTCGACGGGACCACCTCGACGTTCCAGTACCACCCGTTGTTCCGTGAACATCTGCGAGCGACCCTCCTGGAGGATCACCCCGAGCAGGCTCGAGAGCTGCACGAGCGCGCGGCGCGCTGGTTCGAACAGCGCGCCGAGATCGACCTGGCGGTGCGGCACCACCTCGACGCGGGATCGGTCGACGCCGCACAACGGCTGATCGCTCGGAGCTGGCTGCTGTTCTCCCAGACCGGCCACTTCGGCACACTCTCGGCCTGGATCGATCTGCTCGGCGATCGGGCGACCGAACGCACCGACGTGTGCCTGATGATGGCGTGGGCCTGCCTCAACCTGGGACGATTCGACGCGATCGACGCCTGGCTCGAGCATGCCGAGCGCGCCGCCGACGGCGACATCGACGAGTCCATGCTCACGATCGAGGGCACATCGATGCGGGCGATGGCCGCCCGGCACCTCGGCGATCTCGAGGCCTACCGGCGGCTCGCCACCACCGTGGTCGTCGCATGGAACGACCTGCGCGAGCGGCGCCGGCAGCTGACCGACGTCGACGACCCGCCGATCGAGGCCATCACGACCGATCGGATCGACGCGTTCGGACCGCTGGTCCACGGTGTCGTCGGCTCGGCGGCGTTGTGGGCGGGCGACCACACCGAGGCACGCGATGCCCTGATGCTGGCGCTCGCCGAGGGGCGGACCTCCCCCGAGCCGAGTGGCGTGATCGAGGCGTATCTCCACCTCGCGTTCCTCGACGCCGAGTCGGGCGACCCGACCGCGGCCGAGGATCACGCCGATCAGGCGCTCGCGTCCGTCACCGCCGAGAACGAGATGTTCGTCCGGCCCACGCTCGGGCACCTGGCTCGGGCCATCGCCGCGCGCCGCACGGGCCGCCCCGCCGAGGCGACCGCGGCCCTCGTGGAGGCTCGTCGGGTCGTCGACGGCGCCCACGAGGTGCTGCACGAGTTCGCCATCGAGCTCGAACAGGCCCGACTGCACCACCTGTGCGGGGACCCCGCCGCCGCCCGGGACGCGGTGCGGGCCGCCGAGACGATCGTCGGTGCCGACCCGCATCCGGCGCTCGCCGAGCGGATCCGTCGGACCCGCAACGCCATCCGCTTCGTCGCCCGGGACGCGGCGGAGCTGCCCGTCGGCGCCCGCGAGCTCACCGAGCGGGAACACGCCGTGTTGCGGCTCCTGCCGCACGGACACTCCCGGCGGGAGCTCGCCGCCCAGCTCTACGTGTCGGAGAACACGATCAAGACCCATCTCTCGTCCATCCGGCACAAGCTCGGATTGAGCGGACGGGCCTCCATCGTCGAACGAGCGCGCGAGTTGGGGCTGCTCGACGCGTGACGCCCGGGCGGCCGGACCTCAGCGGGCCAGGTCGCGCTCGGGTGTCCCGAGGCCCGGCACGCCGGCATAGGCGGGCAGCGCCGGCTGGCCACCGAGATGGCAGTAGAGCACCCGGGAACCGGCGGGGATCGTGCCGTCGGCGATCAGCCCGATGAGCCCGGCCATCGACTTCCCCTCGTAGACCGGGTCGGTGAGCATGCCCTCGGTGCGTGCAGCGAGGTGGATCGCTTCGACGGTGCCGCGATCGGGCACGCCGTAGGCGGGGCCTTCGTAGCCCAGTTCGAGGATGACGTCCTCCGCGGTGAGGTCCCGGGCGACACCGATCCGAGCGGCGGTGTCGACGGCGATCCGAGTGACCTGGTCCCTCGTCTGCTCGGGGGTCCCGGAGGCGTCGATGCCGATCACCCGGCGGTCGGGGCGATCGCTCAGCGCGAAGCCGGCGACCATGCCCGCGTGGCTCGAGCCGGTCACCGAACAGACGATGACGGTGTCGAAGAACGTGTCGAGCTCGGCCTCCTGCGCCTCGACCTCCACCGCCCAGTTCGCGAACCCGAGGCCGCCGAGCGGATGGTCGGAGGCGCCGGCGGGGATGGCGTAGGGCACGCCGCCCGCCTGGCGGACCGACTCGAGCGCCCGTTCCCAGGAATCCCGCACGCCGATGTCGAAGCCCGCCGGATCGATGCGGATGTCGCCGCCGAGGATCCGCGTGAGCTGGATGTTGCCGACCCGGTCGTAGACGACGTCGGGGTGGTCGACCCAACCCTCCTGCACGGTGACGGCACCGAGCCCGAGGTGACGGGCCACGCCGGTGACCTGGCGGGTGTGGTTCGACTGGATCCCGCCGATCGACACGAGGGTGTCGCAGCCCGTGTCGATGGCGTCGGCCGCGAGGTACTCGAGCTTGCGGACCTTGTTGCCGCCGAAGGCGATGCCGGAGTTGCAGTCCTCCCGCTTGGCCCAGATCTCGACCCCGCCCCCGAGTGCCTCGGAGAGTCGGGGAAGCGGATGGATCGGCGACGGCCCGAACAGCAGCGGTTCGCGTCGGTGGTCGGACAGGCTCGGCATGGTCGGCTCCCTCGGTGGTGGAATCGTATGATCGTATACGATCGACGGGCAGGGTAGGGTCCGTTCATGCGAACGCGGTCCGGCATCCATGCGGCGGTGGCCGACGAACTCCTCTCGGGCACACACCCACCCGGTGCCTGGATCCGCCAGGACGATCTCGCCGACCGGCTGGGCGTGTCGAAGATCCCGGTGCGCGAGGCGCTGCACCGCCTCGCCGAGCGTGGTGTGGTCGAGTTCGCCCCCAACCGTGGTGTCCGGGTGCCCGAGCTCACCGCCGATGCGGCCGTCGAGATCTTCGCCCTGCGTCGCAGCGTCGAGGTCCTGCTGCTCGAACGCGCCGTGCCCCGCTTCACGAAGGTCGACCTCGCCACCGCCGAGATGGCGCTCGACGACGCCGACTCACCCGCGGGCAACTGGCGTTTCCACGAGGCGCTGTGCCGGCCGTCGGGTTGGGAGCGGGGCCTCGCCGTGGCCGCGGAACTGCACCTCGCGGTCGCTCCGTACGTGCACCGCTACGTCGCCGGACTGGGAGGCGCCGAGGCCTCGGCCGCCGAGCACGAGGAGCTGTTCGACGCCGCCGTGCGAGGTGACGTCGGCACGCTCGCACGTGTGACGCGCGAGCATCTCGACGGAGCCGAGCGGGTCGTCCTCGACTCGCTCGCCAGAGGAGCGTCATGACCGAGCATCCCCACGAACCCGAGCTGCTGCGATCGATCGAGCGGCGCGTGCTCTGGCTCGCCACCCGCATCATCGACGAGGCGAACCGTCGCGAGGGCACCGCCATCAAGGTCGGCGGACACCAGGCCTCGTGTGCGTCGATGGTGTCGATCATGACCGCGCTCTGGTTCGGTCATCTCGGCGGGGACGACAAGGTGGCGGTGAAGCCGCATGCGTCGCCCGTGTACCACGCCATCAAGTACCTCACGGGGGAGCTCGATCGCTCCTACCTCACCACGTTGCGCCAGCAGGGTGGGTTGCAGGCCTATCCGTCCCGCACGAAGGACCCCGACGTCCGTGACTTCTCCACGGGCTCGGTCGGGCTCGGCGCCGTGGCACCGCTGTTCTCCGCTCTGACCCGCCGCTATCTCGATGCCCACGGCCACGACGCCGGCGCCTCCCGGTTCTACGCACTGGTGGGTGATGCCGAGCTCGACGAGGGCAACGTGTGGGAGGCCATCGCCGACCCGGCCACCGCCGGGCTCGGCAACTTCACGATGGTGGTCGACCTCAACCGCCAGAGCCTCGATCGGATCATCCCCGACATCGCCGCCGAGCGGCTCATCCGGTTCTTCGCCGACGCCGGGTGGCACGTGGCGGTCGCCAAGTACGGCCAGCGTCTGCAGGCGGCGTTCGAGGGCGCCGGTGGGGAGGCGCTGCGGGCGCACATCGACGCGATGCCCAACGAGGCCTACCAGGCGTTGTTCGCGCTGGACGGCCCGGAGATGCGGGCGAAGTTCTGCGACGGTGCCGACGCCGCCGTGGTCCGATGGGCCGAGCAGCTCGACGACGGCCAGCTCGTCGGCACCGTGACCGATCTGGGTGGTCACGATCTCGGTCTGCTCGGCGAGACGTTCCGGGCCTGTGACGCCGAGCCCGACCGGCCGAGCGTCGTGTTCGCCTACACCATCAAGGGCTGGGGTCTGCCGATCGCCGGTGACCCGCTCAACCACGCGGCGCTGTTGACGCCCGACCAGATCGACAGCGCCCGGGCGGCCGTCGGCCTCGACCTCGCCACCGAGTGGGATCGCTTCGCCCCCGACACCCCCGAGGGTCGCCGGTGTGCGGAGGTCGGCGGTGCGGTGAACAACCCCGAGCCCGACCCCCGGCCGACGTTGCCGATCCCCGTCGCCGCCCGACCCGCCACGACCCGGGGCGAGGTGTCATCGCAGGAGGCGTTCGGTCGGGTGCTGACCGCCCTCGCCGACGTCGACGACGTGGGCGATCGGATCGTGACGACCGCGCCCGACGTGTCGATCTCGACCAACCTCGGCGGCTGGATCAACAAGACCGGCGTGTTCGCACCGACCGAACGCGACGACCACGGCGGCGCCGATCGGCTCCTTAAGTGGGCGCCGTCGCCGTCGGGCCGCCACATCGAGCTCGGTATCTCCGAGATGAACCTGTTCATGCTGCTCGGTCAGCTCGGACTCGCCCACGACCACCACGGCCGGCACCTGCTTCCCGTGGGCACCGTCTACGACCCGTTCGTGCTGCGTGGCCTCGACGCCCTCATCTACGGCGTCTACAACGACAGTCGGTTCGTCGTCACCGGCACACCGTCAGGGGTGACACTCGCTCCCGAGGGTGGCGCACACCAGTCGACGATCACAGCCTCCGTCGGTGCCGAACTCCCCGGCCTCGTCTACGCCGAGCCGGCGTACGCGACCGAGGTCGACTGGCTGCTGTGTGAGGCGCTCGCCGACCTCGGCCGCCCCGAGGGCTCGAGCTGGTACCTGCGGTTGTCGACCCGCCCCATCGACCAGGCCCCGTTCGCGGCCGCACTCGACGCCCACGGTGAGGACGAGCTCCGGCGCCTCGTGCTCGAGGGCGGGTACCGGCTGCGGTCCGCTCCGCCCGACGGCCGGCCGGGTGTGACGATCGTGACGACCGGGGTGATGGCGCCGGAGGCCCTCGCCGCCGCCGACGAGCTCGACGCCGAGGGCGTGGCCGCCACCGTGGTCCACCTGACGAGTCCCGATCGGGTCTACGCGTCGTGGCGGCAGGCCTTCGCCGGTGCGGTCGCCCGGGGCGACGACCGGGTGCCCGCCGATCTGCTCGGTCGGCTCGTGCCCGCCGATGAGCGGACCCGCCCGGTCGTGAGTGTGCACGACGCCGCGAGCCATGCCCTCGCCTGGGTCGGCTCCGCACTCGGCACCCGTCAACACGCCCTGGGGGTCGACCGGTTCGGTGAGTCGGGTCGGATCGCCGAACTCCACCACCTCACAGGGATCTCGGCGCCGCACATCGTCAACGCGGCGTTGTTGGCCGTGGCCCGCGACGACTGAGCGCCGCCGGCCGCCTCAGCGGCCGTTGGCGGAGAAGTGCTGCCAGTCGAGCAGGCTGCGCCACCGCCCGCCCCAGCCCCAGCCGATGGCGTCGAAGGCCGACACGACGACATCGCCCTCGACGATCATCCCGGGGCGGACGTCGTCACGATCGAGCCACGGCGCCGCGTCCGGTGGGATCAGCACGCTGCCACGCAGGTAGGGGTTCCACAGTGGGTTGATGTCGATGGCGAGCCCGTAGGCGTGTTGGGAGAACGACGTGCCGCCGGTGACGGCGCGGCAGACGAACGCCGTCGTCACGTTGTCGTCCGGCGGGGGAGCGGCCACGTCGGCCGGGGTGATGATGCGCATCTCCTCGATCGGGAACCCGGCGACGTACAGCTCGGCGAAGACGCCCACGATGTCGGCGGCCCAGTCGGCGTGCACCACCATCTCGCCGGTGCCGACCGTGCCGTCGGGGCGGTGGTGGGCGAGCGTCAGCAGTCGGAGATCGTCGGGCTCGACGGGGCAACCCGGCTCCCAGGTGGAGCGGGCGAGTGCATCACCGTCGAACGGATCGATCCGACTCGAGAACGGCCGGGCGGGGTCGACGAGCTCGCGGGGTTCGGTGGGTTCGGTGGTGGCCACGGCGGCACGGGGCGCCGTCGTCGGTGCCGGCACGGTCGTCGTCTCGATCCCGGCGCGGGTCGAGACCGTGGTGTCGGCGGCGATCGACGTGCCCGGGTCGGCGGTGATCGGACCCGAGGCGCAGGCCGCGCCGATGATGCCGACGGCGAGGAGCAGTTCGACTCGGCGGGAGCGGATCACCCCCGCAGTCTCGCAGTTCCGACCCCGCCGCCCGGGGCATGTGATCTCAGGGGTCGGCCCGGAGCGTCTCGATGATCGGCACGACCTCGTCGAGTGAGCGCACCGTGAAGTAGCTGAACCCCCACCGTTCGCGAACCATGCGCCAGTGGTCGGCGATCTCGTCGTGGGTGCCGATGGCGAGGAACGGGGTCTCGAGGGCGTCGGCCGCATCGAGTGTCGGGATGCCCTCGGCGAGTTCGGCGGCCGCCCGCTCGCGGTCGTCGGTGACGATCACCATCTGGACGAGGGCGTTCCATTCGAGTTCGTCCATGCGGTCGCCGAGGTCGGTGCGGAGCCCGGCCATCAACTCGTCGAGACGCCGGGGCTCGAAGCGCACGTCGTGGCGGGCACCGTCGGCGTGGGTGCGGCCGAGCATCGTGGGACCGAGCACGTCGGCCCACTCGGCGGCCCGGGCCAACCAGCGTCGGCCGTTGACCCCGGCGAGCAGGCGGACCGGGGGGAGATCCTCTCGCCGGGCCACGGTGGCCCCGGTGAGGTCGTAGTGCTCGTCGTGATGATCGGCCGCGCCGGTGTGGAACAGCGAGTGGAGGACGGCGAGCGAGGACATCATTCGTTCCTTCCGGACGGCGGGAGGGTCGAACGGGAGACCGATCGAGGCGTACTCCGGGGCCGAGTGCCCGGCCCCGAGGCCGACCTCGACACGCCCGCCCGACAGGTCGTGCAGGCACTGGAACTCCCGGGCGACCTCGATGGGGTGGCGGAAGTCGTTGTTCAGCACCGCCGTGGCGACCCGGAGACGGTCGGTGGCGCCGAGGGCCATGGCGAGCGGGGCGATCGCCGACCAGGGTGAGCCGAGGTGATCCCAACACGACAACACGTCGAATCCGGCGGCTTCGGCCCGGCGGGCGGTCTCGGTGACGGGCGGCGGTGGGCCGTCGGCGTCGCGGGGTCGGCCGTCTCCCTGGAGGGCGAATCGGAACGGGTGCATCGACGCAGCGTCGCGCGCTATCAACTTGATAGCAAGTGGCTAGCAAGCCACACTGGTGGCGTGAGCGATCGGGTGCCTCTCTTCGTCCGCCTCCCCGAGGCCCAGGTCCGCCGGCTCGACGATCACGTGAGCCGGTCGGGCCGATCGAAGCAGGAGGTCGTCGGGCAGTTGCTCGCCGCCTCGATGGAGCAGGTCGAGGCACACGGGCTCGGCCCCGCCTCGAGCCCGACCGCCGCCACCGGTCTCCCGCTCGTGCACACCGTCGACGAGGTGGCGGCGATCCTGCGGGTCGATGCCGAGGAGGTGGCGAGCCGGGTCGAGTCCGGTGATCTGCCCGCCCGTCGGTTCGGCGATGGTTGGCGGATCGGCCACGATGCCCTGGTGCACTGGCTCGGCGAGTCCGACGTGCGTCGCACCGCCGGGTTCCGGCGCGCCGACTGAACCACCTCGGGCCCGACCACCGGGCCCGACTAGGTTCGGCGGCCATGCGCCTCCGCCGTGCCACCGACGACGACACCGTGCGACTGAGCACCACCGCCATGCGGGCCTTCGCCGCCGACCCGGTGATGCGCTGGCTCTGGCCCGACGACGAGACCTATCTCGCCCCCGCCGGCGAGGTCTTCCATCGGATCATGACGGGCTGGGTCCGCCTCGGCGAGGTCTGGTGCACCGACGACTGCGCCGCACTGGCCGTGTGGATCCCGCCGGGACGCCCCGAGGTGCCGGCCGACCCGCCCACCGAGATGCCGCCCGCCGATCTCCAGGCCCGCTTCGAGGTGCTCGGGCCGCTGATGGCCGAACACACCCCGACCGAGGAGCACTGGTATCTGCAGCTCCTCGCCACCCATCCCGACTGGCAACGCCAGGGTCTGGGCGGTGCGCTCATGTCGACGGTGTTCGAACGGGCCGACGCCGATGGGCTGCCGTGCTACCTGGAGACCCAGACCGCCGTGAACGTGCCGTACTACCGCCACCACGGCTTCGGCGTGCGCTCGGAGTGGGACATCCCCGCCGCCCCGCACGAGCACCGGTTCTCCTCGTTCGACGCCGATCCGTCGACCGAGATCGGACCGCACATGTGGGGGATGTGGCGCCCCGCCGGCTGATCTCCGGGTGTTCGCGCAGGTGAACACTCCCGAAACGGAACACCACGGGGTCTCGCCGGTTGCACAGATGTGCCGTACGTTCCGACCATGACCGAACCGATGCGCCTCCTCGTCGTGGAGGACGACACCGTCCTGGCCGATGTCGTCCGGCGCTACCTGGAGTCGGAGGGCTTCGACGTCCGCCTGGAGACCGACGGTCATGCCGGGGTCGAAGCCGCACTCACCTGGCTGCCCGACCTCGTGGTGCTCGATCTCATGCTGCCCGGGCTCAACGGTCTCGACGTGTGCCACCGCATCCGCCAGGCCGCACCGATCCCGATCGTGATGCTCACCGCACGCGACTCCGAGGACGACCGGGTCCGAGGGCTCGAACTCGGTGCCGACGACTATCTCGCCAAGCCCTTCTCGCCCCGTGAGCTCGTCGCCCGGATCAGGGCGGTCCTCCGCCGGGTGCACACGGCCCCGGTCGAGGCCGAGGCGGCCGCCACCACCGGCGGCGCCGCGGTCCGCACCGTCGGCGACATCGAGCTCGACCTCGTCGCCCACGAGGTCCGCCGGGGCGGCTCGGCCATTCCACTCGCCACGAAGGAGTTCGAACTCCTCGCCCACCTGATGGCGAACCCGGGTGTCGCCTTCGCCCGTGAAGACCTGCTCGAAGCCGTGTGGGGGCACCGCATCGGCGACGGCGCCACCGTCACGGTCCACATGCGACGCCTCCGCGAGAAGCTCGAGGACGACCCCTCCGCACCCCGCCATCTCGCGACGGTGCGTGGCCTCGGCTACCGGCTGGATCCCTGAGATGACGAGCCCCCTCGATCTCCGCCGGCTGCTCGTGCCCGCCGCGATCCTCGTGGTCGGCGTGTTCGTCGCCCTCCTCGTGGCCATGAACGTCGCCGCCGACGACGCCGAGGCGTTCTCGATCCTGCGCACGGCCGTGTTCGGCTCCGTGCTCGGCGCCCTCATCGTCGCCGTCGGCCTGTCGTTGCTCCGCCGGCGCTCGGCCGCCGCCCAGGTGACCGGGGTCGCCCTCGGTGCCGTGGCCGTCACCGTCTTCGGGGTCGCCCTCACCGCCCAGGCGATGTTCATCTCCTCCCACGACCTCGGTGTGTTGGCCGTCGTGCTGGTGCTGTCGGCCGCCGTGGCCTCCACGGCCGCGGTCGTGCTCGGGCAGTGGATCCGCACCTCCGCCGCCGAGGTCGGCTCCTTCGCCCGTCGGGTCCTGCTCGCCGACGACGACGCCCCACCCGCCGCCGTACCTCCCGCCCTCGCCACCGCCGAGTTCACCACGCTCGTGGAGGAGCTGAGTGCGGTGCAGGCCGAACTCGTCGCCGCACGGGCCCGCGAGGCCGAGCTCGAGCGCTCCCGCTCCGAACTCGTCGCCTGGATGTCCCACGACCTCCGGAGCCCGATCGCCGCGATCCGGGCCATGGCCGAGGCCCTCGTCGACGGGATCGTCGTCGAACCCGACGACGTCGCCCAGTACCAGAACACGATCATCGCCGAGACCGAGCGGCTGAGCCGGCTCGTCGATGACCTCTTCGAGCTGTCCCGGATCCAGGCCGGCGCGGTCGACGGCGATCAGCCCACGGTCGGGCTCACCGAACTCGTGAGCGAAGTGGGGGAGCGGTTCGTGCCCCGTGCACGTGCCGAGGGTTGCGACGTGACCCTCGACGTCGCCGACGTGGCCGTGCAGGTGCCCGAGCGAGACACGCGCCGGGTGTTGCACAACCTCCTCGACAACGCGATCCGGTTCAGCCCCGAAGGGGGCCGGATCGACGTGCGCGTCGCGGCCGATCACGACGGCGCCGCGGTGACGGTCGCCGACACCTGTGGCGGCGTGCCCGACGACGTCAAGGCCAGGGTCTTCGACCTCGGCTACCGGGCCGACGACGCCCGCAACCGGAACGACGGTGGCGGCGGCCTCGGCCTCGCCATCGCCCGTGGCCTCGCCGAGGGCCGCGGTGCATCACTGCAGATCGGCGATCACGACCACGGGTGTGTGTTCACCCTTCGCGTCCCCGGAGTCCCCGCATGACCACCGACATCCGCCCCGACACGCTCGAGACCCCGGCGCCCGACGCCGACAGCGGTCTCGCCAACCGAGCCGGCATCGCCGGGGCCGTGGCCGCCGCCGTCGCCCTCGGTGTCGGCGAGCTGCCGAGTGCGCTCGCCGGCGAAGCCACCTCACTCGTCAGTGTCGTCGGCTCCCGGTTCATCGATTCGTTCGCGGCCAGCCTCAAGGACATCGCGATCGCGTTGTTCGGCACGAACGACAAGATCGCCCTGATCGTCGGCATCGTCATCGTCGGCGTGCTCGCCGGGTACCTCCTCGGCCGCCTCGCCCTCCGCTCGTTCCCCCTCGCCAGCCTCGGCTTCCTCGCCTTCGGTGGCCTCGGCCTGTGGGCCGGGATCAGCGATCCGCAGGCCTCGGCCGGGGGCACCGTGGCCGGTGTCGTGGTGGGCGTCGGAGCCGGTCTGATCACCCTCGCCGTCCTGCTGCGCATCGCCCGGGGACTGCCCGTGCTGCCCGACCTCGACGCCGAGCTGACGAACGGCGCTCCGGCGACCACCGAGCTGCGTCCGGCCGACGACCCGCGGGTGCGCACGCCAGACCGCCGGGCCTTCCTCACCACCTCGGGCGCGGTGCTGGCCGGCGCGGGTGCGGCGGCGGTGCTGTCACGCCGGGTCCGCTCCTCGACCGTGGTCGAGACTGCCCGGGCCGAGATCGAACTCCCCACCGCCTCCACGGTGGCGCCGCCGGTCGAGAACGCCTTCGAGCTCCCCGGTCTGACGCCGGCGATCACGCCCAACGAGGACTTCTACCGGATCGACACCGCCCTCGTGATCCCCCAGGTCGACGTCTCGAACTGGAGCCTGACGATCAACGGCGCCGTCGACCGTGAGCTGACGTTCACCTACGACGATCTGCTCGCCCGTGACCTCGTCGAGGTGCCCGTCACCATCGCCTGTGTGTCGAACGAGGTCGGTGGTGGCCTCGTCGGGACGGCCGTCTGGCAGGGCATCCCCCTCACCGAACTGCTCGACGAGGCCGGGGTCCAGGCCGCCGGTACCCAGATCATGGGCCGCTCCGTCGACGGCTTCACCGCCGGGTTCCCCACCGAGCTCGCCTACGACGGGCGCACCGCGCTGCTGGCGGTCGGCATGAACGGCGAGCCGTTGCCGGCCCGGTCGGGGTTCCCGGCCCGGCTCATCATCTCGGGCATCTACGGCTACGTGTCGGCCACCAAGTGGCTGAGCGAGATCCGCCTCACCGACTGGGAGACGGACTTCGGCTACTGGATTCCCCGGGGCTGGGCCAAGGAGGGGCCGATCAAGGTCACCTCCCGCATCGACGTGCCCCGCCAGCGCGAGTCGGTCCGGGCGGGCACCGTGCCGATCGGCGGGATCGCCTTCGCCCCGAACCGCGGCATCGCGGCCGTCGACGTCCGGGTTGACGGGGGCGAGTGGATGCCCGCCGAGCTCGGTGAGTCGACGAACGACGATCTGTGGGTCCAGTGGCGGGTCGACTGGGCCGCCGAACCGGGGCAGCACGTGCTCGAGAGCCGTGCCACCACCAAGGACGGCGACGTGCAGCTCGAGGCCCGTTCCCCGGTGGCGCCCGACGGCGCGACCGGGTTCCACCGCGTGCTGGTCGACGTGCTCGAGGGCGCCTGAGCGCCGTCGCTCACTCGGGGTCGGGTGCGCGGCCGGTGATCCGGTCGATCTCGATCTCGATCACGACACGATCATCCCGTTCCTTCGGCTGGCGGTAGCGGGCCGCGTAGGCGGCGACCGCCGGCTCGGTGTGGGCCGGGTCGTCGTGCACCGTGGCGGTGCCGTAGATCGTCAGCCACCGACCTCCGTCGACCTGGCACACCGCCACCGGCATGCCGGGAGCGGCCGCCACGATGCGGGCCTTGTAGGAGTCGGCCCAGGTGATCACCCGGGCCAGTCCGGCCTCGGGATCCACCGTCACGCCGACCGGGGTCACATGCGGTGAGCCGTCGGGCCGTTGCAACGTGAGCGTGGCGAGGTGGCGTTCGGTCAGGAACGACGAGGCGCCCGGGGTGAGCGCCGACACATCGTGGTCGGTCACCGCGGCACCCGACGCTCGAACTCGGTGAGGTCGAGGAAGCGGTTCCACCGGCGGCGACGCTCCTTGCGGCTGCGGCCCCGCCAGATCGAGGTGGTGACGTCGAGCCACTCCCACACCGCGGCGACGCCGCGGCGGTCGGCCAGGTAGTGGGCCACGTTGGCGGTCGGCAGTCCTGCGTCACGGAGCCGGTCCCGGGCGTCGACCGTGCCGGCCATGGCCACCACGGTCACTCCCCGGGCACCGAGATCGATCAGTCGATTGCGGCGCCGCTCCACCGAGACCGCACCCCGGGAGGTGTTGTCGGCTCCGTCGCTGACGAGCACGACGAGGTGGTCCTCCGCCCGGTGGCCGATGCCCTCACGTTCGTGCATCCGCCGTTCGACGAGATCGAGCGTGAGATCGAGGGCATCGAGCAGCGCGGTCGTGCCGGCGGGTTCGAGCCACGCCTCGCGGACCGACGAGGTGAGCCGCAGATCGAGCGCGTCGCCGAGCACGGTGAGTCCCTCGTCGTCCCCGAAGCCGAGGATGAACAGCCGCCCCTTCTGGCCGGCCGAGGCCTGGCCGGCGAGGTAGGCGTTGAGCTCGTTGCGCATCACCTCGGCCGTGGGGGCCATGGAGGCCGAGCGGTCGAGCACCAGCCAGAGCGTCGTGAGTCCGTGGGGCGCCGGACGATCGGCGGTCTCGAGTTCGTCGTTCTCTACCGTCACCGACACCGATGGTCCCTTCGAGTGGTCGTTCACCACCGAGTGTGGCGCGGATTCGGAGCGCCCACACGTCGGGCCCCGAGAACGGGTCAGGCGCCCACCGTCATGGGGATCGACCGCGGGCCACGAACCTGCCCGGCCGACCACGTGACGGCGTCGGGGTCGGCCAGCGAGAAGTCGGTACCGAAGCGGTCGAGCCAGGCGTCGAGGGCCACCGCCATCTCCATCCGGGCGAGGTTCGAACCGATGCAGCGGTGGATGCCGAGCCCGAACGCCGAGTGGCGGTTCACGGCACGATCGATCACGACCCGGTCGGCGTCGTCGAACATCTCGGGGTCGCGGTTGGCCGCCGGGAACGGCAGCAGCACCCAGTCGCCTTCCTTGAGCTGACGGCCACCCTGTTCGTGGTCCCGTGCGACGAGGCGGGCCATGGTGACCGGGCCGTACGCCCGCAGGAACTCCTCGATGGCGGTGGGTCGCAGCTCGGGCTCGGCGACGAGGCGGGCGCAGTCGTCCGGGTGGTGGGCGAGGTGCCAGAGCATCGAACCGATCGCCGACCACGTCGTGTCGATCCCGGCGATGATCAACAGGATCACCGTGCCGCGCACGTGTTCCGGCTGGAGCTTCATGCCCTCGATCTCGACGTTCAGCAGGTACTCGAGCAGGTTGTCCTGCGGATCCTCGATGTGCTTCGCGATCGCGTTGTCGAGGTAGAAGTCGATGGTCTCCTCGTGCGGCACCTCTTCACCGTGTGCGCCGAGGTCCTCGATGATCCGGTGGATGAAGTCCCGGAAGATCGGGCCGTCCTCCTCGGGCAGGCCGAGCATGCCCGCGATCACTCCCACCGGGATGTGCTGGGTGTAGTCGAGAGCCGTGTCGATCGGTTCTCCGGCAGCGGCCCGGGCCTCGATGTCGTCGAGCAGCCGGGCACAGAGCGCCTCGGTGTAGGGCCGCCACTTCTCGACCGCCTTCGGGGCGAACGCCGGCAACAGCAGGCGACGGGCGATCTGGTGGAAGGGCGGATCCGACGTGATCGGCGGTGCGGGGCCGACCGGCGCCGGTTCGTCGGGGCGTTGCGGCGAGACGATCACACCGCGGGAGGTGTAGTTCTCGGTGTCGTAGGCGATGGCCGACACGAGTTCGTGGGAGGTGGGCAACCAGGTTCCGCCGTAGCGCTCGGAGCGGGCCATCGGGCACTCGCTTCGGAGCTCGTCCCAGATCGGGTACGGGTCCGCGACCCACACCGGGTCGGTGTGGTCGAAGTCGGTCGACCAATCGGACACGGGGCAACGCTCGACGCTCATGGCGGCGAACGTAGCAGTTCCCGGCCTTACTGTGTAAGTCCGTTCCTCGCGCCGGGTCTCAGCCCGCGTCGCAGGCCGTCGGGCTCTCCGGCTCGGTGTCGTGGCGAGCCGGGTCTCAGCCCGCGTCGCAGGCCGTCGGGCTCTCCGGCTCGGTGTCGTGGCGAGCCGGGTCTCAGCCCGCGTCGCAGGCCGTCGGGCTCTCCGGCTCGTTGGTCGCGCCGTCGATGAGCCAGCCCCGCTCGTCATCCACGAGGCGGTAGCTGAGCGACCAGTCGGTGCAGGTCTGTCCCTCGAAGCCGAACTCGGCGGCCTGTTCCGAACGGAACGACACGAGCGCGCCGGCGGTCGTCTCGTCGATCTCCCACACCGAGTCGACCACCACGTCGGTGATGATCGTCGTCGAATGATCCAACACGTACTGCTCGCGCGACTGTGCCTCGGTGAGCCGGGGTGACAGGTGCTCGTCGAACGCCTCGCCCTCGCGGCCGGCGTTGATGAGGTCGAAGTACTCGATGAAGCGGTTCTCGATCACGGCCCGGAGATCGGTCGGGTCGAGCTCGAACTGCTGACAGCCGACGAGGGACATGTCGTCGTTGCCCTCGCCGTCGAGGAACTCGTTCACCTCGTCCGCGGCCACGACGAAGCTCAGTCCCTCGTTGCCGATCAGCTTCCACGACGCGACCCCGAGCACCCGGCCACGTTCGTCGATCAGCGGCCCGCCCGAGTTGCCGGGGTTGATGGCCGCGTCGGTCTGGTGGTTCCGGACGTCGTCGGCGAAGGCCCCGATCCGTGAGAGCCGGCCCGAGGTGAAGGTGAGCGGCAGCCCGGAGGGGTGGCCGAGCGCGGCGACCTCCTCACCCACCCGGATGCCGGTGTCGTCGACGTCGAACACGTGGCCCTCGGTGTCGGCGGGCAGTCGGAGCAACACGAGGTCGGCCTGGAAGTCGATCGCGACGACCTCGGCGTCGAGGTCGGTGCCGTCGTCCCGGCTCGCTCGGGCCGTGGGCGCGTCGCTCGTGACGTGGGCGGCGGAGACGAGCAGATCGTCGGCCACCCGGAACGCCGTGCCCTGGGAGCCGAACCCGGAGCAGAACGTCGCGTCGAGACGGAACACCCCCGACGCCGCCACCTCGAACGTGTCGGCGAAGTTCGGTGGAGCGGTGGTCGTCGTCGTCTCGGCCTCGGTGGTCGAGGTCGTCGGTGCCTCGGTCGTGGTCGTCGAGGCCGTCGTCACCGTGGCCGGGACGGTCGCCGTGGTCGAGGTCGCCACGTCGACCGAGACATCGGCCCCGTTCGCCGAACTGCAGGCGGCGGCGACACACGCGAGCGGGATCAGCACCCGGGCGGGGCGCGACGAGTGGCGGATGCGCTCGATCACCTCGGAGCTCCTCGACCGCCGGGACATGCAACGCATGGTGGCACGGATCGATCACGGGGTGGGAGCGCCCGCGTGGTCGGTGGTCACGTCGGTCGGCCAGACTCTCGGGCATGGCCAAGAACGTGCTCGGCGACGACCTCATCACCTGCTCCGTCGACCCCCTCACCGGATTCTACCGGGACGGGTGCTGCAACACCGGCGCCGACGATGCGGGCGTGCACACCGTGTGCGCCGAGGTGACCGACGAGTTCCTCGCCTTCTCCGCCTCGCGGGGCAACGACCTGTCCACGCCCCGCCCCGAGTTCGGCTTCGCCGGGCTCACCGCCGGTGACCGGTGGTGCCTCTGCGCCGCCCGGTGGGCCGAGGCGCTCGAGGCCGGGATGGCCCCGAAGGTCGTGCTCGCCGCCACCCACGCCCGCACGCTCGAGTGGGCCTCGCTCGCCGAGTTGCAGGCCCACGCCGTCGACGCCGACTGACGGCACCTTCGAGACCTCGCCCGACCCGGGAGGATCGGGCGTTCCGCCGTGCCAGCATGAGCGGGTGAAGATCTCGGAGCTCAGCGCCGGCGAACTGTTCACCCTCGAACCGCACGGGCCCGACACCTACGTCGGCCTCGCACCGCGGTATCCGTGGGGTCGTCTGTTCGGCGGACAGGTCGTGGCCCAGGCGTTGCGGGCGGCCCAGCTCACCGTCGACGAGCCCGCCGTGTGCCACTCGCTGCACTCCTACTTCATCCGCGGCGGCACCCCCGACGAACCGGTGCGCTTCGAGGTCGACCGGATCCGCAACGGGCGGACCTTCACCACCCGACGCGTCGTCGCCCGCCAGTCGAACGGAGCGATCCTCAACCTGTCGGCATCGTTCCAGAGCCCGGAGGAGGCCGTCGACGTCACCACGATGTCGCCGCCCGCCGATCTCCCCGACCCCGAGTCGCTCGCCGACTTCGGTTGGGGGCGCATGCTCGATCGGCGCCTCATCTCGAGTGAGGCGGGCCGAGTGCTGATGTGGCTCCGCCTGACGAGCGATCTCGGCGGCGACCCGACGGGCCGCCTGGCCGCGTGCGGCCTCGCCTTCATCTCCGACGCCGTGCCGACCGGTGCCGCCCGCTCCGCCCACCCCCTCCAGGTCCCCCGGGAGCGGACCTCGGAGGTGTTCATGGGGGCCAGCCTCGATCACTCCGTGTACTTCCAGCGCCCCGCGAACCCGGGTGAGTGGCTGCTCGCCGACGTGATGTCGCACGGGCTCGTCGGTGCCCGGGGGCTCACGGTCGGCACGCTGTTCGACGCAGCGGGGTGCCACGTCGCCTCGATCGTGCAGGAAGTGCTGCTCCGTGAGCGGCGCCGACCCGCCGACGGCGAGGGAGCGCTCGGCGGCAAGACGGTCTGACTGGGTCGCTGCACCCCACCGAAGGGGCCGGACGGCCCATTCGGACCTGCGGGTAACCATGTCGATGATCCGGGGCATGGAACGCGAACGTCGATCGGGTGACGTGCGGGCCGAACGCCCCGGCGAACGAGGACTCGGTGCGCTCGAGATGGCCCTGCTGCTGTCACTCGTCGTGCTCGCCGTGTTCGGGGCCACCCGGGTGCTCGGTGAAGGCAGCACCAACGAGTTGGCCGAAGCCCGCTGCGGCATCGACGGCGACAACTGCGGCGGCGGCGAACGCGAAGGCGGCAACATCTGGAACGGTGGCTCGGGTGGTATCAACTCGAACGCCTCGTTCGAGTCCGACTCGAACTCCGACGGTCTGAGCGACGGCTGGTCGGTGTGGTCCCGCGGTCGCGGCGACGGTGGTCGCAAGCACAGCGCCGAGCGCACCGCCGCCCTGACCGATGGTGGTTGGGCCCAGCGGGTGGAGATGACCGAGCCGACCAACGGCAACTACTCCGCACTGTCGAGCTACTACGGCACCGTCACCCCGGGTGAGACGTTCACGATCACCGGTGTCGGCCGAGCCAGCGAAGCGGGCGCCGTGCAGATCTCGATCCGGTGGTCGACCTCGACCGGCGGCTACGTCGGCGATGTCTTCTCCCAGGACACCTTCGGCACCGACGCCACCCGGATCTCGGTCACCTCCACGGCCCCCGAGCGGGCCGGCCGGATGCACGTGGTCGTGAACTACCGCTCGCCCGAGACCGGCGACTGGTTCGAGGTCGACGAGTTCGACATCCAGAAGAGCTGAGGCGGGTCGACCCACCCGATCGGCTCAGGTCGGTCGTGAATCGACCGATGGAACCCGGAACGATCGGAGATCGCGATGTTTCGTCGACCCAATGCCAACGACAGTGATGCACCCGTCGATCAGCCGACCTGTGACGCGCTGACCGGCCTGCCCGACCGGTGGCAGTTCGAGTCCCACGTCGACCAGCTGCTCGCCCGGAGCCGCCAGAACGGCGACCGCTTCGGGGTGTTCCTCGCCTCCATCGCCAACCTCTCCCAGGTGAACACCGCCTACGGCTCCGCCGTGGGGGACACGGTGCTCCAGCGCCTCAGCGACGCGCTGGCCCGCACGATCGGCGACCGTGGTCTCGTGGCCCGCTACGTCGGTTCCGAGATCGCCGTCTGCTGGCCGGGCCTGCTCTCGAACGACGACGTGAAGAAGGTGGCCGACGAACTGCTGGCCGTCGTGCCCTCGCTCATGCCCTTCGACGGGTTCTCCGTGCCGATCGATCTCGCCATCGGTGGTGTCTCCTCCACCCCCGACGCCTCGGCTCGGGACCTCATGCTCGACGTCGAGAGCGCCCTCTCCGAGGCTCGCTATCGGGACGGCGACCAGGTCGTCGTGCGGTCCGACACCCTCGGGCTGCGCTCCCGCCCCGAGGTGATGGCCGTCCGGCTCCAGCGGGCGTTCGACAATCACGAGTTCCAGCTGCACTTCCAGCCGATCGTCTCGATGAGTTCGGGCACGATCATCGGGTTCGAGTCGATGCTGCGCTGGCTCGACCCCGACGGTGGGCCCCTCGGCGCCGAACTCGTGCGTCCCGGCGCCTTCCTCGACGTGCTGCGCTCGTCGCCGGTCTCGGTGCCGCTCCACCTCTGGATCCTGCGGGAGACCGCGTCCCAGATCTCCACCTGGTCGAAGCGTCTCGGCAACCCGAGCCTCCTCGGAGCGATCAACCTCGACGTCGGCTTCGTGCTGGCGCCGGGCTTCCGCACCCAGGTGCTGGAGGTGTTGTCCGAGTTCGGGCTCCGCCCGACCCAGCTCCTGCTCGACCTCAACGGCCGCACCGCCGGGCCGCACATCGCCAGCCTCTGGCCGGTGCTCGCGCCGCTGAAGGTGGAGGGTGTCGGCATCGCACTCGAGGACTTCGGCCTCGGCTTCGGCTCGGCCGACCTGCTGCGCCGGTGCCGTTTCGACGTGGTGCGGTTGCCCCGCGTGCTCATCGGTGGCCTGGGCCTCGCCGACGAGGACCGGATCCTCGTCAACGGTCTCACCCGGCTCGCCCACGACCTCGGTTGCTACGTGGTCGCCGAGGGTGTCGAGACCGACGCCCAGGCCGAGGTGTTGCGCACCACCCAGGTCGACCTCGCCCAGGGGTATCGCTTCGGCAAGCCGGCCTCGGCCCAGGCCGTGTCGGACCATCTCGCCGACTACACCAACATCGCCAAGGACGTGCTCGCCTGACGCCGACGCCTCGTCGGGTTCAGTCGAGGAGTGAGCGCACGGTGCGGGTCACACCCGCGCCGTCCATGCCCAGCGCGGCGTGGATCTCGGCGACGTCGCCGTGATCGAGATAGGTCGTCGGCACACCGATGACCTCCACCCGGGCACCGCTTGCCCGGAGCTCATCCGCGATCATCGAACCGATGCCGCCGGCACGCAGGCCGTCCTCGACGGTGACGACGATGTCGTGGGTGGCCGCGTCGTCGAGCATCGCCCGGTCGAGGGGCACCACGACGCGAGGGTCCCACACGGTCGCCTCGATGCCGTCGGCCTGCAGCTCCTCCGCCGCCTCGACCGCCGAGGCCAACAGGTTGCCGACCCCGATCAGGCACACCCGGCTGCCGCTGCGGACCTTGCGGGCCGCCAGCCCACGACCGACCTCGCTGTCGGGCACCGACGGCGCGGAGGTCTTCGACCAGCGGATGGCGGCCGGTCCGTCGAGCTCGTAGGCGTCGGACAACATCTGCCCGATCTCCTGATAGCTCGACGGTGCGAAGACCGTCATGCCGGGCACCTTCGACAGGAGCACCATGTCGAACACGCCGTTGTGTGACGGTCCGTCCGAACCGGTGACCCCGGCCCGATCGAGACAGAAGATCACGGGTTGGCCGTGCAGCCCGACGTCGAGGTTGACCTGGTCGATCGCCCGGGTGAGGAACGTCGAGTAGACGGCGAACACCGGCCGCAGCCCGCCGAGCGCCATGCCCGCGGCCGCCGTGACGGCGTGTTGCTCGGCGATGCCGACGTCGAAGCAGCGCCCGGGGAACCGGTCGCCGAAGTGGAGCACCCCGGTCGAGTCGGGCATGGCGGCGGTGATCGCCACCACGTCCGGGTGGGTCTCGCCGAGCTTGATCAGCGCTTCGGTGAAGGCCGCCGTGTACGACCCGGGCTTGATGCCGCCCATGTCGTGCATGTTCTTGATCGGATCGTTCTCCGCCGGCGGGTAGCCACGACCCTTCTGGGTCATGACGTGCACCACGACCGGGCCGTCGAACTCCGCCGCGTTGGCGAGTGCGGTCTCGAGTTCGGCGATGTCGTGGCCGTCGTAGGGGCCCATGTAGCGGATGCCGAGCGGTTCGAAGAACGCATGCGGCTGGAACGCCTCGCGGATCGCCGCCTTCGACGACCGGAAGCCGAGATCGGCGTAGCGACCCACCACGGGGACCTTCTCGGCGAAGGCCTCGAGGCGACGCTGGCGGTCCATGTAGACCGGGTTCGAGCGGATCTTGACGAGGCTCTCGGAGAGCTTGCCGACCGTCGGTGCGTACGAACGGCCGTTGTCGTTCAACACGATCGTGCAGTCGGTGCCGGCATGACCGAGGTTGTTCAGGCCCTCGAATGCCATGCCGCCCGTGAGCGACCCGTCGCCGAGGACCGCCACCACACGGCGGTTCTCACCCGACGCCTCGAAGGCGGTGGCGAGGCCATGGGCGTAGGACACGACCGTGGAGGCGTGGGAGTTCTCGATCCAGTCGTGATCCGACTCGGCCTGTGAGGGGTAGCCCGAGAGGCCCCCGGTCTGGCGGAGCCCGGCGAACTCGGCCGTGCGTCCGGTGAGCAGCTTGTGGGGGTAGGTCTGATGGCCGGTGTCCCACAGCAGGGCGTCGCGCGGGGAGTCGAACACCCGATGCATGGCGACGGTGAGTTCCACCGCGCCGAGATTGGAGCCGAGGTGGCCACCGTTGGCGTTGACCGTGTCGACGATCAGCTGGCGGATCTCGGCACACAACGTGTCGAGCTCGTCTCGGTCGAGACCTCGGAGGTCGGCCGGTGAGGTGATGCGGTCGAGAATCATGGGGAATGGCCGCGCCGACCGATCGCGGTGGTCGTTGCGGATCGGAACAACGCTACTCGATCGAGGCCTCGGGACCGTGGTCGACCGATGTGCGGATCCCGTGTGGATCCCCCGTGCGGGTGTCGCTCAGCGTTGCAGCTTCGCGAGGAACGCCTCGGTGTCGACGACCATCCGCGTGATCCGGCCGGCGGCGACGAGGCCCCGTTCGTCGTGGGCCGACACGGTGAAGAACAGCTTCTTGCCGTGCACCTTCTCGAGGACCGCCTCGGCTTCGACCTCGGCGCCGACGGGAGACGGTGAGAAGTGGTCGACCATCACCTGGATGCCGACGGTCGTGCGGTCCTCGGGAATCGAACCGGCCACCGCCTCGCAGGTCGCCGCCTCGCACCAGGCGAGGAGACGCGGTGTCGCCAACACGTCGACCTCTCCCGACCCGACGGCCACGGCCGTGTCGTCGTCGGACACGACATGGGTGATCGTGCCGGTCGAACCCGCTTCGGGAGCCATCGCCACACTGTTCCGCCCCGGCCCCGGCGGGTCAAGCACCCGACGCGGTCCGGCTCTCGACGCACCGGTCGCGAGAGTTACGCTCCGGGTCTCGCCGGTCTCGGCGGAGAGAGGACGCACGACCCATGGTGGACAGCTTCGACGACCTCGGCCTCGGCGCCGAACGGGTGCAGGACGTGCTCGGTATCGCCCTCGAACGAGGCGGTGACTGGGCGGAGGTGTTCGCCGAGGACGTCGCCCGCTCCTCGGCCATGCTCGACGACGGCCGGATCGAGGACCTGACCTCGAGCCGTGACCGGGGCGTGGGCATCCGCGTCATGGTCGGCGAGTCGACCGGCTTCGCCCACACCGCCGATCTGTCCGAGGCCGGCCTCGCGGCGGCCGCTCGTGCCGCGGCGGACGCCGCCCGGGCCGGTGGGGACGCCACCACCGTCGCCGCGCTCGAGCACCGCGCCACCACGGCGGCGCCGGTCGGCATCGACCCGTCGACGATCGAGAAGTCGACGAAGGTCGCCCTGCTCCGCCGGGCCGACGACGCCGCCCGCAGCGCCGGATCGGCCATCACCCAGGTGTCGGCCCGCTACGGCGATTCGGATCGCCGCATCCTCGTCGCCAACTCCGACGGGCTCTACGCCGGAGACCGGCAGGTGCGCACCCTGTTCGCGGTCAACGCCGTGGCCAGTGGCGACACCGGTCAGCACACCGGTTACGAGTCGGTCGGTCATTCGATGGGATTCGAACTGTTCGACTCGGTCGCGGTCGACGAGGTCGCCGTGGCCGCCGCCCGGCGTGCCCTCGCGAAACTCGATGCCCGCCCCGCCCCGTCGGGCACGTTGCCCGTCGTCATCGGTCCGGGTTCCGGTGGCGTCCTGTTCCACGAGGCCTGCGGTCACGGACTCGAGGCCGACCTCGTCGCCAAGGGTGCGTCGGCCTTCGCCGGCCGGCTCGGCGAGATGGTCGCCCGCCCCGGTGTCACGATCGTCGACGACGGCACGATGGCGGGGGAGTGGGGTCGCTTCGCCATCGACGACGAGGGCAACCCGGCCGGCCGCCAGGTGCTCATCGAGGACGGTGTGCTCGTCGACTACCTCTGGGACCAGAACCGGGCCCGCATCGAGGGTCGGGCCAGCTCCGGCAACGGCCGTCGCCAGTCGTACCGCCACCTGCCGATGGTGCGGATGACCAACACCTACCTCGAAGGGGGCGACACCGCCCCGGCCGACATCATCGGCGCCGTCGACGACGGTGTCTACGTCGCCAAGCTCGGCGGCGGGCAGGTCAACACCGCCTCGGGCGACTTCGTGTTCGGCATGACCGAGGCCTACCGGATCGAGGGCGGGAGGATCACCGCGCCACTTCGTGACGGCCAGCTCATCGGCAACGGCCCCGAGGTGCTCACACTCATCGACGCCGTCGGCGACGACTTCGAGATGGGCCCGCCCGGTACCTGCGGCAAGGACGGCCAGGGTGTGCCCGTCGGTGACGGGGTGCCGACCCTGCTCGTGTCCGCCCTCACCATCGGTGGGACCGCCGCATGAGCGTCACCGACCCCGCCATCACCGACATCCGGGGCGACGATCCCGGCGCACTGCTCGACCTCGCTCGTGCGGTCGTGGCCCGGGCGGAGCCCGGCGAGGAACTCGAGGTGGCCGTCTCGGCCGGGTCGAGCACCTCGATCAAGGTGCACGGCGGCGAGATCGAGTCGATGACCACCGCCGATGCCCGTTCGGTCGGGATCCGCGTGATCCGGGACGGCCGCGTCGGGTTCGCGTCGGCCGGTTCGTTCGACCCGGCCGTGATCGACCAGATGCTCGGCGACGCCCGTGACAACGCCTCCTTCGCCGAGCCCGACGAGTTCGCCGGCCTGACCGCACCCGACGGTGTCGAGGCCGTCGAGGTCGACCTGTGGCGCGACGGGGTGGCCGACATGCCGGCGGCGGACAAGATCCGCCTCGTCATCGATCTCGAACGCCGGGTCCTCGACGCCGATCCCCGGATCAGCGGCGTCCGGGTCTCCTCCTACGGCGACGGCAGCGGTGCCGGCGCCCTCGCCTCGACGAGCGGCATCGAGTCGGCCTCCCGGTCGACGTCCGCGTCGGTGTCGGTGCAGGCCCTCGCCGACGACGGCGACCGCAGCCGGACCGGCTGGTCGTGGGACGGCGCCCGCCAGCCCCAGGACCTCGACCTCGGCCCCGTCGTGGCCAAGGCCGTCCGCCAGGCGACCGGCCTGATCGGCGCGGAGAAGCCCGACAGCGGGACCGTGTCACTCGTGCTCGACCCCAACCTCGCCGCCACGGTGCTGGGACTCATCGCCGGCACCCTGACCGGCGACCGGGTCCTGAAGGGTCGCTCACCGTTCGCCGACCGCCTCGGCGAGACCGTGGGCGCCACGTCACTCACCATGGTCTGCGATCCGACCGACCCGGACTCGCTCGGCGCGGACGACACCGACGGCGAGGGCCTCGCCACCCGCCGCAACCCGCTCGTCGTCGACGGCGTGCTCGATCGCTACCTCTACGACGGGTACAGCGGCCGCCGCGCCGGGGTCGGCTCGACCGGCTCGGCCGTGCGCGGCACCCGCAGCCTGCCCGGGCCCGGTGTGCAGGCCCTCGGGGTGCGTCCCGGCGACGGTGGCGACCTCGAGGCCCTCATCGCCTCGGTCGACGACGGTGTGCTCGTGTACGCCCTCGCCGGCCTCCACTCCGGCGTGAATGCGGTCTCCGGTGACTTCTCCGTGGGCGTGGAGGGGATCCGGATCCGCAACGGTGTGCTCGCCGAGCCCATCAGCGAATGCACGCTCGGCTCCACGCTCCAGCGACTGCTCCTCGACATCCGCACGGTCGGCTCGGATCTCACCCACCTGCCCTCGGGGACCTCCACCCCGAGCCTGCTCATCGACGGGGTCCGGCTCTCGGGCAACTGACCCCCGTCCCGCCCGCCCGGCGCGACGTCGACGGCTCAGGGCCGGCGGCTGAACGCGACCGTTCCCGACGCGACCCAATCGAGGACCTCGAGATCGTCGCCTTCGGGGACGGCGACGAGGGGTGGATGGCGGTCGTCACCGGGGTCGAGCACACGGGCGTCGCTCACGAGGCGTCGACGTTCGAGATCCCCGAACACGTCGAATCGGACACCGATCAGATCGATCCGATCGCCGGGCGCGAGGCCGGCGACGGGCTCGAGCGGTGCGATCGCGACCGCCCGCTCACCCTGTCGGAGCGCCCCCGCCTCGCCGAGGTCGACCGGCGACAGCACCCGCCCCGCCGGTACGTCGGAGGTGGCGACACGTCCGACCGGGGACGTGGAGACGGCGTTGGTGGGGACCACCGCCCGATCGACCGGGGCCCGGACCACGTCCGTCTCGTCGAGCACCCGCCCGGCATCGATGTCGCGGGCGGCCACGTACACCCGCACGATGTCGGACCCGTCGCCGGCCGGGCCCGCGGTGATCCCGCGGGTGGCGAGCACGGTCAACAGCACCAGGAACACCGGGCGCCACGGGCGGCCGTGACGGAGTCGGCGCCACCACCAGGCCGGTCGAGTCACCCAGCGTGGACGGGGTTCGATGGGTCGCCAGACGGCATGGTCGTTGGGTGGGGTGACGGCCATGGTGGCCTCCCGGAGTCGCTCGAGCTCGTGCGCAGCGGGGGAAGCCGGTGTGGTCGGGGCGGATCCCGTCGAGGGTCAGTCTGAGGAGGAGCTGGAGCTCGACGAGCTCGACGACGAGCCACTCGACGAGGAGCTGCTCGAGGACGACGACGAGTCCGAGGATGAACTCGACGACCCGGACGAGCTCGAGGTGGACGAGCTCGACCCCCGTGAGTCGTTCTTGTAGAAGCCGGAGCCCTTGAACGAGATCCCGACCGCGGAGAACACCTTCTTGAGCTGGCAGTCGCCACCCTCGGCGCAGCCCGGCTTCGATTCGAGCGTCGGGTCGGAGAACGACTGCTCGATGTCGAAGTGCTCGCCACAGACGGTGCAGCGGTACTCATACGTGGGCATCGAGCGTTCCTCCCGGGCGGCGACGGCGGGCCGGTCCCGTCGATCGGCGGAGAGGATACCGGCGCCACCCGGAGCGTCGTCCACCCCGGGGTGTCGACCTGTCGGGTGTGGAGAAGTTCACTGGGCGTTTTCACCCGTCCCATGGGTCGTTGGTCCCGGGGGTCCCTACCGTCGATGGGGACCTCGGTGGCGCTCGGAATCCCGCGACATTCCGGGCGGAACTCAAGTCGGTCCAGCGGCGGGCCGACAGGTACGGCGTAGGACACCCACGACCCGGATCGGGTCGACCGGCAGTGGAGTAGACACATGGCGGACAACACGAACATCGCACCGGTGCGCAAGGCGGTCATCCCGGCCGC
>JAHDBV010000167.1 GCA_020630195.1 Acidimicrobiales bacterium
CAGCACGAGGTACAGGCCGACCATGACGTACCAGAAGACCGTGGCGGCCCAGATTCCGTCGTTGTCCTTGGACGAGTACTCACCGGCGAAGAGCCGCATGAGGGTGACGAGCACGAAGCCCATCGCACCGACCAGGATCGCCAGATGGCTGCCGATCACGGCCAGCAGGAGCAGCCCCGCCCGGGTCTCGGCCACCTCGACCTCCATGATGAACAGGAGGTAGCCGGTCTGGGCGATCACACCGAAGCCGAACAGCAACGTGAGGGCGAGTGCGATCTTGGCGTTGGAGCGGTCGTCGTTGCGGATCGCCACGATGGCCCAGGCCATCGACACGAGCGACCAGATCAACGTGAGGGCCATGAAGTTCGGCTGGGTGAGCGGGATCACCGTGCCACCGGGCAGCCAGGTCTCGCCGGTGGCGATCACGGCGGCCCGCTCGGCGAGGTAGATCGCCATGAGGGCGCCGTAGCCGGCGACGAATCCGATGGAGGCGAACGACGTCGCCAGCACCAACAGGCGGGGACGGTTCGGGCCGGCGGCCTCGACGGAGGCCGGCAGCGTGGGACGAAGTGAGGTGGCGGTCATCTCAGGCCTCCTCGGCCAGCGGCAGGGACGAGGTCACGATCGGCGCTTCCGCGAAGTTTCCGAGCGGCGGCGGGGAATCGGTGGCCCACTCGAGGGTGAGACCGGTCCACGGCTCGGCGGCGGAGCCCCGGCCGGCCAGGGCGACACCGGCGAGATCGGCGAGGAGCACCAGGACCGACACGGCCAGGAGGCCGGCGCCGACGACACCGAGCACACCGAGGATGGCGACGCCGTCGTCGGTCGGGCCGGTGAGGACGCCGAGGTCGGGATCGACGAAGGCGCCGATGATCTCGGCGGCGCCCCAGACGACACCGCCACCGGCGGCGGCGAGCGTGGCGAGGAGGCCCAGGCGGTCGTCGAGGCGACGGCCGAAGAGCTTGTGGCCCCAGTGGTGGGCACCGGCGATGACGCCGAGCACGGCACCGGCGGTCACGAGGACCCGGACACCCTCGTACAGGGTCGAGCCGCCGAGGGACAGCCAGTCGGCGACGGTCCAGCTCTGGTCGAACACGTCGGCGGCGAAGTTGATCACCGGCTCGATGAGGCCGATGGCGGCGGCGACGAGGCCCTTCACCACGAGGCCACCGGCGAGCACCGAGGCCACGAGCGGCGTGTTGACCTTGAACGAGCCGTTCTTCAGCGACAGCGCTCCGAGGGCGAGGATGACGAGCGGCGGCAGCTTGACGGCCGCCGAGTCGAGCACCAGCAGGGCGTTGTCCGAGGCGATCGATCGGCCGAACGAGGAGAAGCTGAGGACCGCGCCACCGAAGGAGAACACGGCCATGGCGCCGAGTGCACCGAGCACGACCTTGCGGAACTTGATCGGCGCCTCGGTGTGGGTCTCGATGGCGTCGAGCGCCATGCCCAGCACCGGAAGACCGAGCCAGCCGATCGACGGGGAGCGGGTGAGCGAGTCCATCACGCCGACGAGACCCTGACGCTCACCGAGCGGCAGGAAGCCGTAGCGCACCTGGAGGTAGGCGAGGATCAGCTCGGCCATGGCGACCGGCAGGGCGACGAGGCCGAGGAACGAGAACATCAGCGTCGACCAGGTGGTGAAGGGGACCCGGTCGAGGAGCATGCCCTCGGCCCGCAGACCGAGGATCGTGGCGCCGAGGCACACGAGCACCCAGCAGATGGCGGCGAGCATCGTGCCGAAGCCGAGGACCCAGAGGACCACGAAGTCGGTCTGACCGCCGCCGGGGCCGCCGTTCAACACGACGGCGACGAGGACGACGATCTTGGCGAGCAGCCAGGTCCAGAAGGCGGCGGCCGCACCACGGGGGAAGGCCAGCGTGGTGGCACCGACCTGGAGCGGCACGATCGCCACGGCCAGGCCGAGGATGATCGGGACGACACCGCCGAACATGATCATCAGCCGGGAGAGGTCCCAGAGCTGGGCCATCATGTCGGTGTCTTCGACCACCGAGAACCCGGCGAGGTCGATGCGCTCGACCCCGGCCACGGCGGCGAGGACGAGGCCGACGAGGAGGCCCACGGCGCCAGCGCCCATGAACATGCGGCCGATCGTCTTGTGATCACCCGAACCGAGGGCGAGTGGATCGGTGCCGATCGTCGGGCCGTCCGTGTCCGGCGCGTCGATCTCGGGGGCGGTGTCGGTCAGAGCCATGAATGTGACGACCTCGGGCTGGCGAACTTCGTCGATGCACGGCGCGGGAACCCATCGGGGCACCACGACGACATCGCTTCACTCGTGAGGGAGCGCCCGCACTGTAGCGGGGGTGCTGCCGGGACGACGAAAATCATCCCGCGGTTGCCGGTGGGAGGACGACGGTCCCACGCGGTCACCGCCATCGACGGCGGTGTCACCTCAGCCGACACCCCAACCGACGAGCTCGTCGACGGCCATGGCGGCGAAGAGCGCGGTCAGGTGGGTGATGGAGAAGGCGAAGTAGCGGATGGCCCGTTTCGAGCGCTGCTCGGGGTCGTCCTCGGCCAGCAGCTGCCAGGCGCCACCGGTGAACAGGGCACCCACGGCGATGGCCGTGCCGAGGTAGATCCAGCCGCGATCGGCGACCTGCCAGAACACGAGCGACGAGATCCACACGATCACCGAGTAGACGAGGATCTGTCGGGCGACCTTCTCCGCGGTCTCGACGACCGGGAGCATCGGGACCTCCGCGGCGGCGTAGTCGTCGGCGTAGCGCACGGCGAGCGCCCAGAAGTGCGGTGGCGTCCAGAAGAAGACGATGAGGAACAGCACGATCGCCTCGATGCCGATCGAGCCGGTGATGGCCGTCCAGCCGATGACGGGCGGGGCGGCACCGGCCGCACCACCGATGACGATGTTCTGCCGGGAGGTGCGCTTCAACCAGATCGTGTAGACGCCCACGTAGAAGGCGGTCGCCCCGACGGCGAGCAGCGCGGAGATGAGATTGACGGCGACCCACAGCAGCACGAAGGCCAGCGCCTCGATGCCGAGGGCGAACACGAGGGCCTCGGTGGGCGAGATCTCACCGGTGACGAGCGGCCGACCCTTGGTCCGCTCCATGAGGGCGTCGATGTCGCGGTCGACGATCATGTTGAGTGCGTTGGCGCCACCCGCGGCGAGTGTGCCGCCGACCACGGTGGCCACGATCAGCCCGAGCGACGGGATGCCACCTTCGGCCACCACCATCACGGGCACCGTGGTGACGAGCAGCAGCTCGATGATCCGGAGCTTCATCAACGCCACGAAGGCGGCAACCCGGGAGCGGGGCTGTGTGGCGGTGAGCACCTGCGGCAGGGTACCGCTGGCCCGCCGCCGCTGGCCAAGGCCGGTGGGATGACCCAACCGGCACGGGTGGGCCGGGCGGGCCGACCGCCTCGTAGTCTCAGGGGTATGGCAGCTCGTAGCGGTGCGGCGACCGCAGCCGTCGTCTCGGCGGTGACCCAGGCCTCGATCGTGGTCACCGGCGCGGCCGTGCGGCTGACGAGCTCGGGCCTCGGCTGCGACGACTGGCCGACCTGCACCGAGGACAGCCTCGCACCGGAGTGGTCGTTCCACGGCTGGGTCGAGTTCGGCAACCGGCTCTTCTCCGGTGTCGTGCTGATCGCCGCCCTCGTGGCCTGGTGGATGGTGCGGGTGCCGCATCCCCGGCGCGCCGTGCGACGGCGGTGGGCGGTGGCCGTGATCCTCGGGACGCTCGCCCAGGCACTCATCGGCGCCCTCGCCGTGGTCACCGATCTGCTGCCCCAGGTCGTCGCCGTCCACTTCCTCGCCTCGATGGCGTTGCTGTGGTGTTCCATCGAGCTGGTGCTGGCGACGAGCGATCGGAGGACACGCCGACGCGACGCCCGGGACGACCGACGCTCCTCCGCGGTCGTCGGCCTCGCGGTCGTCGCCCTCGTCCTCGGCACCCTCGTCACCGGCACGGGGCCCAACTCGGGCGACGCCGTGGCCGACCGTCTCGACCTCGACCTCGTGGCCATCGCCCGGACCCACGCCGTGTCGGTCTGGTTCCTGGTGGCCGCCATCGTCTGGGCGGTGCTGGGTGTCCGGGACGACGAGAAGCGTCGACGCCCCGGCACGCTCCTGCTCGTGGCGGCCGTCGCCCAGGGCGCCGTCGGCTACGTGCAGTACGGCATCGGCCTGCCACCCGGCCTCGTGATGGTGCACATCATCGGGGCGATGGTCGTCTGGGCCGCCGCGTTGTGGTTCCACCTCGCCGACGCCACGCCTGACGCGGACGATCGGGTCGCCGCGACCCACGCCGACCCCGTGGGGGTGGGGGCATGACCGCACCGATGGAGGTCGTGCTCGAGCCCGAGACCGACGATCTCACCGATCTCGACAAGGTGTGGAAGGTGGTGGTCTGGAACGACCCCATCAACCTCATGTCCTACGTGACCTTCGTGTTCCAGACGGTCTTCGGCTATTCGAAGGCCAAGGCCACGAAGCTGATGATGGACGTGCACGAGAAGGGCCGGGCGATCGTCTCGTCCGGAAACCGGACCGATGCCGAGCGCGACGTGAAGAAGCTGCACGCCCACGGCTTGTGGGCCACGCTCGAGGCGGACGAGTGAACCCGTTCCGACGCAAGCGACTCATCCGGGTGCTGCCCGACGACCGGTTCGAGATCCTGTTCCCCGAACCGATCACCGCGATGCTGGCCGAGTACGGCCGCCAGCTCGGCCAGATCCTCGACGACGACGACCCGGGCCTGCGCCGCCTCTTCCCCTCGGCCTACCCGGACGATCCCGACCTGGACGCGGCCTACACGATCCTCGCCCGCTCGGAGCTGGCCGACGCGCGCCGTGCCGAGATCGCCGTGCTCAACGACACGGTCGACGCCGAGTCGGTGTCCCGCGACGAGCTGTTGAGCTGGATGCGGGTCACGAACGACCTCCGGTTGGTCCTCGGAACGCGCCTCGATGTGTCCGAGGACGATCTCGAGGACGAGGAGGGGTCGCCGGCGCACGAGGTGTACCACGTGCTCGGTCTCGTCCTCGACGAGATCGTCGCCGCGCTCAGCTCCGGACTCGACTGACCCGGGTGGGCCCGGCGGGTCAGTTCGTCGGATCGGCGAGGAAGAAGGCCCCGGCGGTCCGTGGTCCGGTGTGGGCGGCCACCGACGGGCCGACCTCGTAGGTCACGACCGCGACGTCGCGCTCGGCGAGCGCCGCTTCGAGTGCATCGGCCAGCGGCAGGGTCACCGCACCGGCTCGGCCCGAGGCGACCCGCGTCGCACCGCCGGTGAGGATGCGCTCGACCATCAGCTCGACGGCCGCCGCGTCGTCGCCGGCCCGGCCGACCTCCGCGAACTCGCCACCGCCGTAGAAGTAGACGGGCACACCGTCGGTGTCGGCCGCCGGGAGCTCGAGCGTGTCGAAGCGGCCGGAGCGGCCGGGCAGCACCCCGGCGTCGAGCACGAACACCGATCCGATCCGGGGCA
>JAHDBV010000055.1 GCA_020630195.1 Acidimicrobiales bacterium
AGAGGCCGTTGGCGGGGTCGTCGTCGTCGGTGTCGGCGGTGGAGTTCACCACCACCGCACTGGGGGGATCCGGGGGAGCGGAGAACTCCGAGGTGGTGCGCACCACGCCACCGATCCGGCGGGTGACGGTGGCGGTCAGCTGGGTCGGGTTGGCGGCGGCGATCGGCACGTCGACGGTGGCGATCGCGGAGGCCTGACCGCCGAGGTGGTTCACCTCGACGAAGGCGACCGGTCGTTCGCCGCCACCGGAGCCGCTCGGGTGGGTGCCGCCGTCGTTGGCGAACAGTTCGATGCGGTAGGTGCCCGCGGTGTGGTCGAGGTCGATCGCGATCTCGGTGTCGGTGGCGGTCGTGTCGGTGATCCGCAGGAACGGTGCGTTCAGACCCTCGTTGGGTCCGGTGTCGGTGTCGCCGAGGTCCCGCGGGTCGATGCCGTCGTTCCCGAGGTCGAGGTCGAGGGTGGTGCTGGCCCAGATCCGGTTGCCGATCACGGCGATCCGGTCGGGGGCGGGCAGCTCGTCGAGCAGGGTGACGCCCCGGTCGAACCCGGCGATGCGGTTGCCTTCCGCGAGGTTCGTCCCGCCGATGGTGGCTCGCGAGACGGAGCCGGCGACCTCGATGCCGGCTCGGCCGCCGGTGCGGATCGAGTCGTTGGTGTCGACGCCGAGATCGTTGCCGGTGATCGTGGTGTCGGCCGTGGTTCCCTCGAGCCGGATGGCCGGTCCGCCGCTGCCGAGGAGGAGGTTGCGGTCCGTGCCCGCCGAGCCACCGACGACGGTGTCGTCGGCGTCACGGAGGAGGAGGCCGGTGTCGTTGGCCAGGCGGGTGACACCGTCGGCCCGGACGCCGAGCATCATCGCCACCACGGTGGTCCGGTCGGCGCCGTCGACGACGAGGCCGGCACCGTCGAAGCCGCCGATGGCGAAGCCCTCGACCGTGACGTCGTCGGCGAGGACCACGAGGCCGTCGCCGCTGGTGGCGGACCCGTCGATCTCGACCGTCGGTCGTCCGTCGACCGGGGCGGGGTGGACCGCGGCGGTGGCGACGAAGCCGGGTTGTGTGGTGGCGTCGAGCTCGACCGGTCGGCTGACGGCGGGCAGCGGGGAGCCGGGGCGGATCTCGGCGATGCCGGACACGACACCGGGGTCGGTGACGGGGATCGTGAACTCGATCCGGTCGGCGCTGCCGGCGGCCAGCTCGGTGAGGGCGGCGCGAAGGGTGCATTCGGGGTCGCCCTCGGTGTTGAGGCCTCCGGTGTCGCATCGTCCGTCACCGGGGTCGAGATCGTCGCCGTCACCGGTCGAGTTGACGGTGAGGGTCGGGTCGGCGGCGACCGTGACGACGAGTGACGCGAACGGGGTGATGCGGCCGGGGCGCTCCGGGACGGCGCCGTCGTAGCCGGTACCGCTGCCCGGAGCGATGCCGGACACCCGGTCGAACCGGAGGACGTCCTCGTCGGCGGAGCTGACCCAGATCCGGTTGTCGGCACCGAGGGCGATCCACGTGGGCTCGTCGAGTCCGCCCTCACCGGCGTCGACGAGGCGCTCGTCGTGGGTGCCGTCGACGGCGAAGGCCTCGACGGTGTCGCGCTCGGCCATCGTCACGAGCATCCGGCCGGCGACGTTCGCCACGCCCGATGGACGACCCGTGCTGGCGGCGCCGAAGGACGTGATGGTCTGGGCCGGGGTGCCACCGGTACGGGCGATCACCGAGATCCGCTCGTCGGCCGGCTCGGTCACCCAGATCCGCCCGTCCGGTGCGAGGGCCATGGCCGATGGGCTCGAGAGCCCGGTGGCGAAGTCGCCGAGCACGACACCGGTGTCGGGGTCGAGCGAGAGGATCCGATCGTCGCCGAGCACGAGCAGGTTGCCGGAGGTGTCGAGCAGGAGGTCCCTGGGCGACTCGGACAGGCCGGTGGCGAGCACGGCGTCGAAGACCCGGTCGGGGGTGTACCGCAGGATCGAGTCGGTGGCGGCGCTCACGACGAGCAGGTCGCCGTCCGGGTCGAGGGTGGCCGCGCCCGGGGTGGTGAGCGGGCCGTCGGAGCCGAAGACGGTGGTGTCCCCGCCTGCTCGTTGCTCGACGGCGACGAGCTGGTCGGTCGTGCCCGCCAGCGGCACGACGGCGAGGGTCTGGACGAAGCGGCCGTCCTCGTCGCGGGCTTCGACGAGGATCGGGGCGACGAGCCCCGGCCGGTCGTAGGTGTGGGTCACGGTCGGCGTGGCGCCGCCGACCGCGGTCGAGGTCCCGTCGCCCCAGGTGATGCGCCAGCTGATCACGGTGTCGTCGCCGGGATCCGTGGTCGACAGGGCGAGCGCGAAGGGCTGGCCCGCCACGGGGGTACCGGACGGGATGGCGGTGGCGACCGGCGGAGTGTTGACGATCTGGATCAGCCCGAGGGCGGTGTCGACCGCCCCGTTCCCGTCATCGATCTCGACCTCGATGGCGCGCACGCCGTCGTCGTCGAGGCCGAGGTTCTGGAGATCGGTCCAGGTCAGTGTCGGGGTGAGGCCGACGGCGTCGTCGTGGTCGCCGTCGCCGTCGAGATCCCAGTTGGCGGTGATCGGGTCGCCGTCGGGGTCGAACGACGCGGACGCGTCGAGTGTGAGGCCGCCACCCTCGGCGGCGGTGACGGGGGAGACGAGTGCGGCGTTCGGTGGTTGGTTGGAGGTGCCGCCGGCCGGGGCGGAGAACTCCGAGGTGGCGCCGAGTGTGGTCGGTCCGAGCCGGCGGGTGAGTGTGGCGGTGACGGTCGCGAGGTCGGTGACGGGCAGCGTCGCGGTCTCGTTGGCGACACCGCCCGGATGTGCGGTCAGTTCGACGGCGCCGACGAAGACGTCGCCCTCGCCGACACCGGCGGGATCGGTGCCGCCCGGGTTGGTGAAGAACTCGATCCGGTAGTCGCCGGCGGCGACGTCGATCGTGTACTGCAGATCACTGGTGCCGGCCCCGGTGGTCCATGATCCGAGTTCGGGGGTGTTGATGAGGTCGTTGGCGCCGGTGTCGAGGTCGTCGACGTCGTTGGCGGTGATGCCGTCGGCGCCGAGATCGATGCCGAGGTCGCCGGGGCCGACGCCCGAGCCGCGGAGTCGGTTGCCGACGATGGCGACGCGTGCGGCTCCGGGCAGCACGACGATGTTGTCGGTGCCGGAGTGCGCCACCACGTTGGCGGCGGTGGTGGCGACCCCACCGACGACGACGTCCGACGCCGCGACCTCGACGCCCACGTCACCGTTGCCCAACGGATCGGTTCCGGTCGGATCGGTGCCGATCCGGTTGCCGAGGATCGACGAGCCGTCGGCGCCGACGGCGACGGTGACACCGGCCCCGTCGTTGCCGGAGATCGTGTTGCGGTCGCCCGTGAGCAGCCCACCGACGACGGTCGGCGCCTCGAGGAGCACGCCGTCGCCGTTGGCGACGGCCGCGGTGCCGTCGAGATCGGTGCCGATGCGGTTGCCGACGATCGTGACGCCCGAGGCGGCGGACGACACGACCACGCCGTGGCCGCCGTTGCCGGACACGAGGTTGCCGGCCGCGCCGTCGCCGCCGATCCGGGTGCCACTGCCCGAGGCGACGCGGATGCCGTCGGCGGCGTTGCCGAAGTCGAGCGTGCCGGTGCGGTCGGTGCCGATGAGGTTGCCGACGATCTCGACGTCGTCGGCCGTCACGACGAGGCCCGTCGTCGCGAACCCGACGAGGTTGCCGTCGCCGTCGCCGGTGCCACCGATCACGGCCCGATCGGCGTCGACCACGATGCCCGATCCGCCGAGGGGTGCGGCGCCGTCGGCGTCGGCGTCGAGGCCGACGATCGTGCCCCGCACGACCGTGTCGGCGGCGGTCGGGTCGAGGTGGATGCCGTCGGCGCCGACCCCGCCGAGGTTGCCGATGGCGAGGCCCTCCACGATCGAGGCCGGCCCGGCGATCGTCAGACCGACGTCGCCGGCGCCGAGGAGGCTGCCGTCGATGACGATCGTGGGTGCGAGATCGGGGGCGGAGGGGAAGGTCGTGGTGCCCGCGGTGGCGCCGGGCTGGGTCCAGCCGTCGAGGTGCACGGTCCGGCTGATGGTCGGCAGCGGTGTGGCCGGGCGGATCGTCCACTCCCCACCGGCGTTGCCGGCGTCGGCGGCCGGGATGGCGAAGCGGATCGTCGAGGAGGTGGTGCCACCGTCGTGGTGTTGGATGGCGGCGCGGAGGGTGCAGCTTGGTTGGCCGTGCACGGTGACGCCGCCGGTGTCGCAGCGGCCGTCGAGCGGGTCGGCGTCGGGTGCGTCGCCGGTGTCGTTGACCTGGGCGTCGGGGTCGAGGGTGAGGCGGAGCACGTGGATCGCGCCGGCGTTCGTCCCGGCGGTGTCGTCGTCCGGGGCCCCGACGACGAGATCGAGGGCACCGTCGCCGTCGAGGTCGCCGAGGGCGGCGACGGCCACGCCGAACGCATCGCCGTCGGCGAGCCCGGTGACGGTCGTGTCGTCGAGGATCCCCTGGACATCGATGGGTGGGGTGCCGACGAGCCCGGTGACGAAGACGGCGCCGCGGTCGGTGCCGCCGGTGTCCCGCCCGGGCAGGCCCACCGCGATGTCGACGAGGCCGTCGCCGTCGATGTCGCCCAGGCGACCGAGGGATGAGCCGAACGCGTCGCCGTCGGCGAGGGCCGGACCGTCGAGCTGGTCGTTCGTCCACTCCCACGCCGCGAGCACCGTGCCGGCGGCGTTCACGAGGATCGGATGGATGGCGCCGCGGTCGGTGCCGAGACCGTCGTCGCCGGGGGCGCCGACGACGAGTTCGGCGACGCCGTCGCCGGTGCGGTCGTCGATGACGGTGATGGCGCTGCCGAAGGCGTCGCCGTCGGCGAGGGTCGTGAGGGTGCCGACCGGGCTCGACGCCAGTCGGCTCGCGACGGTCGGAGTGAGGTCCCGGTCGAGGTCGACGAGGAGCACGGCGCCGCGGTCGTTGCCGCCGTCGTCGGCTCCGGGGAGGCCGACGGCCAGATCGCCGATGCCGTTGCCGCTGCGGTCGCCCGTTGCGGCGAGGGCCGCGCCGAACCGGTCGCCGTCGTCCACCTCGCCGGTGAGGGCGGGGTGGGTCTCGTCGAGGCGGATGCCGCTCTCGATCGAGCCGTCGGCGGCGAGTGACACGATGTAGACGGCGCCCCGATCCACGCCGGCGCCATCGGTGCCGGGGGCTCCGATGGCCAGCTCGGTGCGTCCGTCGGCATCGATCCCCTGGAGGGCGGCGAGGGCCGAGCCGAAGCCGTCGCCGGCCTGGAGCCCGGCGCCCGGCCACGAGCCGGCGTCGATGCGGTGCTCGCCGATGACCGAACCCGTGGGATCGAGCAGGACGATGTCGACGGCGCCGGCCTCCGCGCCACCGACGTCGGCGCCCGGGCGGCCGACGGCGAGGTCGACCACGCCGTTGCCGTCGAGATCGCCGACCGCGACGAGTGCCTGGCCGAAGTGGTCGCCGTTGCCCACGGTCCCGGTGAAGCCGCCCTCGCCGTCGGTGATCAGGGTGGTGGCGTCGGGGGTGGCGAGGGTGGGGAAGGTGAAGGGGTCGCGATGGTCGGGTGTGCCGTCGCCGTCGGTGTCGAGTGCGTCGAACGGCCGGCCGTCCCCGTCGGGGTCGGCGTTCTCGTCCGCGGTCGGCGCCGCATCGCCGTCGTCGTCCGGGTCGTCGACGTCGAGGACGGTGTCGCCGTCGGTGTCGCCGTTCTCGTAGCCGTCGAGGAGGCCGTCGCCGTCGGTGTCGCCGACCACGGCCACCGCGGGGGAGAACTCCGACGTGGCGACCGGGTCGACGGGATCGAGCAGTGTGGCCGTGGCCGTCAGGAGGTCGCCGGCGACGGCCGGCACCGTCAGCGACGCCGACACCGCACCGGTGCCGGGGCTCGTGACGTCGACCGATCCGACGAGGTCCTGGCCCTCGCCCGATCCCGATGGGTCGGCGCCGGCGGGATTGCCGAACACCTCGATCCGATGGGTTCCGGCCGGCACATCGACCGACAGCACCACCTCGGCGGTGGCGGTGAGCGCTTCGGCGCTCACGATCACGGGATGGTTCAGCAGCCCGTTGGGGCCGGTGTCGCCATCCCCCGGGTCGTTGGGGGTGAGGCCGGTCGGGGCGTCGCCGGCGTCGACCAGGTCGAGCCCGAGACCGCCGTTGTCGCGGAGCTCGTTGCCCATCACGACGACGCCGTCGGCCGTGCCCGCCACCTCGACGCCATCGAGCCCATTGGTGGCGATGGTGTTGCTCGCCACGGGACTGGGGCCACCGACGACGATGTCGGTCGCCGTGCCGGTGACGAGCACGCCGTGGCCGAGGTTGGGGCGGGAGCTGACCGCGTCGGACGCCACGCCGATCCGATTCGCCTCGATCTCGACGTCGGCGGCGCCGTCGAGTTCGACGCCCGCGGCGGTGTTCGAGCCGATCGTGTTCCGGGTGAAGACGGTGCCGATCCGGGCGCCGGTGGCGTCGACGACGAGCACACCCGGACCGCCGTTGCCGGCCGCGCCGTCGCTCAGGTCGAGCCCGATCCGGTTGCCGTGCACGGCGACGTCGGTGGCGCCGGCGTCGGCGGCGATGCCACCACTGGTGTTGGCCGACACGATCGAGTCGCGGACCGCCGTGGTGGCCGCACGGATCCGCACACCCCACTGGCCGTTGCCGCCGGCGGTCACACCGTCACGGGCGACTCCGACATGGCTGTCGATCACGAGCGAGTCGGCGCCGCCGAGATCGATGCCGACGCCCGCCCACGAGTGCACGGCCAGGCCGCGCACCTCGAGGGTGGCGGTGGCGTTGAGGCCGTCGCCCGCGGCGGCGACGGATCCGTCGAGCTCGACGGGTGGGGTCGACGAGGCCGGGTCCTGGGTGGTGGCGTCGATGACCAACGGGTTGCCGATCACGGGCAGCGGCGTGGCCGGGGTGATCACGACCCCGTCGGGGCCCGTGACGATCGCGGGGTCGGCCGCGGGGACGGCGAACTCGATGCGGTCGACGTCGCCGGCCGCGGCCTCGTCGAGCGCGGCACGGAGCGTGCAGGCGGGTTCGTTGTCGGTGTTGAGCACCGCGGCGGCACACCATCCGTCACCGGGGTTGGCGTCGGCCTCGTCACCACCGCTGTTGACGGTGACCGTGCCGGACCGTTCGAGCCGGACGACCGTGACCGCGCCCGTGCCGCTCCGACCGGGACTGCCGACCGCCAGGTCGAGCGCGCCGTCGCCGTCGAGGTCGCCGAGCGCCGTGGCGGCGGCGCCCAGTGCGTCACCGGCGACGGGGGCGAACGGGCCGCCGTCGGTGGCCGACCACGACACCACGCTCGACGGCACGGCCGTCCCGTCGAGTTGGAGCAGATGGGTGGCGCCAGCGTCGAGGGCACCGTCGTCGGACCCCGGCGCGCCCACCAGCACGGCGGGACGGTTCGTGTCGAGCGGACCGAGATTGGCCACCGAGGCGCCGAAGCCGTCGCCGTCGGCGAGCGCACCGACCAGTCCGGTCGTGGTGCCGTCGATGCGTGCGGCACCGAGGACCGTTCCGTCGGTGTCGAGCTCGAGGAGGTGGACCGCCCCGCGATCGATGCCGAGGCCGTCGGTCCCCGGAGCGCCGACGGCGATCTCCGGGATGCCGTCGCCGTCGGGATCGTCGAGCGCGGCCAGCGACGCACCGAACGCGTCACCGTCACTCAGTCCGAGACCGCCGGCGACGGTCGACTCGGCGAGGAGGGTGTTCCCGGTGACCGTGCCGGTGCCGTCGACCGAGAACACGATCACGGCGCCCCGCCCGGTGCCGCCGTCGTTCCAGCCGTCGGCGCCGACCGCCAGTTCGCGGCGCCCGTCGCCGTCGAGGTCGTCGAGCAGGGCCGCCGCCGAGCCGAGCCGCATGTCGGTCGAGGACGGGCCGATGATCGCGAAGCTCGCCGCGTCGAGTTCGACGGCGGACAGGACCGTGGTGTCGGTGTCGAGCAGCAGCAGGTGCAGCACACCCTGATCGAAGATCCCGGTCTCGGGGGCGCCGACGAGCACGTCGACCGTGCCGTTGCCGTCGACATCGCCGGCGGAGGCCACCGAGGCGCCGTAGCGGTCGCCGGCGGTCGGGTTCGGGTGGGCGAGGGTGATCGTCTCGATCGGGGCGCCGTCACCGTCGAGGCGGACGATCCAGGCCCGGCCGGCATCGGCGCCGTCGGTGTCGTCGCCGGGCGAGCCGACGACCACGTCGACGAACCCGTCGCCGTCGACGTCGCCGATCGCGGCGACCGCACGCCCGAGCTCGTCGCCGGCGGCGGGGGTCAGTCCGAGCTCGGCGCCCGCCCAGGTGCGGGTCGAGATCGCCCGGGCCCGGGTGGCCTCGGTGACCGGATCGAGATGATCGGGCGTGCCGTCGTGGTCGGTGTCGACGGCATCGATCGGGTTGCCGTCGCCGTTCGGATCGGCCTGCTCCGACAGGGTCGGGATGCCGTCGTCGTCGTCATCGGGATCGTCGACGTCGAGCGTTCCGTCGCCGTCACTGTCACCCACCTCCGCGAGGTCGCACACACCGTCGCCGTCGGTGTCCGCGGCGAGGCACGCACCTGGTCCGGCCTGGGTCGGTGCGGCCGCGGTGACCGCCCCACTGAACGCGACAGCGCCGCCGCACAGTGCGGCGGCGACGAGCGCACGAATGGCCCAGCGGGGTGACGATCGGTCGCCCGTCATGGCCCTGCCAGTGACGGCACACGTTCGTGTGCCTCGATCTCGAGGTCGATCACGGTCCGGCCGTCGAGCCGACGGTGGGCGAGATGCAGACCGAGCTGGTCGGCGATGCGGCCGACCAGGATGAGGCCGGTGCCGCGGGCGGCGCGGCGGGCGTGGCGCCGGGCGGCCGGATCCCGCCGCGTGAAGGCGGTGTCGATCACGTCGGGCGGCAGCTCGGGTCCCTGGTTCTCCACCGAGATGCGGACACGACGGCCGGACCCCTCACCCACGACGATGCGGGCCTGGCTGCCGTGGGTCTCGGCGTTGCGCACGAGTTCGTCGAGGGCGAAGGTGAGCAGGCCCGGGTCGGTGTCGACGTGGGTCGCGTTCGCCTGGTAGTCGACGAGCACACCCCGCGGCGAGGCCACCTCGTCGAGCACGGTCCGCAGGTCGGTCGAGCTGCGATGCACCGTCAGGCCGCCATCGACCGAGCGCAACAACAGCAGCGCCCGTTCGATCCCGACGTTGGCGCGGCGGACCTCGGGGTCGATGTAGCGCTCCTCTCGACCCGACATCGAGTCACCGAGCGGGGTGGCGACGTCGCGGGTGAGCACTTCGTCCAGGCCCGACATGAGGTCCCGGTGCTGTTGGCGCTCCACGGCGAGCGCACCACGGAGCCGCAGCTCCTCACGGGGCAGCCGGGTGGAGATGCGGTGCACGATCACGGCCACGGTGGGCACGACGAACGCCACCACGAAGCCGGTGAGGGTGGCGAACGATCGCAGGGTTCCGTTCGAGCGTTCGATGCGGGCGATCAGCACGTCGCGGTCGTCGTCGATGGCTTCCCGCAACCCGTCGAGCGGGGCGATCACGTCGGTCCGCAGACGTTCGAGGTCGTTGCCGGGGTCGGTCACGTCGGCCCGGTCGCCGATCTCGGCCATGGCCGCCGCGATGCCGTCGAGGGTGGCGAGGTCGGTGCGGGTGGCCCCGACCTCGATGAGGGTGACGAGACCGGTGCGGGCGTCGGCGAGCGCGAGGTCGAGCTGTTCGCTCGAGGTCTCGGCCGACGCCGACACATCGGCCATCGTCTCGGCCTGGATCAGACCGATCAGGAGCAACTGACGGGCCTGGGCGTCGGTGGCGTCGAGTGCGCGGAGCACCTCGTCGGCGAGGTGGAGGTGGGCGGCGTCCTCCGACGCCTGCGAGCTCGTGGCCGACAGGGTGAACACCGACAGTGCGAGCGCGAGCATCGTCACACCGGCGAGCAGCGACATCACCAGGCCGGTGGAGCGCGACAGCAGACGACGAACGGTCTTCACTGCTCGATCCATCGGCGGCCGCCCCACCAGAATGAGTCGGATCGGGTCGGATGACTCACTCATCTTCGGGAGTCGTCCTGCCGATGGTCTCTACGTGACGGCCGCCCAGGTCTCTTCTTCCAGTGCACTGACCGATGCGCTCACGCAGGTGACCCTGCGTCTGCGGATCGCGCTCTACGGCCTGCTCACCGTGCTCCTCATCGCACGGAGTGTCTCCGGCGACTCCCCGGTGGGCTGGGACGCCATCGTCGTGCTCGCGATCGTCGCCGCCCTCGGCCTGTTCGGGCACCGCCTGATGCAGCACCGCCTGCGGGCGGCCACGGCCGTGCTCGAGATCGTCGGCGACGCCGCTGCCGCCCTCGCCTGCCTGCTCCTCGTCGACGTCGGCCAGGCACCCCTCGGCTGGTTGGTGCTCGCCATCCCCGTCGTGGGTGCCGGTGTCCGGCACTCGCTGATGATGGCCTGCATCGTGTGGATCACCGTGGTGGTCGGCAACATGGCGGCCGAGTTGGCCTATCGACCCGCCGTCGATGCCGGCACCTCGTTGTCGCTCGGCATCCAGCAGCTCGCGGCCGTCGCCGTGTTCGCCCTCCCGGCCACCTATCTCGTGCGCCACCTGCTCGGCGAAGCGGAACGACGTGGTGTCGCCCGTGCCGCCGCACAGGACGAAGCCCAGGGTGTGGCCAACGTCGCCGTCGCCGCCCGGCGCATCTCCGAGGCGCAGAGCACCGACGCCGTCATCACGGCCGCCCTCACCGCCACCGACGAACTCGGGTTCGCCGGCGCCGAAGCCTGGGAACGCCGTGCCGACCATCCCTGGCGGGTCGCCGCCCGTCGCTCGGCCAAGCCGTCGGTCGCGGGTGCGGTCGATCGTTGGGTCTCCCAGGTCGACGTCACCGGTGAGCCGCTCGTGGTGTCCACGTTCGACGATCCCGACACCGCCCAGACGCTGCACCTGCTCGGCGCCCACACGATGGTGGTCCTGCCGGTGGTCTCTCGCCGGCTCGTCCTGGTCGTGGCCTCGAACCGCAAGGTCGACGATGCCCCGATGCGCTGGCTCGTGCTGCTCAGCGAACACCTTGCGGTCGGCTACAACAACGCCGTGCGGGCCGAGGAGTTGGCCCGTCGAGCGCAGGGTCTCGAGCACGAGGCCAACCACGACGGACTCACGGGCCTCCCGAACCGTGCGGCCGTGGTCCGTCGCCTCGACCACGATCTCGGCCGTGGTGCCCCGGTCTCACTCCTGTTCATCGACCTCGACCGCTTCAAGGCCGTCAACGACGATCACGGTCACGATGCCGGTGACGCCGTGCTGCGTGCCACCGCCGAGCGCATGCGTTCGGTCGTGCGGGAGGACATGATCGTCGCCCGTCTCGGTGGCGACGAGTTCCTCGTCGTGGTGCCCGGCGACGATCCGGCTCTGGCCCACAAGGTCGGCGAACGCATCGTGTGGGCTGCCTCCCAGCCCACCGAGTTCCGCGGCGCCGAGTTGCGGATCGGTGCGTCGGTCGGTGTGTCGGTGGCCCGCCCCGGCGAGCAGGCCCACAACCTGCTCCAGCGTGCCGATCAGGCGATGTACGAGGCGAAGCGTTCGACGGACGACGCCATCGTCGTCGCCGGCTGATCGGCGACCTCCCGGCTCAGCTCCGGTGGCCGAGCTTCGGGTCGGTGAGGGCGAACAGTCCGACACCGACCGGGATCGCAGCGAGCGCCAGGACCGCGGGTCCGTAGCCGCCGAGTCGCGGTTCGAGCACCGCGAGGGTGACCGGCCCGATCGCGCTGGCCGCCACGCCGAGGAAGGTGAGCGCACCCTGGATCGATCCGAGGTGTGTGGTGCCGAACCACGACGGCAACAGGGTCGAGGTGATGGTCCGGATCGAGCCGGCGGCGGCGCCGAGCAGGGTCGAGTAGAGGATCACCCTCGCGCCGGGGCCGACGTCGGCGAGCACGACGTGGGCGGCGACGAGCAGCAGCATCGACGCGGTGGGGAGGAACCGGGTGCCGTGCCGGTCGGCGATCCACCCCGAGCCGAAGCCGGCGATCGTGGCGCCGATGACCTGGGGTGCGAACGAGGCGGCGGCGGCGGAGGTGCCGAGGCCGGCGTCGGTCAACAGGTCGATCTGGTGGAAGTTGAAGGCGGTGACGAGCATGCCGGCCGTGCCGGAGACGGCAGCGAGGATCCAGAAGCCACGGGTGCGGATGGCGGCGCCCCGATCGAGATCGCCGGTCGCCTCGCCCTCCTCGGGTGTGGCGTCGTCCGGGTGGGTCGTTCGGGTTCCGGTCGGCAACGAGCGGAGTGCGAGCAGGGCGAGCGGGGCGACGGTGGCGGCGATCACGAGGCCGGCCACGACCCACGCGGTCCGCCACGAGACGGCCTCGATGAGTGCGGCGAGCAGGATCGGGACGAGCGCCATCAACCCGCTCGTGGCCACGGCGTAGATCCCGAGGGCGGTGCCGCGGCGAGCCCGGAACCGGAGCGACACGGTGACGGTGGCGATGAGGGAGAGCGAACCCTGGCCGAGGAAGCGGATCCCGAAGAAGCCGAGCGCGAGCGTGGGCAACGACTGCACACCGGCCATGGCGGCGAGGGCGGCGGCGAACGCGAGCCCGACGACGGTCTGGGCCCGTCGCACGCCGATCCGGTCGACCTGGCGGCCGACCCACGGCAGGAGCAGGGCGCCGCCCATGGTGCCGACGAGGTACGCACCGGACACGCCGGCGCGGCTGATGCCGAGGTCGTCGACGATGTGGTCGGTGAAGACCGACACCCCGATGGTCTGGCCGGGGCCGGTGAGGCCGGCCGCGAGCACGGCGGCGGCGAGGACGACTCGGCCGGTGCGGTCGAACTCGCCCGTGCCCGGGGCCGCGGCGGCCGGGTCGGTGTCGTCGGCGGCCGGGGCCGCGGTGGCCCGCTCGTTCACACCGGCACGCTACGGGCGCACCCGTGCCGACCCTCGCCGTTGGCGCATCGCCGACGGCTGGGGGAGAATGCGGCGTGGCCCGATCCGACGCCGTGCTCACGACGGAGACGCTGCCGCTCTACCTGGGCGGGCTGATGGGCCCGTTCGGCACGATGGTCGTGATCTCCATCTACCCCGAGCTGCGGACGGCGTTCGACGCCACGACGTCCCAGGTCACGTGGGCGTTCTCCGGCTACCTGTTCGCGATGGCGGCACTGCTGCTCGTGTCGGGCACGATCGGTGAACGCCTCGGGCGGCGCCGGGTCACCCGGACCACGTTCGTCGTCTACGCGGCGGCCTCGCTGCTCGCGGCGCTCGCACCCGGGTTGGGCTGGTTCATCGGTGCGCGTGTGGTGATGGGTGCCGCCAACGCGTTCATCACGCCGTTGCTGATCGCCGGGTTGTCCGAGGTGATCCCCGCCGACCGGTTCGGTCGGGCCGTCGGCGTGTACGCGGCGTTCCAGGCCGGCGGTGGGGCGACGGCCCCGTTCGTCTCGGGCCTGATCGCCGAGGTCGACTGGCGTTGGTCGCATGTCGTCGTGGCGGTGCTCGCCGGGGCGCTCACGTTGCGACCGGCGGAGGGGGAGCCCCGAGGAGCGGCCGACGCCCCACCCATCCGGCCGCTGTTCCGCCGACGGATGGTGTCGTTGTGGGTGGCGGCGTTCACCGCGGCGGCAGGCCCGATCGGGCTCGGGGTGTTGATCGGGGTGCGGCTGCGTGACGGGTTGGGGGTCTCGTCCTCGGCGGCCGGCACGGTGCTGTTGGTGAGCGGACTCATCACGATGGTGCTCAGTCCGCGCTGGGGCGGGGTGATCGACCGGGTCGGCGGTCGACGGGCGTCGATCCTCGGGGTGGGGACCTCGGTGACGGTGGCCGCGACGCTCGGGCTGTTCGCGTCCGCGACGACCCTCATGCCCGTGTGGTTCCTCGCGGCCGCCCTGCTGGGTCTGATCCCGGTGAACCTGCAGCGCCTCGCCGCGGTCGCCGTCCCGGAGAACCGGGGCGGGGCACTCAGTTCGGTGCTCTCGTTCCGCTTCATCGGTCACGCCTCCGGACCGCTGATCTTCCTGCCGGTGGTCGAGTGGAACGCCGCCTGGGGGTTCGCGATCGCCGCCGGTCTCGGCGTGGTGACCCTGGCCGGCTTCCTCGTCGCCGAGGCCGAGCCGACGAATCCGGTGGCCGCGGGCGGCGGCGCCTGACAGGCTGCCCGGCCATGACCGAACAGGCCGATGTCCGGATCCGGGTGATGGCGCCCGACGAGTTCGACGAGATGCGGGCGGTGTGCATCCGTGCCTTCGGCGACGACTCGTTGGGGGTGTTGCTCGATGCCCTGCGGGCGTCGTGGGCGTGGCATGACGAGTTGTCGTTCGTGGCCGAGCTCGATGGTCGGATCGTCGGCCAGGTGCTCTACACCTCCGCCATCGTCGATGCGCCGGCCCGGCTCGAGGACGTACTCGTGCTCAGCCCGATCGGCGTCGAACCCGAGCTCCACGGTCGGGCGATCGGGACACGCCTCGTCACCGAGACATTGGCACGACTCGAAGCGAGCCGACCCGAGCCGCTGGTCTTCCTCGAGGGCGACCCCCGCTACTACGGGCGGTTCGGGTTCGGGCCGGCCGAGGCCCGTGGTCTGCTGCGACCGTCGGACCGCACCCCCGAGCCGGCGTTCCAGGTGATCGACCTGGGCGAGGGCTCGGAGATGACGGGCCGGCTGGTCTATCCGGATGCGTTCTGGCGGACCGACTCGGTCGGTCTGCGCTGAGCGTCCTCGTCCGGATTTCTGCGGCCGGGCACCGGACGCGAGGATGCGGACCGAGCCGAGCAGGGGAACGCCCGTGACCGACGAACCCGAGAGCATCTACCGCTTCGACCGCAGCACGATCGTGCACCGCACGCCCTCGCACCCGGTCCGGGACGACATCGAGGTCATGAGCGTCGAGTTCCATGCCGACCCGTTCGAACGCATGGCCTGGATGCGATCCGAGGCGCCGCTCTACTGGGACGACGTCACCGGGCTCTGGGCCGTGACGAAGCACGCCGACATCTCGGCCATCGAACGGGATCCGGAGCTCTTCTGCTCGGTGAAGGGTTCTCGACCCGAGTCGGCCGTGCCGTCGATGATCAACATGGACCCGCCCGAGCACACCCATCGGCGCAAGATCATCAGCTCGGGCTTCACCCCGAAGCGGGTGGCGTCACACGAGGACTACCTCCGGCAGGTCGTCACGGCATTGCTCGACGACGTGATCGACGACGGCGGCTGCGACTTCGTCCAGGACGTCGCCAAGTCGATCCCGCTGCGCATGATCGCCACGCTCATGGGCCTGCCCGAAGCCGACGAGGACAAGCTCCTCCACTGGTCGGATCTGTTCGCCACCGGCGGCGAGGACATCCGCGACGACGTCGTGGCGGCCGTGTTCGAGTGGATCGAATACATCGTCGGCCACATGGGCACCCGGACCGACCCGGCCGCCGAGGACCTGATCAGCCTGCTGCTCCACGAACAGGACGAGCCCCTCGACACCGAGGCGATGATCTACGAGACCATGCTCATCCTCGTGGGTGGCGACGAGACCACGCGCCACGTGATGTCGGCCGGCCTCGAGGCGCTGCTCCTGCATCGAGACCAGTGGGAGGCGCTCGTCGCCGACCGGTCGCTGCTCAACGGGGCGATCGAGGAGATGTTGCGATGGGTCACCCCCGTGCGGAACATGAACCGCACGGCGACCCGGGACGTCGAGTTCGGCGGCCAGCAGGTGCTCGCCGGCGACCGGCTCCTCCTGCTCTACCTCTCGGGCAATCGGGACGCCGACGTCTTCGACGATCCCGACACCTTCGACATCCGCCGCGCGCCGAACAACCACATGGCGTTCGGGGCCAACAGCCGCCACTTCTGCCTCGGCGCGCAGCTCGCCCGGCTGGAGCTGCGGGTCCTGTTCGAGGAGTTGCTCGACCGGGTGCCCCAGATCGACCTCGCCGAGCCCGGCGTGAAGCAGCCCGAGCGTCGGGGCAACTTCGTGCTCGGCCCGGATCACGTGCCGGTGGTCTGGTGAGCCTCAGTTCCGGGTGGTGACCTCGACGGTCGATTCGGCCGAGACCACGCCGTTGCGTTCGGCGGTGAGGCCGACGGTGTAGGTGGTGCCGGGGGTGAGGTCGAAGATCGTGTACCAACCGTCGGAGTCGGTTCCGATCGGCACACCGTCGAGGGTGACGTTGTAGGTCGTCGACCACTCCGGCTCCCAGCGGATCACGGCGCGGCGGCGATCCTGGAACGTGGTGGTGAGCTCGGCGGGCGGGTCGACGACGAGGCCGACGGTCGTGACCTCGATCGGCGTGGCCGGTGCCGACTCCACCCCGTCGGTCACCGAGGTGACGCTGTAGGTGTAGGTCGTGGCCGAGGTGAGGTCGAGGTCGGTGTGCCACTCGTCGGTGTCGACGTCGTGCAGCTCCCCGTCCCGGTACACGTTGTAGGAGTCGGCGCCCGGCACACGATCCCAGTTGAGCACCGCACGCTCCCGGGTCTGGAGCGTCGAGCGGAGTCCGGTGGGGCCGGGCACGGGCACGGCGTTGTCGAAGTTGATGCGGACGAGGCCGCCGAGCACGTGGCCGTTGGCGGGGTCGGAGAGGAACTGGCCACCCATCCAGAGCCGGCCGTTCGAGTCCTCGTAGAGCGCCCACGCACCGGCCTGGCCGGTCATCGAGAAGATGGTGTCGGTGAGTTCCTGCGTGGCGATGTCGACGCCGTAGGCGCCGCGGGCCTTCTGCTGGCCGAACGGATCGACGTCACGGAAGTCGAGCACCCACTGGCGGTACTCCTCGTAGACCATCATCCCGTCGGCCTGTTCGTTGTAGGAGCCGAGCGGGTACTCACCCACGCTGCCCCAGCAGTGACAACCCGACCAGACGGTGGTCTCGCCGACGAAGATCACCTGGGTGTCGCCGCCGGCGTAGGTGTCGCCCACGCCGCGGTTGGTGAAGAAGGAGTTCTCGGGTTCCAGGGTGTCGGGGTCGAGGATGAGGGTCTGGTGACCCTGGCCGCCGAGGTACACCTTCGTGTCGGTGAACTGCACGTCGTGCTGCCACATCGAGAAGGCGCTGCGATGCGACAGCGTCTGGGGCGGCAGCCCCTGCGGGTCGTCGGTGAGCTCACCGGTCTCGGGGTCGATCACCGCGAAGTAGGCGGCGGTGTCGTCACCGTTGATGCCGCCGAACTTGCCGCTCGCGTAGACCCGATCCCGGTCGAGGTCGACGGCGAGGCTGAACACGAGCTGGCCACCGAGGCGGGGGGTGATCACGTCGAGGTCGGCGGTGGGGAGCCAGCTCGGGTCGAGCTGGCCGTCGAGGGTGTACTTCGCGAAGTTGCGGGCGGGGGTGCCCTGGGCGGAGGTGAACGAGCCGGCGACGTAGACCTCACCGCCGGCGATCTCGACGTCCCACACGGCCCGCGGGCCCCAGTTGAGCTGGATGTCGGGCTGGAAGCCGGGGTCGACCACGCCCGTGTCGGGGTCGAGGCGGACCACACCGCCGTCCAGTTCGCCGCCCACGTACATCCGGTCGTCGTCGTCCATCGCGATGGCGTAGATGGCGCCGGTGATCTCGGGGCGGAACGTCTCGTCCATCGCGCCGGTCTCGAGGTCGAACGCGGCGAGGTAGGGCTGGTCGATCACCCGACCCTCGGGCGAGGTCACCTGGAGGAACTTGCCGGCCACGAACATGCGGCCGTCGTGTTCCTCGAGGTCGAACACGAGGGCGCGGAGTCGTCCGGAGTGGCGCACGGTGTCGTCGTTGGTCTGCACGTCCCAGACGGTGACGTCGGGCGACACGTCGGGTTCCTGGGCGACGGCGGGGGAGGTGCCGGTGCCGGCGAGGAGCGCGAGGGCGCAGAGTGCGGCGGTGGCGAGGCGCACGGGGGAGGTGATGCGGCGGCCCATGTCAGCGGCTCTCACTGCACTCGGTGTCGAGCATCGCCTGGTAGGCGGTGATCTCGTCTTCGCTGGCACCGTCGGACGACAACGACTCCCAGATCTGGTCGGGGCTGTCGAGGTGGGCGGTGCACTGGCTGTTGCGTTCGTCCTGGCTCAAGGTCGACCAGGCCGCCTCGGGTGTGCCGTCGGCCGGGGCGTCCGTGCCATCTGCTGCGGCGTCGGCGGCGACCGGCACGGTCGTGCTGGTGGTCGGCGCGGCGTCGGGTTCGGCGCTCGACGAGCAGGCGCCGAGCGTCGCGAGTGCGCCGAACAACAGGGCCGGCACGATCGGCCGGGATCGGCGGTGGTGGAGCGAAGCCATACCGCTCCCCGTCGGCGGACGGGATTCGGGATCAAGCCTCGGTCTAGCGTCGGGCCATGAGCGACTATCCCACCACCGGCTCCGCCACCATCAGCATCGACGCCTCGCCCGACGCGGTCTATGCGCACCTGACCGATCTGGCGACGTTGCCGGAGCTCAGCCCGGAGAACGTGCGGTGTGAGTTCCTCGACGGCTCGGAGGCGATCGAGGTGGGGGCGCGGTTCCGTGGGCACAACAAGGCCGGCGACTACGAGTGGCACGCCGACTGCGTGGTGACCGTCGCCGAGCCGGGCTCGACGTTCGAGTTCACGGTGCCGCCGGAGTTCGAGCACGCCACGACCTGGCGCTACGACATCACCGCCGAGGGCGACGGGTGTGTGGTGACCGAGTCGTTCGACGCCCCGCTGCTGGCGATGCCCGACATCTATCCCGGTCGGATCGAGGGACGCTGCGAGATGCTCGAGGCGGCGTGCGCCACCACGCTCGCCAACCTCAAGGCCGCCGTCGAGGGCGGTGAGGGCTGACATGTCGGACGTCGATCCGTTCTCACGGGGTTGTGCCTGGATCCAGGGCGAGTACGTCCCGATCCGGGAGGCCCGGATCCCGATCATGGATGCCGGGTTCAGCCGTTCCGATGTCACCTACGACGTGGTGGCGGTGTGGGGCGGTGCCTTCTTCCGGCTCGACGCCCACCTCGATCGGTTCGAGCGGAGCATGTCCCGGCTCGGGCTCGAGCTCGGCGTCGATCGCGACGAGATCGCCACGATCCTGCACGACTGCGTCCGGCGGTCGGGGCTGCGGGAGGCCTACGTCGACATGATCGCCACCCGTGGATGGCCGGCCCGTGGGGGTCGCGATCCGTGGACGTTCAAGAACCAGTTCTACGCCTACGCGATCCCGTATCTGTGGGTGGTCGAACCCGAGGAGCAGGAACGGGGTTCGCACCTCGTGATCGCGAAGGACACGGTCCGGATCCCCGAGGCCTCGGTCGATCCGACGGTCAAGAACTTCCACTGGGGCGACCTGACCCGGGGCGCCTTCGAGGCCCACGAACGCGGCGGCACGGTCTCGGCGCTGCCCGATGTCGACGGCAACCTCACCGAGGGTCCGGGCTTCAACGTGTTCCTCGTGATCGACGGGGAGATCCACACCCCGGCGTCGGGCGTGTTGCTCGGCATCACCCGGCGCACGGTGCTCGAGCTGGCCGAGGAGCACGGTCTGTCGACCCACGTGCGGGCGATCCCGGTGGCCGACGCCGCCCGGGCGGAGGAGGCCTTCCTCACGAGCACCGCGGGTGGTGTGATGCCGGTGACGGCCATCGATGGCCGAACACTCGGCGACGGCACGCCGGGCGCGGTCACCTCGCGGTTGCGTCAGGCCTACTGGGACGCCCACAGCGACGCCCGCTGGATCACACCCGTGGCCTACGACGCCTGACGGCGGTGGCCCGGTCGGGTCAGTCGCAGGTGCGTTCCGCGAAGTAGACGCGGCAGGCGTCGCAGCCGATCATGTGGTCGAGCGCCCGTCGCCGGGCGGCGTCGGTCATCTCGATCGGCTGATCCCGGGCCTCGCTGCAGCTGAGCTCGCCGGCGTCGTGGTCAGCCATCGCGGGTCGCCTCGGCGAGCTGCGTCTCGAGTTCGGCGATGCGTTGGCGGAGCTCGTCCACCACACCCCGGACCTCATCGACCCGGACCCGCGGCGTGATGTACTTCGGGCAGTTCCACGCCGTCGCCTCGATGTCGACGACGAAGGCACCGTCGGTGCGGTGTCGGTCGGGGTTCACCCGCTCGGCGAGGTCGTCGGGCAGTTCGGCCAGGTGGCGGGCGGTCCCCAGCACCTTCAGGCGCATGCGACGTGCGTAGTCGACGAAGATGAGCGCGACCCGCCCACCGTCGGCCACGTTGCCGGCCCCGAGGTACTGGCGGTTGCCGCTGCGTTCGGCCCAGGCGAGGGTCGAGTCGTCGAGCATCGTGACGAACCCCGGGTCGCCGCCTTTGTGCTGCACATAGGGCCAGCCGTCGGTGTTGACGGTGGCCATGTAGAAGCTGTCCGCCGCGGCGATGAACGCGGCCTCGTCCGCGTCGATGCCGTCGAGCGGTGAGGGAGAGGTGTCGTAGAGGCCGAGTGACCCCTTGGCCTCCTGGACGGCGTGCACCGCCGGGGTCTGGGCGAGTTCGAGGAAGTTCTTCATGAGGCGGCCTCTCGGGTCACGCGCCGTCCGTGGACTCGACGGCATGCGCCGTCGATCGGTTCGGTGAGCGCCTCGTGAACCTCGCTCGGAGCGCGAGGCATTCCCCGCCGTCCCGGTGCGCGGTCGGGCGCTCCGTGGGCCGGTCGGTCGCGGGTGGTTCCGGTCAGCCGAAGCCGCCGTCGTTGAGGCGGTTGGCGTGGCTGTTGAGCTCGGCCTGGTTGCGGGCCGGCGAACCCTGGGAATCACCCGACTCGACGAGCACCCACAGCAGCCGCTTGATGCGATTCCACAACGAAGGCTTCGTGGTCATGCCGGGAGTCTCCCACGACTCGCCGCGCCCGGCCGACGCGTGCGCCGGCGCCGGTCAATCCGTTGGTGTGGGGAGGTCGATCGTGAACGTGGCGCCCTCGCCGGGGGTGGCGGTCACCCCGATCTCGCCGCCGTGTGCGTCCACGATCGATCGGGCGATCGACAGTCCGAGTCCCGAACCGCCGGCGGCCCGGGATCGCGACGTCTCGCCGCGGGTGAAGCGGTCGAACACGGCGGCGGCCTCGGCGTCGGTGAGCCCGGGTCCGTCGTCGATCACGGCGAGGGTGACCCGGTCGTGGTGTCGTCGGGCGGTGACGATCACCGAGGAGTCCGGCGGGGTGTGTTTCACGGCGTTGTCGACCACGGCGGTGAGCGCCTGGTGGAGTCGGAACCGGTCGGCGTCGACCACCACCGGGTCGGGCGCATCGGCGGTGATGGCGCGGCCGGGATGGGCGGCGCGGACGAGGGCCACGACGTCGTCGGCGACGGTGTCGACCCGCACCGCCGACCACTCGAGTGCCTGGGCTTCGTCGAACTTCGCCAGCACGAGCAGATCCTCGGCGAGGCGGGACATGCGCTCGGTCTCGAGGTGGAGGCGCCGCATCGCTTCGTCGAGCTCACCCTCGCCGCGGAACCCGCCGGCGCGGTAGAGGTCGACGTAGCCCCGGATGGAGGTGAGCGGGGTGCGGAGTTCGTGGGACGCGTTCGACACGAACTGGCGGAGCCGGGTCTCGTCCCGGTCGCGTTCGTCGAGCATCACGTTGAACGCCCGACCCAGGTGGCCGGCCTCGGTGGTCTCGTCGGTCACCTCGGCCCGTCGATCCCGGTTGCCCGACGAGATGGCCTCGGCGACCCCGGCGAGGTCGTTGATCGGGCGGATGCCATGTCGGCTCACCCAGGACGCGATCCCGAGTGAAGCGAGCAGGACGAGCCCGGCCATCGCCACGAAGGTGAGGGTGAGGGTGCGGAGGCTCTCGTCGACATCGTCGACGGGGACGGCCACGACGGTGTCGAGCGTGGGGGTCTCTCCGGGGAGGAAGATCGCCCGGAAGCCGGTCCCGTCGGGGCTCTCGATGTTGGTGAGCTTCGAGCCGGCGGGCGGGTCGTCGACGAAGGAGCCCAGGTCGGGGAGGTCGTCGAGCAGCTGGCCGACGATGACGTCGCGGGTGGTGCCGTCGGGGTGGATCACGGCGACGTAGACGTCGGAGATGCTCTCGTTGCCCGAGCGGTCGTCGGGGGCGACGACGGCCCGGGTGTCGGGCCGCCCGGCGGGCTCGGCGCCGGGCGGCGGCACCCGCGTCTCGGGTGGCAGCGGCATCGTGATCAGCCGGTCGTCGATCTGGTCGTAGAGCTGGCGGCGCTGGACCTCGACGGTGAACACGCCCGCGCCCACCACGACGAGCACGATCAGGGTGAACCCGATCCACAGTCGGGTGCGGAGCTTCACTCGTCGACCCGGAGGCAGAAGCCGATGCCGCGCACGGTGTGGATCAGCTTCGGTTCGGTCTGGTCGAGCTTGCGTCGCAGGTAGCTGACGTAGGTGTCCACCACGGTGGAGTCGGGTGGCTCGGCGTAGCCCCACACCTGCTCGAGCAGCTGGCCGCGGCTGAGCACGCGGCCGGTGTTCAACAGCAGGTGGTGGAGGAGGTTGTATTCGGTGGGGGAGAGCTCGACGACGGCGCCGGCCCGGGTGACGCGGTGGGCGTCGGTGTCGAGTTCGAGGTCGGCGCAGCGCAGCACGGTCTGGCGGGCCGTGGCGCCGGCCTGGCGCAGGCGGAGCTTGACCCGGGCGACGAGTTCGGCGACGGCGAACGGCTTGACCATGTAGTCGTCGCCGCCGGTGGAGAGACCGCGGACCCGATCGTCGGTGGCGTCGCGGGCGGTGAGGAAGATCACGGGCATGCGGGCGCCGGTGTCGCGCAGCCGGGCGAGGACCTCGAACCCGTCGAGGTCCGGCATCATCACGTCGAGCACGATCAGGTCGATGCGCTGCTCGGCGACGATGCGCAGGGCGGCCCGACCGTCGGCGGCCTCGACGGTGTCGATCTCGGAGAGCCGGAGCGCGGACGCGACGAGGAACCGGATGTTCTCCTCGTCGTCGACGACGAGGACCGTGGGCCGTTCGGTGTGTTCCGGCATGCCGTGCACTGAAGCAGGGCGTTGTTAGGGGTTGATGGGCGAACTCTGGGAGTTCTCTGTGAGCCCGCGCTCGAAGCGATCGCCGACTCACAGAGAAGCCACAAGGTCTTCCCCCGGCGGCCACAAGGCCGCTTCCTACGTTCGCCCCATGCAGACATCACGAACGAGCCGTTCGGCCCGGATGACCGCCCTCGTCGGGAGCGTCGCGCTCCTCGCCGCGGCGTGCGGGTCGACGACATCCGACTCGGAGACCTCGGCCGATGCCGATCCCACCACCACCGCCGCGGTCGGCACCACCGAGGCGTCGGTGGAGGACACGACCGGCACCGAGGTCGATGGCGACGGGAGCGACGCCACCACGACGACCGCGTCCGCGGCCGAGACCACCTCGACCGAGGTGGCCGATGGCGAGACCGACACCGAGCCGGCGGCAGCGACCGCCTCGTGTGCCGAGACCGCGGCGACGTTCACCACCCGGGGGTCGGCCAATCCCGACCTCGAGGACCCGTTCGTCGAGGCCACCTGCGACGGCGACACGATCACGATCCTCACGAACGCCGTGCCCGACTACACCTACATCGAGACCTCGCCCGGCCAGCCCGGGGGTCGGGAGTCGACCTACACCGTGCCGGCCACGCCGGTGATGGCCGAGGCGACCACCGACGTGCCCTACATCGGTGCGGCCGGCATCACGCTCGGCGGCATCCCGATCTTCGGTCCGACCGAAGGCACCGGCGGCGACGTCGACTCGTTGCCCGGGATCATCTCGGCCTGTGGCAGTCACAACGGTCCGTCCGGCTTCCACATCCACAAGATCACGACGAGCTCGGAGACCGACTGTCTCTTCACCCCCGAGGAGGTGGCCGAGGATCACCAGCTCGTCGGCTACGCCTTCGACGGCTTCCCGATCTACACCGGTATCGATCAGTTCACCTCGTCGTGGCAGCTCACCGACGAGAGCCTCTTCGCCTCCGACACCTGGGCTGCCCACACCTACGTGGAGGGCTCGGGCGATCTCGATGAGTGCAACGGCCGGGTCGACGAGAACGGCGACTACGCCTACTACACGACCGAGACGTTCCCCTACGTGCTGGGCTGCTTCGTCGGTGAGGTCGAGCTGACCGGGCCGGGCGCCGACGCCGAGGGCGGCGAGCGTCCCGAGCGGCCCGAGGGTGACGCCGGTGCAGGCGCCGAGGGTGAGCCACCGGCCCGGCCCGAGGACGAGGAAGGTGCGGCGGCCCGGCCGGAGCGTCCGGAGCGGCCCGAGGGTGACGACGCCGGCGAACGGCCGGAGCGGCCCGAGCCGCCCGAGGGTGAAGGAGCCGCCGGCGAACGTCCGGACCCGCCCGCAGACGGTGGCGAGGAATGACCGGAGCCATGTCGCGGCGCGACTTCCTCCTCGCCGGAGGTGGTGGCGTCGCCGTCGGGCTGTGTGGGGCGACCGTTGCCCACACGGTGGCCCACGCGGTCGGTCACGACGGGCCGAGCACGGTCGATGTCGGGTTCTGCACCGACATGACCGTGCATCACGTGCAGGCGTTGGCGATGTGTCAGCGCGTGCTCGGGCGTGACACGGGCGACCCGGTGCAGGCGGCCGCGGCCGAGGTGCTGCAGACCCAGGCGATCGAGATCGGCATGATGCGGGCCTGGCTCACCGACTGGGGCGAGTCGACCGCCACGCCGGAGACGTCGATGGCCTGGATGACCGGCGGCGCCCACGGCGGCGAGCCGGGTGAGGGCATCCCGACCGCGGAGATGCCGGGGCTCGCCACCGAGTCCGAGATGCGGGCCCTCGGCCTCGCCGAGGGGTGGGCGCAGGGCCGGATGTGGCTGGAGCTGATGCGGGCCCATCACGTCGGCGGTGTGGCCATGGCCGAGGCCGCCATCGAGATGGCCCACACCGACAAGGTCCGGCGGATCGCGCAGGTCCAGGTCGACGTGCAGACCTACGAGATCGGCCAGTACGACCTGCTGCTGTCCACGGACTACGCCGTGTGAGTGGCGCTCAGGTCACCGGGGTGAACTCGGCCCGCAGGTGCTTGATGCCGTTGACGAAGTTGGAGTTCAGGTAGTCGGGCTCGCCGACGGTGTGGATGTCCGGCAGGCGGTTGAACAGCTCGCGGAACATCACCGTGATCTCCCGTCGGGCGAGGTTGGCGCCGAGGCAGAAGTGCGGGCCCGGCCCGCCGAAGCCGACGTGGTGGTTCGGCGTGCGGGTGATGTCGAACGCGTGGGGGTTCTCGAACACCTTCTCGTCCCGGTTCGCCGACGCGTACCAGAGCAGCACCTTGTCGCCCGCCTTGAGGTCGGTGCCCGACAGGGTGACGTCGGCGTTGAGCGTGCGACGCATGAAGATCACGGGGCTCGCGTACCGCACGATCTCCTCGACGGCGGTGCGGGCGTGGGTCTCGAAGTCGTCGACCCACATCTGCTTCTGCTCGGGCTGCAGGGTGAGCTGGTAGAGCCCGTGGGAGATGGCGTTCCGGGTCGTCTCGTTGCCGGCGACGAGGAGGAGGACGAAGAACGAGTTGAGGTCGTCCTGGGACAACATCTCGCCGTCGGCGTCGGGGGTGATGAGTGCGGTCGTGAGGTCGTCGGTCGGGTTGGCTCGGCGGTCCTCGGCCATCTCGGTCATGAGGCCGGCGAGTTCGGCGCCGGCGGTGAGCAGTGCGCCGATGAGTTCGTCCGGGCCGAGTTCACCGACGTACTCGGGGTCGCCGGCACCGAGGATCACGTTGGAGCGTTCGAACACGAACTCCCAGCGGTCTTCGGGCACCCCCATCATCTCGCAGATGATCTGGAGCGGGAGGCGGGCGGCGACGTCGGTGACGAAGTCGCAGCTGCCCTTGGCGGCGATGTCGTCCACGACCTGTTTCGCGACGTCGACCACCTGGTCTTCGACCTTCTTCAGCCGGCCGGGGGTGAACGCGGCCGACACGATCTTGCGCTGCTTGGCGTGGCGGGGGTCGTCCATGTTGATCATCCCGCCGAAGAACTCGAGGAACTCCGGCGGGAGGTCGGCGATGCTCGTCGCGCCCTGGGCGGAGCCGAAGATCTGCGGGTTCTTCGAGGCGAAGAGCACGTCCTCCATCGTCGACAGGACGTGGTAGCCCGGGCCGGCCGGGAGCGGTCCGAACGCGACCTCGTCGAACCGGGCGACCGGCTGCTCGTTGCGGAGCGTCTCGAAGGCGCCTTCGCGGAACGGGCGGGGTCGTTCCCAGAACCCGTCCTCGGACAGGTTGATCTGGTCGAGGGGTACGAGATCCGGTTCCATCGGGCGCTCCTGGCTTCCGTCGGCTGCCTCCTTCGTAGTGCAGCGCGACGGTGTCGTCCCAGTCGGCGCCACATCGGTCGTCGCGGCGCCGTGTCCGTTGTCGCACGATGTTGCATCGCCCGGCTCTCAGTAGTGCGGCAGCTGCGACCGATGGTGACCGATGAAGGTGTGGTGGCTGTTGCTGTTGGCGGGCTTCGCGCTCGCTGGTTGTTCCCTCGTCAACGGCGTCGATCGTCGTGCATGTGTCGAGCTGATCGAGCGGGCCGAGTTCGCTCGAAGCTCGACGTGGGTGTTCTTCGACGTGGATTCGCTCTCAGGTTCTGAGGCCGGCCGGGCCGTGCTCACCGAGGCGTCGCCCCCGCCGTCTGCAGACGCCGCGTCGGGGTCGAGGTGCACCGGTCTCTGGATCGGATCCGGCGCCGCCGTCCTCCGGCAAGATGGCTCGATCGAGGTGCTTGAAGGGATGGTCTCGAGCGCTACGCCGCAGGAGGTCGACCAGCGAGAGCCCCGAGCCGTTGAGTTGCTTGCGGCGTCCGGCGACCTGGGAATGCTGCCCGTGGCGGGTCCATCGGCTGAGATCGCGATCTCGGCGCGGATCCGTGAGTCGAGTTCGGAGTTCGTCGTCGTGTGGGATACCGAGCCTCAACTCGACCGAGAGCGCATGGCGTCGGAGATGCGCTCGATCGCGTCGTCGCTCGGTGAGATCTCGTGGGATTGGGAGGTCACCGTCGGGGCTGACGGGGTTCGGCTCGATGCGTCGCTGCCCTTTCCGATCAACTTTGGCTTCTTCCAAGCCCTCGCCTTTCCGTTCTCAGAGGTACCCACCGGGACGGAATGAGGGTGGCCGGTCGTGGCGTCGTGCCGACGCGTTGAAGGGCGGTGCAACGCCCGGGTGACGGGCCCGCTCGGAGCGGACGGGACTTCCGGCTGGGTGTCGAACTAGGTTCGGTCGACCCACGATTCCGGAGATCTCCCATGCGCGAAGCAGTGTTCGTTTCCTATGCCCGTACCGGTATGGCCAAGGCGGCCCGAGGCGGGTTCAACATGACCCCGGCCATGACGATGGCGGCCCACGCCATCAAGCACGCCGTCGAGAAGTCGGGCGTCGAGCCCGAGGCGGTCGAAGACGTCGCCCTCGGCAACGGTGCGCACGGCGCCGGCAACCTCGGTCGGCTCTCCGGCCTGCTGGCCGGTCTGCCCGTCACGACGGGTGGCAACACGATCCAGCGTCACTGCTCGTCGGGTCTCAACTCGATCGCCGTCGGTGCCAACTACATCAAGGCCGACGGTGCCGACGTCGTCGTGGCCGGTGGTGTCGAGTCGATCTCGATGCCGAGCCCCGGCTTCGGTGGCAGCCCGAACATGGATCCCCGCCTGCCCGAGATGTACCCGGCGATCTACATGGCGATGATCGAGACGGCCGACATCGTCGCCGATCGCTACAACGTGTCCCGCGAGTACCAGGACGAGTTCTCGTACCAGTCGCAGATGCGCATGGCCGCGGCCCAGGAGAACGGTCTGTTCGAGGACGAGATCGTCCCGATGGCGACCCAGATGAAGCTGGTCGACAAGGAGACCAAGGAAGAGTCGATCGTCGACTACACGGTGGATCGCGACGAGTGCAACCGTCCGTCGACCACCCTCGAGGGTCTGGCCAAGCTCGGCCCGGTGCGGGGTGAGGGCAACTACGTCACCGCCGGCAACGCCAGCCAGCTGTCCGACGGTGCCGCCGCGGTGGTGATGATGTCGGACGAGGAAGCCGCTCGCCGGAACATCGAGCCCATGGGTGCGTTCAAGGGGTGGGCCGTCGCCGGCTGCGAGCCCGACGAGATGGGCATCGGCCCGGTCTACGCCGTGCCGAAGCTGCTGAAGCGTCATGGGCTCACCGTCGACGACATCGACCTCTGGGAGCTGAACGAGGCGTTCGCCAGCCAGTGCCTCTACAGCCGTGACACCCTCGGCATCGACCCCGAGAAGTACAACGTCAACGGTGGCTCGATCGCCATCGGTCACCCCTTCGGCATGACGGGCACCCGCTGCGCCGGCCATCTCCTCCAGGAGGGCAAGCGTCGGGGCGCCAAGTGGGGCGTCGTCACGATGTGCATCGGTGGCGGCCAGGGCGCTGCCGGCCTCATCGAGATCTACTGATCTCCGGCCCTCGGTGAGGGCCGAGTCGTCGGACCGCACCGGACCCCGCCCCCCTGATCTGGGGGGTGGGGATCCTCTGCCCGGGCGGAGTCGGCCGGCCCGGCCCAGAGCCGACCAGGGTCCTGCGTCAGACAACCCATCAAGCGGGGGCCGAAACCCGTCGAAGAACTTCGTGACAGCCCGCTTGCGGGACCGAGTAACGAAGGATCGACGGAGGTCCTCAACATGCTTCACTACCAGTTCATCGCCGCTTGGATGCGGGCCCAGGCCAAGACCGAGCGAGGCGCCTCGCTCGTCGAGTACGCCCTTCTCGTGGCCCTCATCGCCGTGGTCTGCATCGCCGCCGTGACCCTCCTGGGTCGTTCGGCCGGCGACAAGTTCTCGAGCGTGAACAGCGCCATCGGCAGCTGATCGATCACGTCCTCAGGACAACGTGAGCGGGCGGGGCACTCCGGTGCCCCGCCCGCTTCGCGTTTTGCGGTGCCCCCGGCAGGAATCGAACCTGCGACGCACGGTTTAGGAATCCCAGAAATTGTGTTCAGGACGTCCGTCCAGTTCGCATAAGTCCTGGTCAGAGCGTTTTGGTCATCTCGCCGTGTTGCCCGATCCGTCCCGTATCGCGGCAAAGATGGGACAAAGGATGGGACAGATCGACCTACCTGACGCTCGATGCAGAAGTCGACGGCAACCCCGAAGGGGCCTCCGAGCGCTGCTGGGAGTGAAAGGGGCGGCGATTAGCTGAGTCACTTCACTTTCGGCGCTGCGAAGGGTTCATGGCGCGCACGCAGTCAGCGGGAAGTGGGCGTATCAAGGCTGCTCAAGCTCTCTGATTGGAGGCCGCAACAGTTGGTGTCCGTCCTGGATCGCCTTGGCGAGCGCCTTTCGTTGGGCTCCGGACAGTTTGGCCGGGTTGGCTGTGCCCTCAGCGGCATCAAGGCGGAAGAGCACACCATGGGCCGGGTGTGTTGCCTCGTCGAGGAAGAGTCCGACTCCTGCAACCCCAAGCACCTGGTCGACAGTGATAAAGGCGATACCCACGGCGCCCGACACGAGTTGTACGGTCTTGTCGGCGAGCTGCCCGGGAGACTCGTCGTCACCGAGTCGATCCGCAACGTAAACAGACGCCGCTCCATACTGGTAGCCGAGTCTCGTAGCAGTATCTGGATGAACTGGTGTCCAAAGGCCAGCGTTGACCTTTACTGTTCCGTCGTTCTGGAACGTGCAGTGGCCGCCGGAGGCAGGGCTAACGAACCGGAGCAGTCTCGTGCTGCCCTCAAGACTCTCTAGGTCGTTCCGGTACTTCCACAGAAAGTTGGGCTCGCTCTCCTCCGTCGACACGGACCGTTACCCGGCGTAGTCGGCCTCTACGGCGCCGTTGTGCTGGATGTCGACCACGTAGTCTCCATGCGTGCCACAGTCCCATTCGAGAGAGAAGCCGCCGTCGGAGGTCGGGTAGAAGAGCGATGGTGCTCCCATAGGCCGACCTACTGTGGACATCCGGTTCAGAACCTGCAGAAGGGTCTGGACCGCTTGGTGTGTTGCTGGCCCAGCACCCATCCCGTCCCAGTTGTCAGGGAGTTTCAGCGCCGCGAGAGCTTCCGTCTGAATCGTCTCCCACCAGGTTGGTTCGACCGTGTTGTCTTCCGTGGCGGGAGGTCCGATGGAGACGGAGGGGCTCTCAGGTTGGACGAACCGCGCAGCCTTGTGGAACTCGGCCGAAGTAGCTTCGGTCTCTCGAGTGAGTACTGCGTTCATTTCGTCAACTCCCACGCTTCGTGCATCGGTTGAGTGCTGATGTTCTTGAAGGTTGTCACGATTTCGGCACGTCCTGCGTCGAGGAAGCTGAGAACGCCAGCAGTCGTCGGCTCGTCGGGCTCTCCGCGCGCAGTGAGGTCCAGCCGAAGATATGGCTGTCCGGAATCACTTGATTGCATCGAGGCGTTCAGGTGGAGCCGGCCGACTACCTGGTCGTCTGAGCGGATCAGGCGTGAGAAGTGAGCTCCAGAGAGGTCAAACTCTGACTGCCCGAATACGGTAATGACCCGATCTAGTTCCTTGGCTGATCCATCCCAATGCTGGTTTGGGGTGATGTGGTTGATGTACGTGATCTCTGCTTGCCTCGGGACTAGTTGGCCTGCCCCATGAGTCTGTAGGAACTGGCTGAACCGGTCGACTTCCGTTTCGAATATCTGTCTACGGTCGGCGTAGCGGATGTAGGTCGAGTCCTCTGAGTTGATCGGCTGCTGCCGCCAGTTCGTGGCCAGCCAGTCGCGCTGCACCTGGACGAGCCTGGAACCGTCTCCGGACAGGAGGACGACACGCGGCTGCGTCGGCGGTCCGCCGAACTCGAGCTGGAACTGCGGAGGTGTCGAGTCGCCGAGGATCTCAACGGGCATGTTGTAGCGAGGCGACTCAGTGGCGGCTGGGTAGTCATTAGCTATCTCCGCCCAGAATCTGCCGAGATGCCCAGCGTGAAGGCCGGCTATCGGCTGGAAACCCACGGAGAGCACCGTTTCGACGACCGGAGCGTTCTGAAAGGTGACGAGTTCAGCCATCTCGATCCAAGTTGCTCATCGCTGGAAAGGTAGCGCATGCGCACGAGGCAGCCCCATCTTGCCTCTGGGTGAGTAGCTATCCCGACGCACTCGGCGCCTCCCAGCGGGAGGTGCAGTTGTGTATCCGTGGGATGAGTCGCGAAAGGTGCGTCGCTGGGGTGCGTCGCCTCTGGCGGCGAAGTGCGCTGCTTCGCGGTGACGCCGGAGGCGGCGCCGACGAACGCTCAGCGTTCGTTGCGGAGCTGCAGCAACGAATCTCGGATTCGTTGGTCGCGTCCTCGGCTTCGGGGTGCCATCTCCTCGGTTCGTGGAGATCGGTCCGTCAGGACTCGAGCAGGCTGCCCATGAGCGCAGCGGCTGCGTCGTCGCCTCGGTGGCCTTTATGGGCGTAGACCTTGGCGAGGGTTTCGACATGGTCACCGAGTCGGGCGGCGACGGCGGGGAGCGGTTCGCCGGCGTCGAGCTGGGTGCTGGCGTACC
>JAHDBV010000056.1 GCA_020630195.1 Acidimicrobiales bacterium
ACGACGCCTGGGCGTGGTCGGTGCCGAACCTCGAGATCGAGAACAACGAGGTCCGCTGCTCCCACGCCTCCACCGTGTCCCCGGTCGACGAGGACCAGCGCTTCTACCTCCATGCCCGGGGTGTGCCGCCGCAGGTCGCCGACCGGCTGATCGTCGCCGGCTTCTTCGGCGACGTCGTCGACCGCTTCCCGGCCGCCGTTCGTGACGGGGTCGTCGAGCGGGTGGCGGCCAAGCTCGATCGCCGCGACGACAAGGTCTCGGCATGAGCGAACCCGTCCGCATCTGCAGCCTGTCTGATCTCGCCGACGAGGCCGCGACCCGGATCGACCACGACGGTCACCGGCTCGCCGTGGTCCGCTTCGGCGACGACGTCTACGTCGTGGGTGATCGTTGCTCCCACGCGGATGTGTCCCTCTCGGAGGGTGAGGTCGACCGGAACGACCTCGAGATCGAATGCTGGAAGCACGGGGCGACGTTCTCGCTGACCGACGGCACCCCCCAGTGCCTGCCGGCGACGAAGCCCGTGCCGACCTATGCCGTCACGGTCGACGGCGACGACGTGAAGGTGGTGCTCGGATGAGCGCGAGTGAACTGATCATCTCGGGACTGTCGGCCACCGTGGCCGGGAACCCGATCCTCAACGGGGTCGACCTCACCATCCGCAGTGGCGAGGTCCATGCGGTGATGGGGCCGAACGGTGCCGGGAAGTCGACGCTGTCGCATGTGCTGATGGGCAAGCCCGGCTACGAGGTGACCGGCGGTTCGGTCACGCTCGACGGCGCCGACCTGCTCGCCATGCCCGTCTGGGACCGGGCCGCAGCCGGCCTGTTCCTCGCCATGCAGTACCCGACCGAGGTCCCCGGGGTGCAGCTGCGCGACGTCCTGAACGCCTCCATCGTCACCGACGGCGTCGACCCCGCCGATCTCGACGCCCGCCTGCTGGCCGAGGCCGACCGGATCGGTTTCGACCACGCCTTCCTCGACCGGCCGATGAACGTCGACCTGTCCGGTGGTGAGAAGAAGCGCAACGAGACCGTGCAGCTCTCGATCCTCGCCCCCAAGATCGCGATCCTCGACGAGATCGACTCCGGCCTCGACGTCGACGCCCTGCGGGACGTGTCCCGCCGGGTGGAGGCGGCCACGGAGGAGTCGGCGCTCGGGGTGCTCGTGATCACCCACTACAACAAGCTGCTCGACGAGCTCCGTCCCGATCACGTGCACGTGCTCGCCGGCGGTCGGATCGCGGCCTCCGGTGGTCCCGAGCTCGCCGAGGAACTCGAGCGCGACGGGTATGCCGCCTACACCGGTGCGTCGGCCCGGCCGGCCGCGGACGTCGATCCCGATTGGGATCCGTTCGGCGACGCGACGTTCGCCGACCGGTCACTCTGAGCCATGCCCCCGGCCCGGTTGTCCGAGCCCGAACTCGATGAGGCGCTCACCTCGCTGCCGGCGTGGCGCCGCGATGGTGGGCATCTTCGCCGGACCCTCCGATTCGCCGACTTCGAGACGGCCATCGGGTTCATGGTCACGGTGGCGCCACACGCCCGTGAGCTGAACCACCATCCGGAGTGGTCGAACGTCTACGCCACGGTCGAGATCGCCCTGACCACCCACGATGTCGGTGGCCTCAGCGCACTCGATGTCGAGCTCGCCGGGCGGATCGACGACCTCGCCGTCCGATTCGGCGGGAGCTGATGCAGCTCACACGGTCAACAGGTCGCCCGTACGCAGGTGGAACGTGTCGTTCAGGGCCTCGACGACCCGGCGGTCGGCGTCGAACTTGAGCCGATGGACCGAGGCGTGGGCGGGTCGGAAGAACATGTCGGCGTTCACACCGAGGAGATCGGCGAGGTAGGCGTTGATGACGCCACCGTGGCAGGCGACCACCACGTGCTCACCACGGTGGGCGGCCAGGATCGCTTCGATCGCGATGCCGATCCGGCGTCGGAAGTGCTCCGAGGATTCGGTGTGGGGGTAGGCATCCCACCGCCCGGTCCGCACGAAGCGTTCCCGGATGCCGCGCATCGCGTCGTCGCCGAGGGTGTCCGAGGCGCGCTGATCGTGTGGGAGACCGGCGAACGGAGCGATCTCCTGGAGATCCTCGTCGACCCGGCACTCGAGCCCGTGGTGCGTCGCCACGGCGAGGCCGGTGTCATGCGCCCGACGCAGGTGCGAGCTGTAGACCACGTCGACCGGATCGTCGGCGAGTGCCTCGCCCGCGGCGGCGGCCTGACGCCGACCGAGTTCGGACAGTGGCGGGTCGATCCAGTCGCCGGTGGTCGCCGTCGCCGGATCGGGCCACTGCTGCTGGCCGTGCCGGACCAGCACGAGGCGACCCACCCCGTCCACGCCGTCGAGGAGGAGGCGGTCGATGGGGGAGGGCGGACGGGTGGCGCTCATGGGACGAGCTTGCCCGGTTCCGGCCACCGTGGCGGCACCGGAACCGAGATCAGTCCTCGGCCCGCTCGGCGAAGGCCTGCTCGAGCGTGTTCCAGCTCAGCGTGGCGCACTTGATCCGGGCGGGGAAGCGCATCACACCCTTGAGCGCCACCATGTCACCCATACGACGGACCTGGGTGGCCTCGTCGACGGGTTCGGCGTCCGCGGTGTCGCCGATCGACAACATCGCCTTGAAGTCGGCCATGAGTTCGCGGGCCTCCTCCATCGTCTTGCCCTTCACGGCGGCCGACATCATCGACGCCGACGCCTGGGAGATCGAGCACCCCTGGCCGCCCACCTTCATGTCGACGATCGTGCCCGACTCGTCGACGTCGACGTAGACGACGATCTCGTCACCACACAACGGATTGAATCCCTCGGTGCGGGTGGCGGGTGGTGTGGGCAACTCGCCACGGTTCCGGGGCGAGCGGTGGTGATCGATGATGATCTCTTTGTAGAGGTCTTCCAGGCCGGCCATGTCTCAGTGCTCCTCGGCGGGGTTCAGAGACCGAAGTCGAAGAACTCGGCGGCGGCCACGAGGGCATCCGCGAGAGCGTCGACGTCGTCGGTGTCGTTGTACACGTAGAAGCTCGCGCGGGCCGTGGCCACCACGCCGAACTCCTTCATCAGCGGCTTCGCGCAGTGATGCCCCGGACGGATGCACACCGCGTGTTCGTCGAGCATCTGGGACACGTCGTGGGCGTGCACGCCCACGAGCTCGAAGGACAGCACGCCACCACGGGCGGCCGGTTCGGCCGGACCGATCAGCCGCAACTTCTCGCCCAGGCGTTCCCGGAGTGTCCGCAGGGCATAGGCGGTCAATTCGACCTCGTGGCGTCGCACGTTCTCCATCCCGAGGTCCTCGAGATAGGCGATGGCGGCCGACAGTCCGGCGGCCTCGGCGATCGGCGGGGTCCCGGCCTCGAACTTGCCGGGCACCTCGTCGGGGACGAAACCCTCGGTGGTGACGTTGAGGATCATGCCCCCGCCGCCGAGGAAGGGCGGCATGGCGTCGAGGAGCTCCCGGCGGCCCCACAGCACCCCGAGACCCGACGGGCCGAGCAGCTTGTGGGCGCTGAAGGCGACGAAATCCGCATCCCAGGCCTGGACGTCGGTCGGCAGGTGGGGCACGTACTGGCAGGCGTCGACACAGATCAACGCGCCGGCCGCGTGGGCGGCATCGGCGAGTGCCCGGACGTCGCTGACGGCGCCGGTCACGTTCGACATTGCGGTCACCGCCAGCATCTTGGCGCCGTCGAGCAGTGTGTCGAGATCGGTCAGGTCGAGCCGGCCGTCGTCGGTCACCCCGATCCAGCGGATCTCGATGCCCTTCTCGGCCGCGAGCATCTGCCACGGCACGATGTTCGCGTGGTGTTCGAGGAGCGAGACCACGACGGCGTCGCCCTCGGCGAGGTTCGTGCGACCCCAGGAGTGGGCCACGAGGTTGAGCGCCTCGGTGGCGTTCTTCGTGAACACCACCTCGGACACGGACGGCGCGTTGATGAACCGGGCGGTGTCGGTGCGGGCCTGTTCGTAGGCGTTCGTGGCCCGTTCGGCCATCTGGTAGACGCCCCGGTGCACGTTGGCGTAGCTGTGTGAGTACAGCTCCGACATCGCCTCGATGACCTGGGTGGGATGCTGGGACGAGGCGGCCGAATCGAGGAAGACGACGCGGCGTCCGTCCTGCTCGAGCTGGAGCGCCGGGAAGTCCTTCCGGATCTCGGCGACGTCGAGCGTCGTCGTACCGTCGGACGTCCCGGTCGCGAGGTCGCTCATCGGAACGCCTCGTAGCCGTCGGCATCGAGCTGTGCGGCGAGCTCCATCCCACCCGATGCGACGATGCGGCCGTCCACCATCACGTGGACGACGTCGGGCTGGAGGTGGTCGAGCAGACGTTGGTAGTGCGTGATCGCGAGCACACCGAGCTGGGGCCGCTCGTCACGGATCTGGCGGACACCCGAGGCGACGACCTTGAGGGCATCGACGTCGAGGCCCGAGTCGGTTTCGTCGAGGATCGCCATCTCGGGCTCGAGCACGGCCATCTGGAGGATCTCGTTCCGCTTCTTCTCGCCTCCGGAGAAGCCCTCGTTGAGATGGCGTTCGAGGAACGACTGATCCATGCCGAGCTTGGCCGTCCACTCCATCAGGGCGAGGCGCAGCTCCAGAATCGACATGTCGATGCCCTTGCGGGCCGAGAGGGCCTGGCGGAGGAAGTTGAGGACCGAGACCCCGGCGATCTCCTGGGGGTACTGGAAGGCGAGGAACATGCCGGCCTTGCCCCGCACGTCGGTGTCCCACTCGGTGACGTCGTCGCCCTGGAAGCGGATGGCCCCGCTGGTGACCTCGTATTCGGGCGAGCCGAGCAGCGTCGACGCGAGCGTCGACTTGCCGCAGCCGTTGGGGCCCATGAGCGCGTGGATCTCGCCCGGCTGGACCGTGAGCGTCACACCCTTGAGGATCTCGATGGCGTCGGCGCCCTCGTCGTCGTCGTCGGCCACGGCGACACGGAGGTCCTCGATCTCGAACACGGGGGTCGTCATGGGTCCGAGCCTATTTCCACTATCCGCGTGTTGTTTATTCGGACGGCCGGATTTCGGGTGATCGGAGGCCGATTCAGTCGAGAAGGAGTGACTCGTCCGCGACGGGCCCCTCCCGGAGCCGCACGACCGTCGCCAGCCCGAGCGCGACGACCACCCCCGCACCGAGCACGAACGTCAGCGACGTCGCCTCGACGATCGGTCCGGCGATCAGGTTCGCGATGGGCACCGTGCCGCCGAAGGACAACACCCACAGCGCCATCGCCCGGCCACGGACGGCCTCGTCGAGATGCTCCTGGAGGAACGTCGACAGCGCCGTCGGCAGGGCGAAGTAGAACAGGCCGACCACGAAGATCATCGGGTAGCCGAGCCACTCCGAGCGCACGACCGCGAGGCCGGCGAGCGCGACGGCGAACCCGGCGAGGGCCAGCCGTGACACCGTGACCTTCGAGACGTTCAGCAACACCGTGCCGACCATGCCGGCCCCGATGAGCGCACCGAGGCCGAAGCAGGCGTAGAAGAGGCCGTAGGCGGAGCTCTTCGGCTCGATCCCGAGGTTGATCTCGGCGATGGCCGGCATCTGACCGATGAAGGGCAGGCAGAACAGCGAGAACACCGTCATCGTCAGCAGCGGGGCGCCCACCTGAGCGGAACGGGCCGCGAGTTTGAATCCGCCGAAGATCCGATCGGCGAAGCTCCGCGCCGTCGACGTCGACGGCGGCAACATCGTCACGAACAGGGCGGCGATCACGATGAGGTAGGTGGCCGCGTTGATGGCGAAGACCTCGCCGAAGCCGAGCTGGCTCGTGAGGTAGCCACCGATCGCGGGCCCGATCACCCGGGAGCCGTTGACCTGCATCGAGTTGAGCGAGATGGCGGCTCGGAGGTTCTGCGGGCCGACGAGGCTCGGCACGATCGACATGAACGTCGGGGCGAACAGACCCTGGCCGAGGCCGATCACGAACACGAGGGCCAGCAGGCCCGTCTCGCTGATCTCGCCGTCCCACACCTGCCACGCGAGGACGAAGCTCCAGATCATCTGCCAGGTCTGGGTGGCGAGCAGCAGGCGGCGTCGATCGACGGTGTCGGCGAGGGAGCCCCCGGGGAGGCTGAGCAGGGCGAGTGGCCCGAGCTGGGCGAAGATGATGTAGCCGAGGAACGCCGGCGACTCGGTGAGTTCCCAGGCGAGCACCCCGAGGGCGGCCTGCTGCATCCATCGGCCGGTGTTCGAGAGCCCGCTGGCGATGTAGATGCGTCGGAACGCCGGCTGGGACAGGGCGTCCCGGGCGGTGCCGACCGGTGGGTCGACATGATCGATCGCAGTCATCTCGTCAAACAGTGTGGACCGCACCGTCGAGTGCGACCCCAACGGTGTGACGGATGACTCACGCCGGCCATCGGCCGTCGTAGGGCCTCGGGACGATGCGGGCGTCAGCGCGCGTCGCGGTCGTCGACGGCCCGGAGCAGCCGATGGACGGCGAGGTCCTGCTCGATCTCGCTGGCGAGATCGGCGGCGAAGGTGCGTCGGTAGGCGTCGTCGGTGAGCGACGAGACGATGACGTTCAATCCCCCGAGCAGGGCGACGGCGCCGGCGACGATCGCGTGCACCTCGTACAGGAAGAGATCCCGCCCGCCGACGGCGAACTCGGCCCAGGTCGTGACCTCGATCGGGTTGTCCTCGCTCGCTCCGAGCCACGACGCGAGGACGTCGTCGGGCACGAGCACGACACCGAGTGCGAGGTAGGCGATGGCGAGCAGGCCGGCGATCAGCGTCGCCTGGAGGGCGACCGAGACGACGAGCAGCAGCCGGAGGTTGATTCGTGCGGACCGGGTCAGATCCGCATCGGGGAGATCCCGATCCTCGGCGGGGTCGAGATCGGCCAAGGGGCTGTCGGCGGCGCGTCGAACGGCCTCGGCCCAGTCGTCGGCGACGTCGGCATCGTCGACCAAATCGTCGGCGGCGAACCAGAGGAACGCGGCCCCGGCCCCGATCAACACGAGGAAGATCACCGGCCGTGCCCCCCGGACCATGCCGTGCGCCACCTGCCACGCCTCGGCGTTGATGAACATGAACACGGTCAACAACAACAGCAGCGGGATCGAACGAGCCAGCAGCCGCACGACGTCGAACGCGTGACGGCCGGCGGCCCGGGCCGCCCAGCGGACGATCCAACCCGCGCCCACCGCCACCAGCAGCCACACCACACCCAACACGAGGAGTTGACCGACGAGCGTCATCAACGCGCTCCACAGCGGGTCTCCGCCGACGGTGAGCACGAGCAGCGGTGGGAACAGCACGAAGAAGGCGAGCTCGGGCCAGGCGATCTCGGTCGGGGCTTCGAACGGGCGTCGCCCCCGGACGAGATTGAACGCCCCGACGATGGCGAGCGTGCCGACGAAGGCGCCGACGAACACGGCGAACTGGGCCCAGCCGCTGAAGCGGTCGCTGAAGGCGCTGAACAGGTGCAGCCCGAGCACGACGATCAGCCACCAGCGCGCCGACGACCACACTTCGCTCGTGGCGCGCCGCTCGGCGACGAGCGTCGGCACGCCGCGTCGCCGTAGCCAGTCCTCGGTGGCGGCGACCATGTCCCTACGCACGGCGAGCGACTTCACCAGCCCCGGTCGATCCAGCTCTGCAGCGACGGCCGTTCCGCCCCGATCGTCGTGTCGACGCCGTGGCCGGGCAGCACGATCGTGGCGGGGTCGTGCACGAACAGCCGGTCGTCGATGTTCGTGATGATGTCGTCGAAGCTCGAGTAGTCCCACTTGGTGGCGCCGGGTCCTCCGGGGAAGAGGGTGTCGCCGGTGAAGAGCAGCGGCTTGTCCTCGAGCTTGAAACAGATCGAGCCTGGCGTGTGGCCGGGTGTGGTGATCGTGTGGAGGCGGAGCCGCCCGACCTCGATCATGTCGTCGTCGACAAGGAGCTGGTCGTACGACGGCAGCATGTCGGCGTCCGCGGCGGTCACGAACACCTCGAACCCGGCGTCGCGCACCTCGGGCACCGCCTGGATGTGGTCCCAGTGACCGTGGGTCTCGAGGACCTTTCCCACGCCGAGCGAGCGGCACAGCTCGAGGAGGAGTTCGTGCTCGTTCGCGGCATCGAGCATCACGGCCTCGCCGGTGTGGCGGCAGCGGATCACGAACACGTTGTTCTCGTACGGCCCGACGACCACCTTGTGGACCTCCACGTCGGTGTCGGACCAGTGCAGCGTGTCGAGGGCCATGGCCCGATGCTAGGAGCCGTCCGGCCGGGGCGCCGCCGACGGAGCGACGAGGTCAGCTCCGCTCGGTGCGGATCCGGCTCCCGATCACGTCGAACGGCTCCCGGAACTGCGCCCACCAGTCTTCCGGGGTGCCGATCTCGCCGATCTCGTCGGTCCCGGCGGCATCGATCGTGGCGAGCGTGCCGAACATGCGGTCCCAGATCAAGAGCACGCCGCCGAAGTTGGCCTGCATCCCTCGGCCGTGGTGGTGCAGGTGGCGGCGGGGTGTCACAAGGCAGGGGATGATGCCGGACCCGGGCGGATCCCAGTTGGCGTGAATGGCGATGCCCCAGACCGTGAAGAATCCGAAGACACCGACGGCCACGACTGGATCGGGCCCGAGCAGGAACGTCACGGCCAGGATCGGACCCCGCTGGAGGAGTTCACCGAGTGGATGGCGACGGAACGCGACGAGCACGTCGAGCCCCTCGGGCGCATGGTGGGCTTTGTGGAACGCCCAGGTGGCATCCCAGGTGTGCATGACCCGGTGCGTGGCGTAGCTCATGCCGTCGACCGCGACGAAGAGCGCGATGGCCTGGGACCAGAGCGGGGCGGAACTCAGGAAGCCCGACTGGTCGAAGCGGTCGATCACCGCCGTGACGAGGATGTCCAGGAGCACCGTCGACATGCCGAGGTGGATCAGGTCGGCGCGGATGGCCGCCTGGCTGCGTTGCACCCGTCGTTGCAGGAGCAAGCCGATGCCGATCAGCGCCGCGGTGGCCGCAGTGGTGGCCGGCGACACCGAGAGTCGCCACCCGACGGCGGCGCCGGCGACGAGCAGCAGGAGGTCGTTGCGCAGCCGTTGTCGGCTCACCTGATCGGCGCCGGTCCCCAGCGGTGCCACAGGTTGGATCGGTTGGTCGCTCACGATCGATGCATCGACCGATGACGTGCGGTCGGCTGAGTCTCGAGGCTCAAGATCACCTCAAGATCACCTCAAGATCCTCCCCGGAAGGGGGCGACGAGCTGGTCGAGCCAGGAGTTGCCGGCAGCGAAGGGGCGGGCCGGCAGCGGCGCGACGTCATGGCGCACGGTCCGGGTCGCGCTCGACGGCCAGGTCCGCAGCACTCGGTCCCATACGGTGAACATCCCACCGAACAGGACGTCACCGTCGGCGTGATGGCGATGGTGGAGCCCGGGCGTGATCACGACGTGCGCCAGTCCGCGCTCACCCGGGAGCCGGAGATTCGCATGGATCATGAGCCCCCACACCGTCGCGAGGCCGACCGCCACGAGGAGTGCGGAGGGGCTCGGTCCGAGGGCGGCGATCGCGAGGATCAACGGCACCCGCTGCACGATCTCGTCGCCGGGATGACGCCGGAAGGCCATCACCGAGTCGACCCCTCCGTCGCCGTGATGCACGGCGTGGAAGCGGAACGCGAGATCGCTCGCGTGCATGAGCCGGTGGGTGGCGTAGGCGAGGCCGTCGACCAGGAGCAGGAGCACCACGACCTGGAACGGCCACGCCAGTTCGGCCACCACACCGGCCCGATCGAGCGCCGGGAGCGTGATGGCGGCGATGCACTCCACCAGCGCGGTCGTCAGCCCGAAGTGCACGAGGTCCGTGCTCCGGACGCCGGCGGACCGGTCGGGCGATCGTTCGACGAGCATCGCGCCGGCGAGGAGGGCGGCGACGATCACGGTCGTGGCGGGCGACGCGTGGAGCCTCCATCCGACCGCGACCCCGGCGAGGATCAACAACCCTGCTTCTCGGAGCTCCAGGACGTCACCCATGAGGAGATTGTCCCCAAGCTTGGGGGGTGGTGCATGGGCCGAACGGCCCGTTGTGCTGGGTGAGACGACCCGAAATCTGACGAAAACGGGTCAGTGGCGGTGGTCCGGCGTCAGGACGGCGTCTCCTGCCAGATGGCGGGGAGGAACTCCACGACCCGGGTGCGTTCGAACAGGCCGGCCTTGGTGTACGGGTCGTTCGCGACGAAGGCCTCGGCCTCGGCGAGTGAGCCGAGCTGCACGACGATGCAGCTGCCGATCATGTCACCGGCCTCGTTCTTGATCGGGCCGCCGATCCGGATGTCGAACCCGCCCATGTAGGCGAGGTGCTCCTCCCGGGTGGCCATCCGGAGCTCGGTGTGGTCGGGCTTGTCCTCGTTGAACACGGCGAAATGCATGGGTGCGACGCTAGACGCGGCACCGCACCCGGGGCCTCCGAGACGTTGGTCCCCGAGGTGGGCCGAGCGTCGCTGCCCACCGGAGTTGGGTGAGCCCGCTCTCAAGCGGGCCGGTCGGCTCCCCCTACGTTGGGGCCCAGATACGTGGAGGGAATCCGGAAGGAGGTGTCGATCGGATGTTGACCACTGGAGCACTGCTGAGCGGCGTGATCATCGCCATCGGACTGGGCTCGTGGGGAACAGCGCTCGCCGTTCAGGACGGGCAACCGATCGACACCCTCCTCCGGTTCTCACTCGCCGTCGTCCTCGGCGGCGGGTGTTTCGGACTCCTCCGGGATCAACTCCGGCTCCGTGCCGTCGAGCGGGCCCGAGCGGAGCGCCGCCGCTCCCACACGTCCGCGCGCTGACCGGCTCTCAGCCGGCCGATCGTCGCATCGGCGGACGACGTCGGTACGACCACGCCCGCAGGAGCCACTCGAGCGGGCCGAAGCGGAACCATCGCATCCAGACGATGGCGAGCAGCGACACGACCACCCAGATCGCCACCGCCAGGCCGAGGTCGGCGAGGGGCGAGGTCGTGCCGAGCCGACCGAGTCCCCAACCGTGCGACCACGCGGCGGCCAGCACCGACTCGAGCAGGTAGGCGGTGAGCGACATCCGGCCGGCGTGTCGCAGCACACCGACGACCCTCGGTGCGGTGAACGTCGACAGGGCCAGCGCCGCGACGTAGGTGGCGACGACCCCCGGGGCGGCGAGCAGGCCGACCCCGGTGCCGAGGTCGACCCAGCGGCCACCGGACACCTCGAGCCAACCGCCGATGGCGGCGACGAGCAGCGCCGGCGGGCCGATCCGGACCAGAACCCGACGGAGCGCCGCACGATGACGCTCGGGGTGCGACAGCACGTCGCCGCGGCCGAGCACGATCCCCGCCGCGAACGAGGCGACCACGACGGGTCCCTGGAACACGAGCAGGAACAGGAACACGAAGACCCAGGTGCGGCCCTGCTCCGCCACGATCCCGCCGAGGGAACCGTCGAGGAGCGCCTCGGTCAGTGCCGAGTCCCCCGTGCCGAGAGCGGCGGCCTCCGGGCCCTCGGTCGCACTCAGGAGCCCGACGATGAGCCACACGGCGACCACGACCGCGTAGAGGCGCGTCGCCCAGCGCCGGAGCTGCTCGTCCGACCAGTGTCGGACCCGGAACATCACGGCGCCGACGAGGGCGTAGAGCACGAGGATGTCACCCGGGAAGAACACGATGCCGTGCACGACGCCGAACACGGCGAGGAGGGCGTACCGGCGCCGTGAACGGCTCCGGAGCTGCGCGTCGTCCGGCGAGCGGCTGGTCTGCAGCGCCAGGCCGTAGCCGAACAGGAGTGCGAAGAGCGGGAAGAACTTGCTCGTCGCGAAGGCGGCGACGAACCATCGCACGATGAGATCGACCGTGCCGCGTGCCGGCTCCCAGCCGCCGTCGATCGGTTGGGCGAGGAACGCGATGTTCACGACCACGATCCCGAGCAGTGCCGCACCGCGCAGCCCGTCGACCAGGTGGTGACGCTCCCGGCTCGAGGTCGGTGTCGGCGGAGCGGTCGCGGTCATGACCGCAAGCTAGGGCTGCGGCCGCCGACGGTCGTCCGCCGTCGGGACGACCCGTGCCTCGACCGATGGATGGAGCCGTCGAACGGGTTGGAAGGACGGCGGCTCCGCCGGGGTTGGCACTCGGGTGAAGATCGAGATCTGGTCCGATGTCGTGTGTCCGTGGTGCTACATCGGCAAACGCCGATTCGAGGCGGCGCTCGACGAGTTCACCGAGCGTCACCCCGACGTCGACGTCGAGGTCGCCTACCGGGCGTTCCAACTCGACCCGACCGCGCCGGTCGGCACCCACGAACCCGTGCGCCAGGCCTACGAGAAGAAGTTCGGCGGCGCCGAGCAGGCGACCGCGCTGATCGACCACGTGACCAACGAGGCCCGCGGCGTGGGCCTCGACTTCGCGATGGACATCGCCCAGCGCGCCAACACCGCCAAGGCCCACCGGCTGCTCGCCCTCGCCGAACACCACGGGCTCCAGCACGAGCTGAAGGAACGCCTGATGCGGGCCTACTTCTCGGAGGGCCGTCCGATCGGCGACACCGAGGAACTGGTGGCGCTCTGCGCCGACGTCGGCCTGGACGCCGAGACCGCCCGCTCGTGGTTGTCGGGCGACGGCGGCGTCGCCGAGGTGGTCGAGGCGCTCGAGTTCGCGGCCCAGGCCGGCATCACCTCGGTGCCGACCTTCGTCTTCGATCGGGCCGCCGGCGTCGCCGGGGCGCAACCACCCGAGGCGCTGCTCGCCGTGATGGAGCGGTATCTCACCGACGCCCCCGCGGGCGGCGAGGGCGCCGGAGCCTGAGACGAGGCGCCCTCAGAGCTCGAACGGTTCCTCGGCCCGGGCGGCCGCGGTCGCCAGCTCACGGGCCAGTCCCTCCGCCCGGGACACGGGGAGATCCGGGACCACGACCGAGGTGCGGCCGCGCATCCCCGCCGTGCCGACCGTCAGGGTCGCCAGGCCGAGCCGTCGCTGGAACGGCGTGGCGTTCACCGCGATCCCCTGGATGCGATCGATGGAGAGCCGGGTCGTCTCGGTGACCCACCAGCCGGTGCGCCCGACCACCTCGGTGCCGTCGGTCGCGACGCCGAGCACGTCGTGGCGCCGACGTGCCGCCAGCCAGGCCCCGACGAGCCAGGGCACGATGGCGAGCGGGACCAACGGATGCACGAACCATCCGGCCGCGAACCCCACGACGGGAACCGACCACCGGACCGCCGCACGGCGGACGGTGAGCGGGCTGACCTGCTCGAGGCGGTCGTCCGGCACCCGGACAGGGCGCCCGGCGAGGGTCGCCAGCCGGTCGACCTCGTCGTCGCCCGATGCCGGGACCAGGCGATCGAGATCGATCGTCAGCTCACCGGACTCGACGCCGCCGCCGCCGGCTTCGGCCGAGGAGTACGACAGTGATCGCAGCCCCGTCCGGCGACCGACGGGGTGATCGGTCCAGGTGAGGGTCTGGATGCGTTCCGGTTGGATCACCACCCGGCGTTCCGTGAGCAGTCCGCCACGGAGCTCAAGGCCGCCGCCGGTCCGGTCGAGGCGGAACCCGCCGTACACGAGCAGCGGCTGGACGATGCCGAGCGCCGGTGTGAGCACCATGCCGATGGGCAACCCGATCCGCACCAACGTCGGGGCGTCGGTGCGGGACAGCACGACGGCCACGAAGACGGCCGGGATCACCATCAGGACCGACGGCGCGAGTCGGCCGAGTTCGAAGCGCCACAACGCCGGGAGATCCCCCGTGTGCAGTGTGGTGAGGCGAGGGCCTCCCGAGGGCGCCGCGCCGGGTGCGGGTAGATCACCGAGGGGTGTGTCGCCCGTGACCGGCGGGTTGTCGAACCGCTGCGGGTCGTGGCCGAGCCCGACCGGTTCGAGCAGCTGCGCCATCCGCTCCGCCTCGTCGACGGCGAGGTAGCGGATCGAGATGTTCCCGTCGGCCGACGCCTCCGCGATGTCGACCGAGGACAGCCCGAGCACGCGGGCGATCAGTGGGGAGGTGAGGCCGACGTTCTGGATGCGGGAGCGCTCCATCACCTGCTCATGGCGGCGGAACACGCCGTAGCGGTGCTCGACGACCCGGTCGTCGACCCGGTATCGGGTCGTGAACCAGCGGACGAGGCCGGAACCGAACGTCGCACCGGCCAGGGCGAGCTCGACCCAGTCGATCCCGTTCCCCGCGTTGAGGACGAACACGGCCGCGAAACCGAGCCCGGCACCGCGGAAGATGTCCCCGATCAGGGCCAGGATCGTCAGCGGGTGGGGGCGGACCCAGCCGTCGTCGAGGCCCCGACTGGCGAGACCCGTCACCGGCCGCCTCCGGCGAGCTCGAGGCGGACCCACTCGGCTTCCGCCTCGGTGAGGTGGGGGAGGGTCAGGTTCGGCGTCGCCAGGCCGGCGGTGTGCACCGTGACGCTGCGGAGCCCGAGTCGACGATCGATCGGTCCGGTCTCGGACGTGATCGTCTGGACTCGGTGGCGTGGGACGAGGCGGCGGCGCTGCCACCACACACCCCACGAGGCCTCGATCAGGTCACCATCGAGGCGCCACGACCAGCGGTCGTACCGCGCGCGACCCCACCAGGTGCCCGCCGCCACGGTGGCAGCGGTGAGCGCGAAGCCGCCGGCGGCGGTGAGCGCACCGGCGCCACTCGAGGCGAGGCGCCAGACCGCGCCGGAGGCCAGGCCCGTGAGGACGATCCCGAACAGCGTGAACACCGCCGCGTTCGACCACGACCAGAGCCGACGTACGACTCCGGGCAACAGTCGCAGACCGTCGGCGTCGGCACCCGGTGGCGGCGCCACGGCGGGCGGGGTCTCGTCGGGTGCCGCCGGTCCGGTGGGCACCGTCGTGCCGGCCGGGCGCGGTGGCGCTTCGGTCCCGAGCGCCGGCGCGGTGGGCGTCGCCGCTGCCGTCGGCTCCGCGGTGGTCGGCGGCATCGTCGGCGGCTCGGGCGTCGAGGGCTCGGCCGGATGGCGTGGTGGCGCCGGCTCGGTGGGTTCGCTGCTCGACTCGGCGTGCATGGGAGGAGTCTGCCCGCTGCGACGGCCCGACCCCGAGCCGTGCTGGAGTCGGGCCCGAGTGGCGTGGCAGGCTGGGCCACGCCCGACCGAGGAGCCGGCGATGTCCAACCTCCCGAACCGGATCGAGATCCGCGAGGTCGGACCTCGTGACGGCCTGCAATCCGAGGATCCGGTCGCGGTCGCCGACCGCATCGCCTTCGTGGACGGGCTCGCCGCGGCGGGTCTGACCGACATCGAGGCCGCCAGCTTCGTCTCGCCGAAGGCGGTGCCCTCGATGGCCGGTGGTGGCGAGGTCATGGCCGGCATCGACCGTCGCGGCGACGTGCGCTGGTGGGGGCTCGTGCCGAACCTCCGCGGCGCGCAGGGTGCCCTCGACGCCGGTGTCGACGCGATGACGGTGACCATCTCTGCCTGCGGCGTCTACAACGAGAAGAACATCCGGCGCACGATCCCCGAGTCCATCGACGGCATCGCCGACATCGTCGGCGCAGCCGGTGATCGTCCCGTCGACGTCGTGGTGTCGTGTGTGTTCGGCTCGCCCTACACCGGTGACGAGCCGACCGCTTCGGTGCCCGAGCTGTTGGCGCAGCTCCGTGATGTCGGCGTGCGGCGCTTCACGCTCGCCGACACGACGGGGATGGCGACCCCCGCCCGGGTCGAGCGTGTGCTGCAGCGGACCGGTGTCGACGTGGGGCTGCACCTCCACGACACCCGCGGCACCGCGCTCGTCAACGCATGGACGGCGCTGGGTCTCGGCGTGACCCGGTTCGACACCGCCGCCGGGGGCCTCGGTGGGTCACCGTTCGCACAGGGTGCCGGTGGCAATCTCGCCACCGAGGACCTCGTGCACCTCTGCGACGACGCGGGCATCGAGACCGGCGTCGACCTCACGGCACTCGTCGGGATCGCCCGGGGGCTCGAGGCGTTGGTGGGGCATGCCGTGCCGGGGCGGATCGCCACCCACGGCCCCAGCCGCTGACGGAGACTCAGCCGAGGGCGTTGCGCAGGCGCTCGGCTGCGTCCTCGGGCACGATCGTGTTGAAGAACTCGCGGCTGCCCATCTCACCGGCGGCGAGGAAGCGCATGACGTCGTGGTCCCGCCAGGGCGAGATGATCTCGATGTGGAGGCGGGCCCCGGGCCAGTCCGAACCGTCGAAGGGGTGCTGGTGGACCCACATCATCGTCGGCGTGCGCGTGCCCCAGAGCCCGTCGAGTCGCTCCAGGGCGTCGAGCAGTACCCGGGTGAGGTCGGTCCGGTCGGCGTCGCCGAGGCTCGGCAGATCGCGCATCGGGGCGGTCGGGGCGATCCGCAGCTGATAGGGGTGCGCCGCGGCGTAGGGGACCCAGGAACGCCAGGCGCCCGACTCGTGGACGAACCGATCGCCCGGCTCGTCGAACACCGAACCGCGCTCCAGCTTGCGGAGGGGGAGCTCGGGCACGTGATCGAACGCGTAGATCTGACCGTGGGGATGGGTGATCGTGGCGCCGATCTCGGTGCCGCGGGTCTCGAAGGGCATCACGAACGCCACGTCGTCACGAGCCCCGAGCTCGGCCGAACGCTCGGCCCACAGATCGACGACCTTGCGCCCCTGCTCGACCCCGAGCTGCCAGAAGGTCTTGTCGTGGTCGGGGGAGTAGAGCACCACCTCGGCCCGTCCGTCGGGGAGCGGCGGGAATCGGTTGGGAAAGCTCTTCACCTCGTAGGGCTCGGGGGATTCGATGCCGCCCACACAGAACGGGCAGCCCGTCGAGGGGAGGTTCGGTCGCTTCTGGCGGCCCCCGACGACGTGCACGACATCGCCAGTCAGCGGATCGATGCGTTTGTCGGACACCTTGGCCGGCGTCGGGGGCACGGGTTCGGCGGACACGCTCATGCGGTTCGGGTCCTCGGGAGAGTCGTGGCGTCGTCGTCGGCGGGGGCGAGGCGGACCTCGACGCCGGCGTCGTGGCAGCACTCGATGGCATCGGCCGGCAGGTCGGTGTCGGAGACGAGTGTGTCGGCCGCGGTCAGCGGTGCGATCGTGGACAGGCCACGATTTCCCCACTTCGTGTGATCGGCGAGTACGACGAGGGATCGGGCCTGGTCGCAGAACACCCGGTTGGTCTCGGCCTCGGCGAGGTTCGGGGTGGAGAAACCGAACTGCGGATCGATGCCGTGCACGCCCAGGAACAGCAGGTCGACGCTCAGTGACTTGAGGCCGGAGGTGGCGATCGGGCCGACGAGTGCGTCGGACGGAGTGCGCACGCCACCGGTGAGCACGACGGTGAGGTCGGCCCGTTCCGCACGGTGGAAGATCGAGGCCGCCGACGGTGAGTTCGTGACGACCGTGAGCTCGGGCACGTCGACGAGCAGCGCGGCGAGGGCCCACGTGGTGGTGCCGCCGTTGAGGCCGATGGAGATGCCGGGGCGCACGAGCTCGGCCGCGGCCCGGGCGATGGCGTTCTTCTCCGCCTTCTGCCGGTTGCGCTTCGCCTCGAAGCCGGGTTCGTGGGTGGTGCGCTCGACGAGGCGGACGGCGCCACCGTGGACCTTGTCGATCAGGCCCCGAGCGGTGAGGGCGTCGAGATCCCGTCGGATCGTCATGTCCGACACACCCATGAGGTCGGCGAGCTCGCGGACCCGGACCGATCCCTCCGTGCGGACGCGATCGACGATCAGGTCATGGCGTTCCCGTGCGAGCACGGCGACACCTTGGCTCACGACCTCCGGTGAAGTCAACAGAATCGAACATCTCCGGTGTTCGGACGGCCGGATCGGCCGTGATCCGTCCCACATCGTGGGCCCGCTCCGTCCGTCGAAGGTCGGTCTGGGAGTGATCCTGGCACAGGCAAACGACCGCGTCGGGGCCTCTCGTGGAGCGGCTCCACATGTCCGTTCGGTGACACTCCGCGTGATGCTTGACACCTCATGTGGAATCGTGAGAACTTCTGAGCGCTTCTGCGCGGTCGCTTCCGTGGGTGCATCCCGCCCACCTCGCGCCGCCGGATCGCACCGCGACGAGGGGGATGACATGGAACGAGTTGAGGAGACGGCCCGATGACCGCCGTCTCGCCCGACACGTCGACGGCGACGCCGAGGACGTCGAAGGGCAGCAAACAGCTGCAGAACCTCACCGGCGGCTGGCCTGTCGCCTTCTGGTTCCTTCTCCCCTCGATGATCGGCTTCGGTCTGTTCTTCCTGTTCCCGACGATCCGAGGGCTCTACCTGTCGCTGACCGATTGGAACCTGATCGCAAATCGCGGCGAGTTCATCGGCCTGGAGAACTACCGCAAACTCGTCGACGACCAGCGCTTCTACGACTCGATGTGGCGGACCCTGAAGTACGTCGTCATCAACATCGGTTCGCAGACGGTGCTCGCCATCCTGATCGCCTCGATGATGGATCGCCTCACTCGTTCCTCGGTCATCCGGGGAGCGCTGCTGTTGCCCTGGCTGATGCCGAACGTCGTGGTCGGCCTCCTCTGGCTCTGGATGCTCGACGGTTCGGTTGGTGTGGTCACCGAGTTCCTGCAGTGGCTCGGATTCTCCGATGACCTCGCCTTCTTCACGAGCACCACGAACGTGATCCCGACGATCGCTGCCATCAACACCTGGAAGTTCATGGGGTACACGGCCCTGCTCATGTTCGCCGGTCTCCAGACGATTCCTTCGACGGTCTATGAGGCGGCCGCCATGGACGGTGCCACCGAGTTCCAGATGTTCCGCAAGATCACGTTGCCGCTCATGCGTCCGGTGCTCGCATTGGTGCTCGTGATCACGATCATCGGCTCGTTCCAGGTGTTCGACACCGTGCTCGTGACGACGGGTGGTTTCGGGAACCAACCGGGTGGCCCGGTCAACGCCTCGAAGGTGATCTACCTGTACATCTACCAGAACGCCATCGATTTCAATGACCTCGGCTACGCCGCTGCCTTGTCGGTCGTCCTAGTCCTGGTGCTCATGGTCGTGACGTTCTTCCAGCTCCGTCTGCTGCGCGCCGGGGAGAGTGATCTCGCATGAGCTCGACCAGTGGCAGCATGGCGGGGACCGGCGGGTCGGGTTCGGTCGGTCAGCGGGTCGGCCGGCTCACGGCCTGGCTCATTCTCGGTCTCATCCTTTTCATCTCGATCTTCCCGTTCTACTGGGCGCTCCGGACGGGGCTGTCGTTCAACCGGGAGCTCCTGCGCGGCGATCAGTCGATCCTCCCACCGGATCTGACGTGGCTGAACTTCAAGCGGGTGCTCGGTCTCGCCTCGGTGGAAGAGGTGCGACTGGCGACCGACCGTGAGAACTCGGGTTCCTTCGACTACCTGCTGGCGCTGCGGAACTCCGTGATCATCGCAACGGTGATCACAGCGGGTCAGGTTTTCTTCTCGGCGATGGCCGCCTACGCCTTCTCCCGACTGCGGTTCAAGGGTCGCGACCAGCTGTTCTTCCTGTACCTGACGGGCCTGATGGTGCCGCCGATCTTCGCCCTCATCCCGAACCTGATCCTCATGAAGAACCTGGGCTGGCTCAACAGCTTCCAGGGCATCGTCGCCCCGTTCTTCCTGATGACGCCGTTCGCGGTGTTCTTCCTGCGGCAGTTCTTCCTCGGGATCAACCGGTCGCTCGAAGAGGCGGCGATCATCGACGGTGCGAGCCACTTCACCCTCTTCCGGCGTGTGATCTTGCCGATCGCCGCACCGCAGATGGTGACGCTCGCCGTACTGACCTACGTGACCGCATGGAACGAGTTCCTCTGGCCGCTGGTCGTCGCACCTCAGGACGAGAACGTCCAGCCGCTGACCGTGGCGCTCAACTCGTTCACGACGCAGACGCCCGGTACGCAGCCGGACTGGTCGGGGCTCATGGCGGGAACGCTGCTCGCGGCGCTTCCCGTCCTCGCTATCTTCATCGCGTTCGGTCGTCGACTCGTCGACTCGATCCAGTTCTCCGGCATCAAGTGAGGCGAACCCGACAACCTGATCCGGATCGTTCTCGCTCGGCCCCGGCCGGTCGTGGACACGACCGCTTCTCAAACAGGGGAGGCAGCGGTCATCACCGTCGAGTGGAACCTCCGCTCGACACTCCAATGGAGGAAATCAGCAACATGCTGCGAGAAATCAAGAAGCTGCGCCTTCTTGCCGTCCTGGCCGCGCTGGCACTTGCCGCGGCCGCATGCGGCAGCGATGGCGACGACGCGGCGGCCTCGCTCGACGAGCCCGTGACCATCGACTACTGGCTGTGGGACGGTAACCAGCAGCCCTTCTACGAGCAGTGCGCCGCGGACTTCACCGCGAACGTGCAGCCCAACGTCACCGTCAACATCGAGCAGTTCGGCTGGGGCGACTACTGGACCGGCCTGACCGCGGCCTTCGCCTCGGACTCCGCTCCCGACGTGTTCACCGACCACCTCGCTCGGTACCCCGAGTTCGTGGAGTCGGGCGTGCTCGTCTCGCTCAACGAGTTCGTCGAGCGTGACGGCGTGGATGTCAACCAGTACTTCCCGGGCCTGGCCGAGCTGTGGACCTCGCCCGACGGCGACCGCTTCGGTCTCCCGAAGGACTTCGACACCATTGCGATGGTGCTCAACACCGACATGCTCGCCGACGCCGGCATCACGGTCGAGGACTTCAACAACGCCACCTGGAACCCCCAGGACGGCGGCACCTGGGGCGAGCTGATCCAGCGCCTGACCATTGACGCCAACGGCGTGCGTGGCAACGAGGACGGCTTCGACTCGTCCAACGTCGCCGTGTACGGCTTCGGCCTCGAGGGCAACTTCGGTGCCTTCGGTCAGACCACCTTCTCGGCGTTCGCCGCCTCGAACGGCTACCAGGCCACCGACGAGCCGTGGGCGGACTCCGCCAACTTCGGTTCGCAGGAGCTCATCGACACGATCCAGTGGTTCGCCGATTGGATCGAGGCCGGTTACATCACCCCGATCGAGGACGTGGAGTCGCTCGGCGGCACCACCATCTTCCAGAACGGTGGCGCTGCCACGCAGTCCAACGGTTCGTGGATGATCTCGACCCTCAGCGGTGACGCCACCGAGGTCCCCGTCGAGTACGCCGCCCTGCCGGTCGGCCCGATCGGTGAGCGTCGCTCGATGTTCAACGGTCTCGCCGACTCGATCACCACCTCGGCCGAGAACCCCGAGGCCGCCTGGGAGTGGGTCAAGTACATGGCTTCCCCGGCCTGCCAGGAGGTCGTCGGTGGTGGCGCGGTGGTCTTCCCGGCCATCCCGTCGGCTGCGGACATCGCCGAGGCCGCCCACGCCAGCAACGGCGTCGACGTGAGCGCCTTCAAGGTCCACGTGGACGAGGGCACCACGTTCCTCTTCCCGATCACCGACTCGGCCTCGCGCATCGAGGACGTGATGGGTCCGGTCATGCAGCAGATCCTCCGCAACGAGGGCACCGCCGCCGACCTGATCCCGCCGGCCGCCGAAGAGATCAACGAGATCCTCGGTAGCTGATCAACCTCTCCCGGACTCGTCCGGGACCCATTGGAGACACCGGTACCGTGTGGTCGATGCACCCTCGTCATGAGGACGCTCGGCCACCGGTGCCGGTGTCGCCGTTCTGGCGCCGGACGACCGCGGTGCCGCTGGTCGCCCTGGGTGTGATCACCGCCGCCTGTGGTGGTGGCGACGCCCTCGGTAGCGAGCCGGTCACGATCGTCGGGCTGGACGGCTCGGTCACCGACGTGGGCGTCGAGGCGTCGCCCCATCCGGCCGACCGCACCTGCGGGACCGGCTTCGTGACCCACGATCTCGATCACGTCACCTCCGGGCCGGGCGACACCGCCTCGACCTTCGACGGCACCGGTGCCGGACTGGCGCTCGGTGATCTCGACGACGACGGTGATCTCGACGCCGTGGTCGCCAACCTCTCGGAGACCTCGACGATCCTGCGCAACGACGGACGTGGTGGCTTCACCGCCGAGCCGCTCATCGTCGGTCGGTTCCGCCACGTCGCCGTGCTCGACGTCGACGGCGACGGCGACCGGGACATCGCCCTGTCGACCGGGGTCGGTGTGCCCGTCCTGCTCGAAGCACGACCCGGCGACGACGGCGTCCCGGTCTACGAGCGTCGCCCGCTGGAAGGTGTCCGGGCCGCCACCTACTCGATGGGGTGGTCCGATCTGGAGGGTGACGGCGATCTCGACCTCGTCACCGGGTCGTACAACGCCGAGTTGGCCGAGGTCCGCAACACCCCCGTGCTCGGCAGCGACACGGGGGTCGTGGTGCACCTCGCCGACGGCTCTGGTGGCTACGTCGCCACGCGCATCGCGGCGGAAGCCCAGGCCTTGGCCGTGCGCCTCGTCGACGTCGACGCCGACGGCCGGATCGACGTGCTCGTCGGGAACGACCTCGCCACCCCCGACGGGATCTGGGTCGACAACGACGGCGGCTGGCTCGCCGTCGACCCGCTGACCACCTCGTCGTTCTCGACGATGAGCCTCGACGCCGGTGACGTCGACAACGACGGTGACCTCGATCTGTTCTCGACCGACATGAAACCGATGTCCGACGACGCCGAGACCCGGGAGCGGTACCGGGAGGTCGACGCCGACATGGCGGCGATGCCGGTGCCCGACGAGGTCCAGCGACCCGAGAACGTGCTGAACGTCGCGGAGGGCGACGGCTTCGAGAACACCGCTCCCGCCGCCGGCCTCGACGCCACCGGCTGGTCGTGGTCGGGTCTGTTCGGTGATCTCGACGCCGACGGGCTGCTCGACGTGCACGTCGTGAACGGCATGCGCTCCGACGTGCTGTTCTCGTTCCTGCCCGACGCCCGGCTCGTGGAGCGCAATCAGGTGTTCCGCAACACCGGTGACGGGTTCGAGGCGATGACCTCCTGGGGACTCGACGACCCGGCCGGTGGGCGTGGTTCGGCCCTCGGCGACCTCGACGGCGACGGCGATCTCGACGTCATCGTCAACAACCTCGACGAACCGACCCGCTGGTACGAGAACCAGCTCTGTGGTGGCGACGACCTCCTCGTCGACCTCCGCTGGCCCGCCTCGGCCAACACCGAGGGCGTCGGCGCACTGGTGGTCGTCGAGCGCGGCCTCGAGCGCTACGTGCGCACCGTCGACCTCACGCGGGGCTACCTCAGCGGCGGCCCGACAACGGCGCATGTCGGCCTCGGGAATGACGGCGGCGCGGTGACGGTGACCGTGCGATGGCCCGACGGGGCCGTGTCCACGACGCCGGACGTCGCGGCGTCCGGCCGGGTCACGCTCACCCGGACCTCGCCGGTGGGCGGCTGAGCGCAGCCCCCGAGCGGTCAGCCCCCGAACAGCTCGGTCGCCCGCTCCCAGGCCAGCTGTCCGATCTCGGCGCCCATCTCCCGGCCCACGACGTCGTCGGCCTCGACATGGATACCGCCGTAGCGGCGCGAGATCCCGGCCTCGTCCGCGGCCTCTTCGTAGGTCGCCCAGGTGAGAGTGACCGTCTCGGTCGGACCGAGTTCGTGGATCAACCCACCCGGCTCCACCACCCAGGTGGCGAGTCCGCCCGGGAAGTACGGCGAGCCGGTGATGGCGGTGAGCACCTCGGCCCCGGCCCGGCTGAACGTCGAGTGCCCCGACACGTACGCCGGGAACGCCGGTGACACGAAACTCGCACGCTGGTAGGGCACCCAGTCGACCGCGGCGATCCAACCGACCCCGGACACGACGGCGTCGGGATCGTCGGGTTGGCCCCGCCAGGCCCACACGGCCTGCTCGCCGATCCGATCGGCGAGGTGTTCGTGGCGTTCGCCGGCAGCGCTCGACTCGGCGGAGATCGTCTCGATCCGGCCCGGCGTCTCGGGGAGTTCGCCCCGCTCGCCGAGCCAGCGGATCATGGAGATCGGACGGGCGTAGTCCTCGTGGTTCTTCGTGCCCCAGGCGGCGATGCCGGCGTCGTGCATCGCCCCGTTGAGGGCGAGGTGCAGCTTCACGTCCCACTCGAGCCGGTCGAGTCCGGGGCCCACACCGCCGAGGCGCAGCTCGATGTTCGACGCGACCAGCGTGTCGGTCACGGCGTGAGCGAGCGTGTTCCAGTGGCCCGGTGGGGTCTCGGAGTCGGGTCCGTCGGCCCAGTACTCGGCGATCACCCGGCCGTAGTCGGCGAGACGGGTGACGTTCGGTTCGTAGGGAGTGCCGAGCACCGGGTTCAGGTCGTGGCCCCGGGCGGCGGGGGAGAGGTCGATGGTGGCATCCGACCTCGGGTCGAGGTCCCCCGAAAGCAGGACCACCTCGGCCGCGGCCAGGGCGAAGGCCTCGTCCTGCGTGTCGTCGATACCGAGCAGCGGCGGCGGCCCGGGATCGAGCGGGAGCCCGTCGACGGGGTCGTGGGGGAGCGCGAAGGGCACCACCCGACCCCAGTTCGGTCCGATGGCCTCCTGGATGGCGCCGGGCAGCACCTGGCCGTTCTGGGTGACCTGCTGGTCGAGGGACAGGGGTTGCCACCGGTTGGGATCGACCATCTCGGTGCCCGAGCGGTCGACGACCAGCGGCGGGTTCACCGGGGCGTACGACAGGTCGACGTAGTTGGCGGCCTCGAGGGAGCCGTCGTCGCGGGTCGTGGCGATGATCTCGTCGGCGACGAGCAGGCCGACCGCCGCCGGATCGGCCGGGTCGAGATCGGCCGGGTCGTCGACGGGGGAGAGGCACACGGCGGCCAACGTGTCGTCGAACGCGAGCAGCGATGTCTCGGCGCCGACCGAGTTCTCATAGCGGTGGGACAGGAGCCGGTGTGAGGCGTACGAGATGGCCTCACTCCGGGCCGCCTCGATGTCGACGGCGGACCGATCGAGATCGACAAAGAGCCCGTCGACGGTCGGGTCGTAGGCGGCCCACACGTCCCAGTGCGCCGCGGAGAGGTGGTAGAGGTTGCGGGCGTGCACGGTCGGGGCTGGGAAGTCCCGTCGGATGGCGTCGAGGAGCTGGTCGTTCCAGGTGCGGGCGGCCGAGGCCGGGTGGTCGCAGTCCCCGCGGACGTCCCGGGCGATCAGGAGACCGGCCAAGGTCGCCAGCACGAGGAGCCCGGCGATGACGACGGGCCCGACGAGTCGGGATCTCATCGCGCCGCCTGCCGCCCGTCGGTGGCGAACCACCACGTGAGGTCGTCGAACCGGGCGAGCCGCCGATCCTCACCGGAGGTGACCTCGCGGGCCACGAGTTCGAACGCGGGGAGGTCGGGCTCCATGTAGACGAGTGTGCCGGTGTCGGCCCACCGGAAGAACAGTTCGATGGCGGGACTGATGCGGCTGAGGCGCCGGCCGTCGTCGAGGTCGATGACATCGATCCGATTCGCCTCGGTCAGGTCGGTCAGGATCGACACCGCGAGGCGCCGTCCGTCGGGGGAGACCACGGCCCGGTGCACCCGGTCGAGCGGTTCGGTGGCGACCCGTCGCACACCGGGCTCGGGATCGGCGGCGTCGATGATCTCGAGCATCCCGTCCCGGGCCAGGACCACGGTCTCCCCACCGGCGCCGAGGTAGGCCACCTCCGCGGTCTCCGGCAGGGTCACGAGTGACGCGTCCGGGCGCCAGACGGCCAGGTCACCCGGTGTGCCAGCACCGTCGAGGCGGACCACGAGCCCGTCGCCGGTCGACCCGAGCGGTCGCCCGACGGACTCGAGGTCGAACGGTGCCGAGACGACGGGACCCTCGTCGCCGCCGACCTCGACGAGATGCACCGAACGCTCGGCCGAGGTGAACAGCCAGAACGTCTCGGGGTCCGAGCCGGGCAATGCGGCGATGCCCTCCGCGAACGGTTCGCTCGTGCCGTTGACGGGATCGTGGAGTGATGCGATGCCGGCGGAGGTGATGACCAGGCCGGCCGGTGTCGACAACAGGTAGTCACGGATGTCGCCCGGTTGACTGCGCAGCGCCTCGAGTCGCCCGTTGGAGAACAGTGGCTCCACCGCCGGGACCGACATCAGCCCACCGTCGACGTAGCGGTGCACGATCGCGTCGCGGGGTCCCCGGTTGAACGGGAGCTGGACGATGTGGAGACGGAGGTCGGCCACGTCGGCACCGGCGAGGATGCGGAACCCGAGCCGGTCGGGGTCGTCGGACACTGGTGTGGTCGTGGTGGTGGTCGACGGCTCGATCTCGACCGTGGAGACCCCCTCGGCGAGGTCGTCGGTCGGCCGGTCGCGGACGGCGGTCACGACGACCGCCAGCAGTCCGACGGCCGCCGCGAGGGCGCCAAGTCGTCGGCCTCTCCCACCGAAACGAACGTGTCCGTCCGTCGATCGGCCCCCATCCACTCGCATTCGAGCATGATCACACAGAACCGCTCGCCTTGGCGTAACAGGTGTGGAAGACTCGTGGCATGGCCAAGATCAGCTTCGTCGGCGCCGGCTCGACCGTGTTCGCCAAGAACCTCCTCGGGGACATCCTGAGCTTCCCCGAACTCGCGGGGTCGACCATCAGCCTCCACGACATCGACGCCGAGCGGCTGCACACGTCGGAGATCGTCGCCCACAAGACCGCCGCCGCACTCGGTGTGTCCCCGACGATCGAAACGACGCTCGACCGTCGCGAGTCGTTCGACGGTGCCGACTACGTCATCACGATGTTCCAGGTCGGCGGATACGAACCCTCCACCGTCGTCGACTTCGAGGTGCCGAAGCGGTTCGGCCTCGACCAGACCATCGCCGACACCCTCGGCGTGGGCGGCATCATGCGCGGCCTCCGCACCATCCCGGTGCTGTTGGAGATGGCCGCCGACATGGAGGAGCTGTGCGGCGACGCCACGATGCTCCAGTACGTCAACCCGATGGCGATGAACTGCTGGGCTCTGTCCCGGTCGTCGTCGATCAACACGATCGGGCTCTGCCACTCGGTGCAGCACACCGCCGAGCAGATCGCCGGTGACATCGGCGTGCCGGCCGACGAGCTGGCGTACCGGTGCGCCGGCATCAACCACATGGCCTTCTACCTCGACTTCAACCGACGGACCGAGGACGGCCTCGAGGACCTCTATCCCCGGATCGCCGAGTTCGCCGCCTCCCAGCCGGCGCCGCTGCGCGGCAGCCAGGAGCGCACCGACGGCGGCATCGAGGGCCTCTCCGATGCGGTCCGCTACGACATGTTCCGCCGCCTCGGCTACTTCGTGACCGAGTCGAGCGAGCACTTCGCCGAATACGTGCCGTGGTTCATCAAGCAGGGCCGGACCGATCTGCTCGACCAGTACGGCGTGCCGCTCGACGAGTACCCGCGACGGTGCGAGCGTCAGATCGCCCGGTGGGAGACGATGCGGGTCGATCTCGAGGCCGACGGCGGCGAGATCGACGTCGTGCCGAGCGCTGAATACGGCTCGGGCATCATCCACTCGATGGAGACCGGCGAGCCCAGGGTCGTCTACGGCAACGTCGCCAACGACGGTCTGATCGACAACCTGCCCGACGGCTGCTGTGTAGAGGTGCCGTGCGTGGTCGATGCGAACGGCATCCAGCCGACCCGGGTCGGCACCCTGCCCCCGCAGCTCGCCGCCCTGATGCAGACGAACGTGAACGTGCAGTCGCTCACCGTCGAAGCGGCACTCACCGGCAAGCGGGACCACGTGTACCACGCGGCCATGCTCGACCCGCACACGGCCGCCGAGCTCGACCTCGACCAGATCTGGTCCCTCGTCGACGAGCTCCTCGCCGCCCACGGCGACTGGATCCCGGAGCTCACCTGAGCGGATCGGCGGCCGCGGGCCTGCTCAGCCCTCGGCGGGGGTGAGGCCCCGGAGCCACGACGGCACGGGCCGGATCCACGGGTATCGCACGGGAAGCCGCTTGCGCGCGTCGTTGGCCGCCACGAGGTGCAGGAACACGATGTTGACGCCCAGCAGGAGCACGCCGATGGTGCCGAGCGCGACGAACATGAGCAGGATCCCACCGGTGTTGAGCCCCACCCAGAGCAGGGCCCACAACCCGAGGCCAACGCCGGCCGCCCACACCGTGGCGTCGATCGTCTGTGCCCGGTGCGCCCGTCCGGCGGCCCGCCCGCCCGCCAGCACCCGCCCGAGCACGAGCGGACCGACCGGCAACACGACGACGAGCCAGAGCAACGGCCGGCCGGCGGCGGCGATCGCCGCACCCAGGACCAGCAGCGGCGTGAGGTGGATGGCGGCGTCGAGCAGGGGACGGGCATCGACGTCGTGGGCCTCGGCCATGCCACGAGGCTAGGTCGATCCGTCGTCGTCCGCCGCCCGCCGTGGCCCCACCGGGCGCTAGCTTCGGCGCCCATGGCGACCCCTCTGTGGACCCCGGCCCCCGCACGCATCGAGGCCACCCGCCTCGACCGGTTCCGTCGGGAGGTCCGGCCCGACGCCGCCGACTCGCACGAGCTGTGGCGCTGGTCGGTGGAGGAGCCGGGAGCGTTCTGGCGATCGGTGTGGGACTGGTGCGGCGTCGTCGGCGATCCGGGCGAGCGTGACATCGAGTCGGCCGATGCGTTCCGCCGCTGGCGGTTCCTCCCCGACGCCCGGCTGAACATCGTCGACACCCTCCTCGCCCCCCGCGACGGCGTCAACGGGTCCGACGACGCCATCGTCGCCGTGGTCGAGGGGCCCGACGGCGACGTCGAGACCCGGGTCTCCTGGGACGAGTTGCGGGCCCGGACCGCCGCCATGGCCGCGGCGCTCACCGAAGCGGGTGTCGGCGAGGGTGATCGTGTGGCCGCCTGGATGCCGCACGTGCCCGAGACCATCATCGGCTTCCTCGCCGCGGCGAGTGTCGGGGCCGTGTTCACCTCCACCTCCTCCGATTTCGGAACGAGCGGCGTGGTCGATCGGTTCGGCCAGACCGAGCCGACGGTGCTCATCGCCGCCGACGGCTATCGGTACGGGGGCAAGGCGTTCGACTGTGTGGAGCGTCTCGCCGAGATCCGGGCGGCGCTGCCATCGGTCCGGACGGTGTGGGTGGTCGACCAGCTCGGCGCCACCGACGGGGTCGGTGACCGCGTCGCCGACGCCCGCCCCTGGTCCGAGGTCGAGGCGGCCCATCGGGGCGCCGAACTCGCACGCGTCGAGCTCCCGACCGATCACCCGCTGTACATCCTCTACTCGTCGGGCACGACGGGGAAGCCCAAGTGCATCGTGCACCGCTCGGGCGGCGTGCTGTTGAAGCACCTCACCGAACAACAACTGCACTCCGACATCGGCCCCGGCGACCGGATCCTCTACTTCACGACCGCCGGTTGGATGATGTGGAACTGGCTCGCCTCGTGTCTCGGCTCGGGTGCCACGATCGTCCTCGTCGACGGCAACCCGGGCCATCCGTCGCCGTGGCGGCTGTTCGAACTGGCCGAACGCCACGAGGTGACGCTGCTCGGCCTCTCGGCGAAGTTCATCGACGTGTGCCTCAAGGCCGGGCTGCGCCCCGCCGACCGGGTGGACCTCACGCCGCTGCGCACGATCTGTTCCACCGGGTCGCCGCTGTCCGACGAGGGCTTCCGGTGGATCCACGACGCGGTCAAGGCCGATGTGCATCTCGCCTCGATCTCCGGGGGGACCGATCTCTGCGGGTGCCTCGTGGCGGGTGACCCGACGCAGCCGACCCATGTCGGCCAGATCCAGCGCAAGGCGTTCGGACTCGGGATCGAGGTGTACGACGACGACGCCGAACCGCTGGGGCCGGGGGTGAAGGGGGAGCTCGTCTGCACGACCCCGTTCCCCTCGATGCCGCTCGGCTTCTGGGGCGACGACGGCGACGAGCGCTACCGCGGTGCCTACTTCGAGCGGTTCCCGGAGGTCCCGGGTGGTGTGTGGGCCCATGGCGACTTCGCCTCGTGGACCGACGAGGGCGGCATGGTGATCCACGGTCGTAGCGACGCGACCCTGAACGCCTCCGGGGTCCGCATCGGCACCGCCGAGATCTACGGCGCCGTGGAGGCCCGTGACGACGTGACCGAGGCGATCGCCATCGGCCAGCAGTGGGACGACGACACGAGGATCGTGCTCTTCGTCCGGCTCGCCGACGGCGTCGAGCTGGACGCCGAACGGATCGCCTCGATCCGGCGCGACGTGCGGACCCAGTGCTCACCCCGGCATGTGCCGGCCGTCGTCGTGGCCGTGGAGGACATCCCCCGCACCCGTTCGGGCAAGATCACCGAGCTGGCCGTCACCGACGTGGTGCACGGCCGCGAGGTCAAGAACGTCGAGGCCCTGGCCAACCCGGCGTCGCTCGAGCTGTACCGGGATCTGCCCGAGCTGACCTGAGGCGGCTCAGGCCCACACCGGTGCGGACGATCCGAGCGGTGCCGGAGGGGTCGCCGGTGCGCCCAAGACGGCGGCGGGAAGCTCGAGCCGCCCGATCCCGGGAGCGTCGACCGTCTCGAGCGCCGCGGGGTCCGGCGTCGGCTTGGCCGGGGTGAACGCCGTCGGCCCACCCAGGCCGACGAGCTCGTTCCTGGTCCGCAGCAGCGAGCACCGCCCTCGCCACGTGCCCCCGGCGCGGCGCTGGTGGGCGAGTAGGCGTGCGGCGATCGTCGCGGCGAACCAGCCGGTGGCGTAGTCGAGTGCCTGGACCGGCAGCGGCACCGGTGCGCTCGCTCCGGCGGCGCGCGACCCGGCCCGCACGACGCCGGTCGTCGATTGCACGATCGAGTCGAACCCACGTCGACCCGCCCAGGGGCCGGTCCAGTCGAACGCCGACAGCTGCACCGCCACGAGCCCCGGGTGCCGTTCGGCGACCGACGCGGCGTCGAAGCCCCGCTCGGCGAAGGCTCCCGGCCGATAGGCGTCGATCCAGATGTCGGCGCCGGCGAGCAGGGTCTCGAACGTGT
>JAHDBV010000168.1 GCA_020630195.1 Acidimicrobiales bacterium
GCAGAGTTGCCGTGGGCCCGGCGGGACTTGAACCCGCGACCGAACGATTATGAGGTGTCAACCGGCCGAACGCTGTGCGGAGCCGAAAAACACTGATTTCTCAACGGTTTACCGGGAACGCAAACCGAAAATCGTCTGCTGGTCAACGGTCCTCCAACCACCAACGAAAGGACACCCCAATGGAGAACGAGAAGAGCAACGCTGAACTGCTGGAGGCGCTGAACGAGGTGTTGAGCGTGCTCGAGGATCGCAGCGACGGGATGGCGAACAGCGTTCGGCTGGTCGTCCAGGCAGCGTTTGAGGTTGCCGAACAGCTGATGTAGAGCCGGAACCCTCGGAAAACTTTTCCACGGGTCGAGCGAGCTGCATTGGAGCGGCGAGAGCAGTTCGAAGCGTTTCAGGCTGCGTGGGACGACCGAGCGTGAACTGACGTCTCCGGGGCAGCGCTCGCGGCGGACGAGCCGAGGACGACGAGCAAGGCACGGAAAACTTTTCCACGCCTTCCACCACCCGGGCCAAGGACATCGCTGCGGACGCCGCTGGTGCGTCGCGCCCGACGCTCGACAAGGCGGACGCTGTTCACTCTGTGGCTGAGGACGAGTCGTGCCGGCGGTCAGAGTGCGCCGGTCCGGAGTTGCCAGGCGAGCGCCCGGGCGATTTCGTCGCCGGTCGCTCCGGCTTCGTTGACGGTGATGTGGATGTCGCCGTGTGCGGAGCCGAGTGCATGGTTTGGGGTGACTCTGGCGCCGGCCGGGAGGTCGACGAGTTCGGGGCCGCGTTCGCCGACGAGCGTGGTAGCGCCTGAGCTGATGCCTCCGGAGACCATGCGAGGGATGTCGGGAACCCCGATCGTGAACCCGCCGATGCTGCCGAGCGGGCCTAGGTCGGCTGCGGGCAGGCTGAACTCGAGCGCGTTCCACCCGTCGATGATGAAGTTGAGCGCAGCCCGAAAGGCGTTTTTGATGCCGTCCCACATTCCTGCCGCTGCGGTTGCGATCCGGGACGGTAGGCCGGTGATGAAATCGACGATCCCGTCGAACGAGCTCGTGATGCCGTCTGTGACTTCTACGGCTTTGTCCCAGAGCCACTGGATGACGTCGCGGGCGAGGTTGAACTGGAATTGCCAATAGTCGAGCAGGACACCGACAGCGACCGTCATTGCGTCGAACACGGTTCGTATCGCTGGCCAAGCGGTGTTGACCAGGAAGTTCTTGAGGTTGTCCACGATCGCCTGGAACCATTCGACGTTCTGGTACGCCCAGATGATGCCGGCGGCGAGCGCTGCGACGGCTCCGGTGATGAGGATGACGGGTGCGTTCGCTGCGATCATGGCGGCGGCGGCGGACGCCCAGGCAGCTGCCTTGGCGAGGATCGCAGGTACGTGGGTCGTGATGATGGAAACGCTGAGCCCTGCGAGCCCGACCGCGATCGCTGCGAGGGCGGGTTCGTTGTCGGCGAGCGCGGCTGTGAAGTCTGCGATGGTCCCTGCGATCGTTTCGACGGTCGGGATCAGGTCGTCGATCATGAACGCTCCTACGGTCGTGAGAGCGGGCAGTAGCGCGGTTCCGAGCTTGATCTGGAGGTCGTCGACCATCGCTGCGAACACCCGCTGCTGGTTCGCTGCACCGTCTGAAGTATCCGCGAAGTTGCCTGCGGCGATGGTGCTGTCTCGCATGATGAGTTCGTAGCTGATATGAACGAACTCAGTCTCGGAGAGGTCGAATACCTCGAGAACGAGCTCGAGGTCCCGCTCAACTCCTTCATCGATCCAGAGACCGGGTCGGGACGGATCCCTGAGGGTGTCCGCACCACCGAGGTGATGCGCGTCCTCGCAACCATCGCGCTCCGGCGCAGCAACCCTGACATCACCCCCGAAGAGATCGACGACATCAAGCTCACGGACCTTCCGGCGATCTTCGGTGTCAAGGGAGCCGCAGAGATCAACCCTCCCGGAGGGCTGCACTCGAGCTGAGAGCAGCCCTCGTGACGGCCTACGGCTTCGGTTGGGAAGAGACCAGGCACATTCCTCTCATCGAGGCCAGATGGCTTCTTGACCACTACACGGCCACGAGAAACAAACAGCAGCAGCAACCCCCGACGATCACTTAGGAGCAGTTCTCATGGCAAAACCCATCACCATTGAAATCGTCGGCGACGACAAGAAGTTCCGGGCGACAATGAACTCTGTCGACGAAGGCGTCGGCAGCATGACAGCCGGGATCGGTCGAGCCGCCGCTGTCGTCGGTGGAGCGCTCGCCGCAGCCGGCATCGCAGAGTTCGGCGCAGACGCGCTCGGCATGGCATCAGACATGACCGAAGCAGCCGGCGCAGCAGAATCGATCTTCGCTGAATCGTTCGGCCAGGTCGAACAAGCGCTCGCCAACTCGGCGACCGCGATGGGCGTCAACCGGGCCGAAGCGCTCGACCTCGCCAACGGGCTCGGTGTCTTGTTCCAAGAGACCACCGACGCGGAACGTGCCACCATCGCATTGGACCTCGCAGCCCGAAGCGCTGATGTCGGGTCGATGTTCAACGATGACCCGCAGGCGGTCGCCGAAGCGTTCACGTCGGCACTCAACGGCTCGTCGGAAACGGTCCGCAAATACGGCATCGACACGTCAGACGCAGCAATCAAGCAATACGCGCTCGAGAACGGCATTGAGGGAGTCGGAGGGCAGCTGTCCGAAGCCGAAAAGAAGATGATTCGCAAGCATGTGGTTCTTCTTTCGTTGGTTGGTGTTGGTTGCCTGCGTCCGCCGAACCCAACAAATTCGGCGGACGCAGGCGGGGTGAACGAGAGGACACGGGAAGGATGAGGGAATGGGTCTGCACTGGAACCCACTGCCATCGCGTCCCCTCGCCCGATCATGTGAGTACGGCTCGTTCGATTGTCTGCACGGGCCATCCGGTTTCGTCGAGTGCCCACCGCTCCTCAAGAATCTCGAGCTGTAGTCGAGCCGAGCGCAGCCCGGGTTGGGTATCGGCATACGCGGCCTGATCGTTCACGATCGGTGCAACATGGTGAAGCACTGCGGAGTGAACCGTCCGACGGTTGCCCGACCAGCTGTCCTTCGCTGTCCGAAACCCGAATGACGTGCCAACGACGTTGCCGGCCCGCATGTGAAACGCGAAGTCTCGACCAATGGTCGTGTCCGGTATGTCGATCTCGTAGGCAAGCCCGATTCCGTCGTCTGCTATTCGCAGAGTGCCGGCAGACGTCCTTCCGAGAAACAGTGTCGGTTCGTGGTCCTGCCATGCCACGACATCTCGGTTGGCGATCGATTCATCGAAGGCACCAGGCTCGAACTCCTCATAGAACTGGCCGCGCCGAGGCGTTGACATCGCACGACTCGAGTCGCGCCACTTCGGGGCGTAGCCGGTGACGGTTAGCTGCCTGCCTTTCTCGCTGAAGGCCAAGGGCATCGCTGTAGAGCGCGTCTCGAAGTCATCGCTCATCCGAATACCGACGTCGTCTGCGCTGAACCCGGCGGCCTGGAGCGTCCGAGTGTCCAAACCTCCGGTCAGAGCTCCGGGAGCGATCACGCGACTGTGGCCGTCCCGGAGCTCTTCCCAGCGCAGGAAGTAGCCGGCCCCGTCTTGTTCGAGGCGTTGCATCGGTCAGGCTGCCATCGTCAGCGACAGGATCGTGTCGGCGTCGAGGATGTTCGTGTCGAGGCCCATCACCGCGCGCCACGTGTCCTGATCGTGGTTGAATCGGTAGTGACCCGACCGATCGATTCGCAGGTTGGTGTGGCGGATCATGAACGTCTCTGCGATCGCTCCGAAACAGATCGCGACGTTGCCGGCTTCGGGCAGCGGCATGTACCGGTCCTGCACCACCGGGTATCCGAGCAGAGTCTGGCCGTCGCCGCGGGCAAGGTCACCGATGAGCAGACGCCCATCTCCGTCCTCGAGCTGGCGGATTGCCTGCCAAGTCGCCGGATGCATCACGAACGATGACACGCGGGCATCGAGGTTCTCCGGGCTGATCGAGTGGACCAGCTCGAGAAGTTCCTGCTGGGTGACGGTCGTCTGCGCCGCGGCGGCGACGGCCGGCGTTGCGACCACGGTCAGTCCCTTGGGCTTGTCCACCCCGTCGCCGGTCGCCAGGCGAGACCCGTACTTGTCGCTGAGGCGACGGGCCAACGCACGGCGGATCATCTGCTCAGCAGGAACCGTGGCCGATGCTGCAAGGTCGTTGGAGATCTTCTCCAGTGCCGTGTACCGGTAGTGCCCGAACTCGACCCCATCAACGACAAGATCGTCCTCGGTGATCGGGTCGCCTTCCGGGAGTTCCTCGTCGCCCTCGCCAACGTCAGTGAGCCGGGGCAGCACGATCGGAGAAACATCGGCTCCGGTCGGCCACTTGCCAGCGATGCCGAAGATGCCCGAACGTCGGCCGAGCTGCTCAAAGAACTGGTTCGCCACGGTGGTTTGAATGGTCGCTGCGCCACCGGTCGCCGAGTCGGTTGCCAAGTCACGGGTCTCGATGATGACCGCGTCAGAGTCGATCTGGCCGGCCATCAGCTGGCGGAACTCGTTCGTCGGCCGGCGGCTCTCGTCGGTCAGCGGCATGTCGGGAATGTTGAGGCGTGCCCGGGCTTCTCGTGCCATAGCCTCCGAGTTGATCCGAGTGGCGACAGCCTCGAGTCCCCGCTCAGCTGCATCCAGGTCGGACTTCGCCGACGTGAGACGCTCCTTGTCGACGTCGGAAAGTGGTCCATCTGCGGAACGCTGCTCGATGGCGTTGCGGGCCGCCTTGGCCTTCGCGACCCGCTCCTCAGCGATGTTCAAAAATTCGATGTCGCGGTCACTCGCGGAACTTCGGACAGCAGCGACTTTGGTGGTCGTAGCGGCTGCGCGCCCAGCCGCATGGTCGGCGTAGACGTTGCGGCCGTTTCGGAAGTCAGTCATGGGTTCATCACCTTTGGTATGTGCGCACAGTGCGCGTTGAAGTTGAGGCGACGCCCCTCCCGGTTCTGTCGCTGGCACTGCCCACGGCGACAAACCTCCGGTGGAGGTTCCGGGATATCGAGCTGGTCACTGCCCACGGCTCCCCGGCGCACGCACATTTGCGTGCCTCGCACCGTTCCGCTTTCGTCCAGCTGGTCACTGCCCACGGCCAGAACCCGACGAAACGTTGCTGCGCCCCACACTACCGGAGCAGTACG